>JBGPDH010000149.1:0-8906 GCA_041482195.1 Verrucomicrobiia bacterium
ACTCGTCACTCGAATGTTTTTACCACCGACCTCCTGCTCGGCGATCTGCGTTGGGAACAAATGGTCCGCGAATTGATGCTCGAAGTCATCGCCGCTGCCAATGCGCTGGGTTATGAACTTCCGCAATCGCTGGCGGAGGAAAACATCAATCGTACCCGCATCATGGGCGCCTACAAGGCGTCCACGCTGATTGATTTTGAGCGGGACCAGCCGCTGGAACTGGAAAGCATGTTCCTCGAACCATTGCGTCAGGCGCAAAAGGCCGGCGTGCCCGTGCCGCGACTGGTGCGGCTTTGCGAAGTGTTGCATCAATTGGATCCAGCACGTTGATTGGGGTAGACATGGCATTTTATCCGTGTTCATCCGTGTTCATCCGTGGTTAAATCAGGCCCGTGAAAACACGCGTTCGCTTTGCGCCTTCGCCCACCGGTTACTTGCACATCGGCGGGGCGCGCACGGCCTTGTTCAACTGGCTTTACGCCCGCCACACCGGCGGCACGTTCATCCTCCGTATCGAGGATACCGACGCCGCGCGCAATTCACAGGAGGCCGTGGACGTTATCCTCAATGGCCTGCGCTGGCTCGGGCTCGACTGGGATGAAGGCCCATTGACCGGCGACGCGACCGGTCCGGGCAAAGGCAGTTGCGGCCCGTATTTCCAAAGCCAGCGGAAGGAAAATTACCAGCGCCGCGTCGAGGCGTTGTTATCACACGGTCTCGCCTACGAACACGAAGGTGCGGTCAAATTCAAGATGACCCGCGAACCGGTGGTGATTCAAGATGTCGTTGTCGGCGAGGTGGTCCGTAAACTGACCGACCGCGAGGAAACGGACCCCGATTTTGTCATCCAACGTTCCGACGGCCAGCCGGTGTTTCATCTGGTAAACGTGATTGACGATCTGGAAATGGATGTCACCCACGTCATCCGCGGCGAGGACCATTTGAGCAACACCGCCAAGCACATCGTACTCTTCCGCGCTTTCGGCGTGAAGCCGCCGCATTACGCACACATTCCGCTGATTCTCAACGCCGACGGCACCAAGATGAGCAAACGCGATACCGGCGCGTCGCTCTCCAATTACCTTGAAGAAGGATTTTTGCCGGAAGCCGTCGTGAATTATCTGTGTCTGCTCGGTTGGTCGCCAAAGGACAACCGTGAAAAGTTGTCGCTGGCCGAAACCATTGAGACCTTCGATTTGCCGCAAATCCTCCGACACAACGCGCGGTTCGATCACGAAAAACTCCTCTGGCTGCAGGGCGAATACGCTCGCGAGCTGGGCGACGACCGTTTCTATGAGCTCGCCGTTCACGCCTTTGCCCGTGCAAAGATCGACACGAATAAATTTCCGCTCAGTTATGTCAAGGCCGCGCTCGATACCTGCAAGGGGAAATTCAAACTGTTCAGGGAGCTGCCCGGCTACGCCGGATTTTATTTCATCGACCAGGTGGAATACGACGCCGAAGCCGCGAAAAAGGATTTTGTGCCCGAGAACAAACCGCGGCTGGAAAAACTCCGCGACGCCTTTGCGAAACTGGACAAATTCGACGCCGCATCATTGGAAATGGTGTTAAAAGAGACAGCCAAGCAACTCGGTGTCAAAGCCGGTGTTTTGGTCCATCCCTGCCGTCTCGCCGTGACCGGCAAACCCGCCGGTCCAAGCCTGTATCATCTGCTCGAAGTGCTGGGAAAGGAAAAGGTGATGGGGAGGATCGAAACGGCAATCAGTAAATTCTAAAGCCGTGCGATTTTTCAAACTCAATGCTCCGCTGCTTGCGCTGATTTTCAGCGTAATTGCTGAAGTGGGGCTGCCTCGAATTGACGGACGGAGAATTGGGTAAACGTGTATGCTGAAAGCTATCAAAGAAACCTCTGTCAAAATGCGTCGTAAGTTCGACCAAACCTTCAAGCGCGAAGCTGTGCAAAACTGGCTTGCCAGTGGGAAGTCGGCTCAGGTCATTGCCAAAGAGTTGGGACTGCTGCATATTTTCCGTCGAGCACCTACCCAGAACGCTATTCAGTCGAGAAAAAGGTTGAAGCTTATAATGTTCACATGCGGTTAGCGTATAAACGATCGCTTACCGAAACGAACGCGGTGAAGCTAGGTCATTGAAATCCTTCGCCGCTTCGCTTCCTTCTCGTGGTATTTTAGTTTAAACACTCCCCCAGGAGAAGGAGGCACCTTTGTACGTCTTCTCATTTGCGGAAAAACAACCAGCCAATCCTGTCACGCGCCACTCCCAAAACACGGCGAATGATTCTCCCTCTCCTTGGGGAGAGGGTCGGGGTGAGGGAGGTCGTTACCACAAAGCGAATCTGTGTCGTATCTGTGGCTGAAAACCCTTCGCCGACTTCGCATCCTCCGCGCGAAATTTAACTACGCCGTTGGGAACGGATTACGCTCGGAGAAAAATTTCTGATGCCAGTAAGGATAAATCGGCGGAATCGCGCTGACGGCGTCCAGCCGTGCCATTTGGTCCAATGTCAGGTTCCAACCAACTGCCCCGAGATTGTCCCGTAATTGCTCTTCATTGCGCGCACCAATCACCAGCGTTGAAACGGTCGGGCGTTGCAACAGCCAGTTAAGGGCGATTTGCGGAACGGTCTTGCCGGTTTCTTTCGCAATTTCATCGACGATATCCATCACCGCGTAAAGGAATTCATTCGACACTTGTGGGCCGATATCCGTGTTGAATTTGGATTGCAGGCGCGAGACCGGCGGCAACGGCTGGCTGCGCCGGACTTTTCCTGTCAGCCGCGCCCAGCCGAGCGGACTCCACACGACCGCGCCGACTTTTTGGTCGAGGCCCAACGGCATCAACTCCCATTCGTAATGGCGGCCAATCAGCGAGTAATACGCCTGATGCGCCACGTATCGCGGATAACCGTATTTGTCAGCGACCGTGAGCGATTTCATCAAATGCCAACCGGAGAAGTTGGAGCACCCGACGTAACGGATTTTTCCCGCACGCACCAGCGTATCCAGCGTGCTCAATACTTCTTCCACCGGCGTCATCGCGTCGAAGGTGTGCAACTGAAACAGGTCAATGTAATCGGTGTCGAGGCGTTCGAGCGAGCCTTCAACGGCGCGCAGCAGATGAAAGCGTGACGAGCCAACGTCGTTCGGTCCGTCTCCCAGACGAAACGTGGCTTTGGTGGAAATGAGAACTTTATCGCGCCGTCCGGCAATGGCTTTGCCGAGGATTTCCTCGGCCATGCCGTCGGAATAACCGTCTGCGCTGTCGAACATGGTCAATCCGGCATCCAGGCAGATGTCCACCAGCCGTTTGGCTTCAGGGACGCCACTGTTGCCCCAGGCGGAGAACAATTCGCCTTTGCCGCCGAACGTGCCGGTCCCGAGTGTCAATACCGGAACCTTGAATCCCGAACCTCCGAGCAGTCTGTATTCCATAAGTCCGGTCAGCTTAGATGCGAAGCCCGGTTTGTCAAACGGTCCAGATAGAAGGCACTGGTGCAATTTGGTGGGCGAGGCTATTTTCAAACCTCCTTCTCCAGCAGGCACGGGATTTGGCCGCTTCGCACGCTTCGCGCGGTATTTTAATTTAAACACTCGCTCTCATCCCGACCTTCTCCCCTTGGAAAAAGAAGCGCTGTCATTCGTCCTCTGGCTAACAGAAAACTGTTAGGCCAATCCAGTCGCACGCCATTCCAAAAGTGCGGCGAGTGATTCTCCCTCTCCCTGGGGAGAGGGCCGGGGCGAGGGAGGCCGTTACCACAAATCCCCAATCCGTGTTCCATCAGTGTTCAATCCGTGGCTAAAAATCCTTCGGCGACGATTTTGAAGGAATCCGTTCATTCATAAGATTGCGAACTTGCCCGTTTCAGGTAGAATTACCCGAAGTACATGCCGCTCAGAAAACAAAGCAAGGTCTCTTCCGAAGCCCTCGTCGCCCTGTGCTTTTACTGGCTGTCGACCATTGTGTTCGCTGCCGCCTTTGTGCTCGTCATGGTGATACTGTTCAAGCCGTTGAAGCTCCCCGGTCATCCCGGCTGGCCTGAGCTGGTCCTGTTGGTGTCCGGTGTGGCGTGTGCCATCACCGCGTTGGCGCAACGGTTACCGCTGCAAAATGTCTTGTTGGCAACGTTCATCATTGCCGTGCTGGGCGGCGCGGTGCACGCCCTGGGGGTCATCACTGGAATCCCGTTTGGCCCGTTCGAGTTCGGAGCGGAATTCGGACCTGTGGTTTTCCAAACTCTGCCGTGGGCCGTGCCGTTCATCTGGATTCTGGCCATTCTGAACGCGCGCGGCGTCGCGCGGCTCATCCTGCGGCCCTGGCGAAAAATCAATGCCTACGGTTTTTGGCTCATCGGGGTGACGGCGCTGCTGGCGCTCCTCTTCGATTTTGCCATGGAACCGTTTGCCTCGCGGGTGAAACATTATTGGTTGTGGACGCCGACAAAATTTCCGGTGACATGGCAGGGCACACCCTTGTCGAATTTCCTGGCCTGGGCGGCGATGTCGGTGCTCATCTCGGTCGTCATCGCACCCGCCCTGATTAACAAACAACCGGGCAAGCGAAACACGCCCGATTTTCATCCATTTGCCGTCTGGCTGGGGGCCATTTTGCTGTTCGGCGCCGGCTGCGCGCAAAACGGGCTTTTGTCCGCGGCAGTAGCGGATGGAATTCTGGCCGCCGCGGTCACGGTGTTTGCCATTCGCGGCGGGACCTGGTGATTCCGGTCACTGCCCCGGCCTTCTCAGAAATTCCGTTTCGACGGTGTGCTTGGTGATTTTCAAGCGCGCCACGCGCGGGCCGTCCATTTCCTCCACCCGCAACTCGTAGGGGCCGGCCCGGACGATGTCGCCGACCTTGGGAAAACCACTGAGCTTCCGGGTCAACCAACCGCTGGCGGTGGCGATGCCTTCCTCGTGCGGCGTTTCGCCGATGATTTTTTCCAGGCCATGCAACGGCAACGTGCCGGCGGCTTCCCAGGCGTTTTCGTCCACGCGCACCAGCTCCGGTTTTTCCTGGTCGAATTCGTCCTGGATCTGGCCGACGAGTTCTTCAATCACATTTTCGAGCGTCGCGATGCCGACGGTGCCGCCGTATTCATCCACGACAATCGCAAAGTGCAATTTCCGTTCGAGAAACAACTGCAACAATTTTTCCAGCCGGCCGGATTCGGGAACGTAAACCAGTTTGCGCGCCACCGGCAACAAAGCCGCCGCTGTCCGCCCCGCTTCGCGCGCGGCAAGATACAAGTCCTTGATGTGCACCACGCCGCGCGTCCTGTCCAGGTCCCCGTTTTCGCACAACGGATAGCGCGAGTAGCGCGTTTCTTCCGCCAATGCGACGCAATCGGCCAGCGTCGCGGCGGTGTCGAAGACGGTGATTTCATGGCGTGGCCGCATGACCTCGTGAACGACGCGATAACGCAGGTCGAGGGCGTTCAGGATAAGATTCCGCCCGCCGGCTGCGCTCCGCGTAGTGGCGAGTACCAGGCGCATTTCATCCTCCGAAGGCGCGCTGCGCAATTCCTCGGCGGAAAAACCCAGCCGCCGTACCACGATCTGGGATGAGCGGTACAGCAGCCAGATGAACGGATAAGACAAACGATAAAACCAGTTCAGCGGCCGGGCGACCCACAATGACGTCTGCAATGTGCGTCGGATGGCTATGGCCTTGGGTACCAATTCGCCGACCACAATCAGCAAATAACAGTTCACGAAGAAACCGACGCCGATGGCGATGCCACGCTGGGCTTCCGCCGAGGTGATTTTGAGCAGGTCGAAGAGCGGCGCCAACAGGTCACGGAATACCGGTTCGATGACCACGCCGAGGGCCATGCTTACCAGCGTGATGCCGAACTGTGTTGTGCTGATATAAGTGTCAATGTGCGAAAGGATATGGAGCGCCATTTTCGCCCGGCGATTGCCCCTGGCTGCCAGTGCCGCCAGTTGCGTGTCGCGGATGCGTACCAGGGCCAGTTCTGCTGCGACAAAAAACGCATTCAGCAGCACCAGCAGCACCACCGCCAGCAGGTTCACACCGTTGTGGATGATCAGGTCCGGATTCACAATTTCACCTCGCCGAACATGACTTTCAAGATGTCTTCCAGGGTAACCACGCCCGATTCCTGCCGGTCACGGCCCAACACGATGGCCAGTCGCTCGCCAGCCCGCTGCATCCGCCGGAACGCGACTTCCAGACGCGTGTCCTCGTCCAGAAACAGCGCGGGCGTCATGTGCGCGGCGGCGGGTTTCTGCAAATCCAGATCGTCGCGGAACAACAACGGTCCCAGGATGAGCAATCCGGCAATACGCCGTTGTCCGGTGCGCGTTTCCCAGACCGGCAGGCGCGAAAATTTCCGTTCGCGCGCGAGGGTCAATGCCTCGCCGATCGGAGTCTGGGTTTCCACCGTGACGACCTGCGCGAGCGGCATGGCGATTTGCCGGACGGTCAAGGATTGCAGGTCGAGCACGCGGTTGATCATGGCGCGTTCGCCGGTGGTTAAGGCCTGGGCGGATTCCTGCATCACCGCGCGCATTTCCTCGCGGTTGCCGAATGGGCGGCCGGTGAACGCGTGCCCGCCGGTCCAGCGCAACGCTCCCGCCGCCGTGGCTTCCACCACTGCCACCAGCGGACGCAGTACAAAATGGACGGGCCGAAAGACCCGGGCTGCCGAGAGACACAGTTGATTGGGGTGCGCCCGAAACAGCATCTTCGGCAGCAGATCACACAACGCGTAGAACAAAAATACAATGACGGCAAAAAGGCCGGTGATTAAAAGGTAACGCCCCGGAAACCGGTTGTGCAGATTGGCGACGACCCAGCCCAAAATGATGAAATTGGCAAGGGTGTTGCCGACCAGGATGGTCCAAAGAAAATTTTCCGGGTGTTCGAGAAAATCGTGGAGTAACCGGGCCGACGGCCGGCCCGCGCGCGCCAGGTGCCGCACCCGCAGCCGGTTCAGCGCAAATACGCCCGCCTCCATGCCCGACAGCAGAAACGACAGGGCCAGGCACGCCCCCAAAAACACCCCGCTGAGTATCGAGAGTTCCATTTCTATTTCACAATCTCAACTAGCACTTCCCGAACGCGCCGGTCGTCCACCGCCTGCGCCGTCAGTTTCAAGCCGTTGAACGTTGCGGATTCGCCGGTATCGGGCACGACGCCCAGCAAATGCACGAGCAGCCCGCCCATGGTTTCGGCTTCGGCCACGACCCCCAGCGCGGGATATTCGCGGCGGAAATCGTCCAATCGCATCGTGCCGTTCACCCGCCAGCGGCCCGGCGTCAGTTTTTCCATGACGAAGCCCTCCGCCTGCCGCCCTTCGGCGCGGATTTTGCCGACCAGCAGGCCCAGAATGTCTTCCATGGTCACCACCCCCGCCGTGCTGCCGAATTCGTTCAGTACCACCGCCAGCCCGCGCTGCTGTTTCTGCAGGCTCTGAAACAGTTGCAGCAAATTCATTGTCTCCGGCACGAACGACGGAAATTCAATCGCATCGGCGAGGTCAATCGTTGGATTGATCAGCAACGCGCGGGTGTTCAGGATGCCGACGATGGTATCCGGCGTTTCGTCGTAGATCGGCAGGCGGCGGTGCTTGAACCTTCTGGCTGCCGCAATCATTTCCTCGACCGTGGCGTCATCGGAAATGCAGGCCATGCCCGTGCGCGGTCGCATCACATCGCGCACCATCCGCTGGTCGAGGCTGATGATTTGCAGGATGATTTCTTTTTCCGATTCGGCGAGGGTACCCTGCTGGTAAGCCATTTCGAGCAGTTCGTGATATTCCCCGTCGGTGAGGGCGGGGGTCAGCCTCGCAAACTGTGGTGCGACCAGTTTCAGGATCACCACGTTCATTTTCTGCGCCACGTAACGCAACGGCGTGGTAAATTTCTGGAACAACAGGAGCAACCAGCCGATACGCCGCGCCCAGCGTTCCGGCTGACGTACGGCCAGGGTTTTGGGCAGGACTTCACAACCCAGGAGAATCAGCGCCAACAATGCAGCCACCGTGATGAGGAACGGCCACCGGCCGTCGAACACCATCTGCAACACCACGGCGAGCATGGCCGCGTTGGCGAACGTGTTGCCGAGCGCCATGGTGGCCAGCAAATCCTGCGGTTGTTCGAGCAGCCGCGCCACGACGGCTCCGGCATGGGGATGGCGTTCGGCCAGTTGCTGCGCCTGGTATTTGCTGAGCGACAACAAGGCCGCCTCCGCCAGCGCGAAAAAGAAACTCGCACCGGCCGAAATCAAGATCAACGCCACCGCCGTCATAACCGCCGGCTCCATGGATACAGTCTAAAGAGGAAGGGCAAAGCGTTAAAGCGTTAAACGGTTGAAGCGTTGAAGCGTGAACAGGCGCGTTCGCTTCAACGCTTTAACGCCTCAACGAATCACGCTTCCAACACCGCCGTCGCCGCCGCGTAATTCGCCGTGTGACTCAGGCTGATGAGCAGTCGTTTCGCGCCGCGTGCGGCAAACAATTGTTCCCCCTTCCCGTGCAGCACCACAAAGGGCTCGCCGGATTCCTTGCGCCGGATTTCCATGTCCTGCCAGCCCAGCGCCGCGCCGATGCCGGTGCCGAATGCCTTGGAGATCGCCTCCTTGGCCGCAAACCGTGCGGCCAGAAACGGGGCCGGGTTCTTGTGCGACCGGCAATACGCGATTTCGTCCGGCAACAAAATCCGGTTCACGAACCGCTCGCCGAATTTTTCGTAGGAGGCAGCGATCCGCGTTACTTCGATGATGTCAATGCCAGTGCCCAGGATCATTGAGATTTACGATTCACGATTTACGATTGACGCGCAAGGAAACTTGATTAGCCGCGAGGGTCGCCGCGCCGGCGTTCCAAATCCCGAAGGGGCGAGTTACCTGAGATCCTGTCGGCCTTGCTCTTTGGGATTCGCGACGCTCCTCCCTTCGAAAACAATCAT
>JBGPDH010000150.1:0-8884 GCA_041482195.1 Verrucomicrobiia bacterium
CAAAACCCTCGCGTCCAGTTGGCATACTTGGTCTAGAATACTTGGAACGTTCGCGGCAGTGTTTCTTTCGGTTTGGCAAGCAGGCGCTCTAGAACACGTAGCTTATCCCGCGTTCTACCCAAGCGTACCAAGTTCGGCAAATGGGGATACCACTTATACATATGTGTGGGCTTCTTTTACAACAGGAGGAAACGAGTATACTAGCTTCGCTGACTCGCCTTGGGATAGCTTATCTGCGAACACGACTGATGAAATAAGTGTGAATGGTAACTCCACATATAGAGGGTTTGCCGAGTATTACAATGAGGCAATTACGTATGATTTTACTTGGTGTCCGGTTGTTGAAATATCAACTTATGCTTACCACTGTGCACAATGGGGAACGATTGTAAATGGCGTTCCCAGTTGGTACCCTTCGGATTCCACAGTGTACGATGTTTCAAATCCGCCTGGAGCCTCTGGGGATTGTGGCCCGGAGTTTTGGTCGCCATTCGCCATTAACCCGATCTCGGGCTGCGGAACTACAACAACGCATTATCAAGGAACTGATGTCCACGGAGCATTAATTTGGACGGTTGATTATACATTTGAAACTAATCCTTGTTATTTTTATACTCATTTTGGGTTTTGGACGTGCGGTTTACCGCCTTGGATTAGTTACACAGTATCTGGTATTTGTCCTTACTATAAAATAGTCGTCTGGATGAAACGGGGAGTTACTCCGCCTTCGCTGGCAAGCTTAGGCATCGGCACACCTGCTGCACCCGGTACTGTTGGTCAGGTCGGAGGAACCGGAGGCGGAGGGCCGAGTCAGATGCCGCCATATCCCATAGTGCCCCTCCCACGTCCACCGTCCAACTTTCCGGGTCCAATTAATTCACCACCCCTAAACCCTCCGCCGAATGGCCCGCTTGGCTCGAAGATCGCTGCTGGCGGTTGTCATAGTCTGGCGGTGAAAGCTGACGGTTCGGTATGGGCTTGGGGAGATGATTGGTATGACACACTAGGAGTACAAGGCTCTGGTTCGATTACTAATCCCGTCCATGTAAACGGTATATCGAACGTCGTCGCCGTAGCCGCGGGTTTAGAGCACAGTTTGGCTCTGGACGTGAACGGATGTGTTTGGGGATGGGGGGATGATACTGTTGGTCAACTTGGCATATCTTACCCTATGACTGGCTATTATATTCCGCAACAACTGAAAACCTCAGGCTATGCTCCAATGACAAACATAATTTGCATTGCGGCTAGTTGTGACGGTTATAACAGTTATGCAGTTTCATCCAATGGTTACGTATTGGCGAGTGGAGACAACAGTTACGGCCAATTGGGTCTGGGATATTCTGGAGGTCAAGTTCCGGTCTTTCTTGGGGTGCATAATTTAAGTGGTATCGTTTCAGTAGCAGCGGGCCAATACCACGTGTTGGCGCTAACGACGAATGGACTAGTCTATGCATGGGGCCTCAATAATGATGGTCAATTAGGCAATGGCACGAGCGGAAATGGAAGCTATATTTGGAATTCTACACCGACGTTGGTAACCAACCTGACGAACACAGTCATTGTAGCTATTGCCGCTGGCGCGGGTAGCAGCTATGCACTCGACAACAACGGAAACGTTTGGCAGTGGGGGAACGGGATTACCACTCCGGCGTTTGTCAGTGGACTGGATCCTGCGAATGGAATCGTAATCATTGGAATTACCGCGGGTTACTCTAATGGCTTTGCACTGGCAGCCGATGGATCATATTGGGCGTGGGGACCTGGTGGACTAGGTGAACTGGGAAACGGAAGCACAAGCGGTTCCACTGTGCCTGTCCACGTGAACTTTCCTGATGGAACTCAATCTCTTGGGATTGCTGCCAGTACCCAATTTAGTCTTTCGATACAGTATGACGGAACACTGCGTTCGTGGGGAGACAACCGGGCATGTCCACCATATACCCACTCAACAGGATGCGGGCAGCTTGGCCGCGATACCGGGCCTACGGGTTATGCAACCACGCCCGGTCCTGTGAACCCATTTTGATTTTTACCAGCGCGTGACAGGTTTTTTTTGATCAACCGGCAGCGTTCTTCGACACAAATCTTTGAGCGCATGCCGTCCTCCGGCGTGTTCAGCACGTAATCCAGCAGCTGGTCCACGGTGCTGGTCGCCACGTGGGTGCGGGTATCCGACGAGCCGTAATAAATGAACACCTCGCCGTTGGCACGCGCCACCCAGCCGTTGGCAAAAACCACGTTCGAAACGTCCCCTACCCGTTCCTCGCCTTCCGGCGCCATAAAATATCCTCCGGGCGATTTGATGACCCTGGCCGGGTTCTTCAAGTCACACAAGACCATATAAAGCACGTAGCGCATCCCGGCCGCCGTGTTGCGCACGCCGTGCGCCAGGTGCAACCAGCCTCTTCCGGTCTTGATGGGAGCCGGACCCAGGCCGTTCTTGCCTTCCTTGATGGTGTGATAAAAACGTGGATCCATGATCTGTTCCTTATCCACGACGGCGTGCTCGATGTCGTCACACAACCCCCAGCCGATGCCGTCGCCGCTACCGGTGGCGGCAAAGTCGGCCATGGGTCGCGTGTAAAACGCGTATTTGCCATTCACAAATTCGGGATGCAGAACGCAATTGCGCTGGTGCAGCGACCCCGCCGTTTTTAAATCCGCCAGCCGCTGCCACTTCACCAGGTCTTTCGTCCGCGCGATGCCACAGCGCGCGACGGCAGCGGAAAGATCACCCGGCTTCGAGTCATCATGTCGCTCCGCACAGAACAACCCATAAATCCAGCCGTCCTCGTGGCGGGCGAGGCGCATGTCGTACAAGTTAGTTTCCTGCGGCTCGTAATCCGGCATTTGCACCGGATAATCCCAATACCTGAAGTTATCCACGCCGTTTTTGCTCTCGGCCACGGCGAAAAACGATTTGCGGTCCCAGCCTTCCGTGCGGGTCATCAGCACGATGTTGCCGTTCCATTCGATGGCGCCGACGTTGAAGACGCAGTTGATGCCCATCCGGGTCATCAGATGCGGGTTATCGGCGTAATTGAAGTCATAACGCCAGAACAACGGGGTGTGCCCGGCGGTCAG
Source organism: Verrucomicrobiia bacterium (assembly GCA_041482195.1). Lineage (GTDB taxonomy): Bacteria > Verrucomicrobiota > Verrucomicrobiia > Limisphaerales > UBA11358 > UBA11358. The sequence continues at coordinate 3,088 of JBGPDH010000150.1, forward strand.
AACGGGAAATTCGTAACGGTCAAAAATGCCATTGCCCTGTTTTTGTTTGCGGTTCGGCCGCGTCAGGAGTTTCCGGTGTTGTTGCTGCAATTGTTTCAGTTTTTGTTGGAAGGACTTTTTAGTCATGGATCGTGGCTCTGTTTTAGCCGGAAAGACTACGATGAGGCCCCGCGCCGGTCTTGTCACTTAAAATGGCGACAACACTCTGACCACGTATCTGCTAAGCTCTTCCCATGCCCCGGACAAACCGAGCAGATCGAGACCTCTGCAAAACTTGTCGAATTGGCACTCGGAGCGCCGGGCACAGTCCCGGCACGCTGCGGAAATCAGCCGGTTCACGCCGGGACGGTGCCCGGCGCTCCGGTTTTGCCGGGGTGTCAGATCGTGGGGGCCTGCGCGGCGAGTGCCGGACCTTCGTGTCGGTGTGCCCGAAAATTGATTATTTATGAACCATCCTGTTTCACGCCGAACTTTTATCAAAACCACGGCCCTGGCGCTGCCGCTCATCGCCGCCGGCTGCGCCGGCACTTCGCCTGCCACCACCAACCGCCGCCGAACCAGCGGCGATTTTGTCACCATTCGCAATCGACGTTTCGAATTGCGGGGCCGCCCGTACTTCTACGTGGGCACCAATTTCTGGTGCTGTTGCTATCTTAGCGACGCGGGATTGCCGGGCGGACGCGAGCGCATGGTCCGCGAGCTGGACAATCTCCAGAGCATCGGCGTAAACAACATCCGCCTGCTGGCGGGTTCGGAGACCTCGCCGCTGGCCGGTTCCATTCCTCGCGGCATCACCCGGGCACCCCAGGATTATGATGAAGACCTGTTGGAGGGACTGGATTTTGCCCTGGCAGAAATGGCCAAACGCGATATGCGCGGTATTCTGTTCGTGTCCAACTACTGGCAGTGGTCCGGTGGTTTCGCACAATACGTCCGCTGGGTCAACGGCGAAACCATTCCCGACCCGGACCGCCCGGAGATTGCGCGCGGCGACTGGAGCGGTTTTATGAAATTCTCCGCGCGCCTCTATACCACCCCGGCCGCGAACGAACTCTATCGCGGTTATGTCAGAAAAATCATCCAACGCCGCAACACCGTCAACGGCCGCATTTATCGTGATGACCCCACCATCATGACCTGGGAGCTGGCTAACGAACCGCGTCCCGGTGTCAGTGATAAAAATAACGCTGTCCCGATCTTTGCCCAATGGGTGGATGAAACCGCGCAATTCATTCACGACCAGGACCCGAACCATCTGGTCTGCACCGGCTCCGAAGGCATTCATGGTTGCCTGGACAAAACCGACGATTTTGTGACCTGTCACAAAAGTCCGGCGGTGGATTATGTGACCGTGCATATGTGGCTGAAAAACTGGGGTTGGCTGAAAGACCCTCAACTCGGACCCGAGTTTGAGAAGGCCGCCGCCAAGGCCAGGGACCATGTGGAACAGCACACCGTATTGGCGACAGACATTCTCCACAAACCGCTGGTGCTGGAGGAATTCGGCATCCCGCGCGACCACGAAAAGTATTCACCCGACAGTCCCACGCTGGCGCGCGATGAATATTACAAACGCATGTTTGACCAGGTGGCGGAATCCTGCAAAGCGGGCCGTGCGTTGCAGGCCGCAAACTTCTGGACCTGGGCCGGCGAAGGCCGCGCCAGTGCAGGCAAAATGGATACCGCCGCCACGTTGATGGGCGACCCGTTCAGCGAACCGCAGGGATTGAACTCCGTGTTCAATACCGACAAAAGCACCCTCGCCGTCATCGCCCAGGCCAATCAAAAACTGGCGGCAATTGCATAATAACAATCACGACATTCGTGACATGCTGAAATAGAAATGGTTGGGGCGCTTAACGTTGCCGATCCAGGAAGTGCACATTTCAAACGCCGTAGGCGTGATATCTTTGTAGAAACCGTACCAAGAATACATTCCAGCCCCGTAGGGGCGGCATCGTCAGCAGATCATTCCTCGCCGGATTTGAAAATGTATCGCCGGTAAAATTCCGCGCCAAATTTCGCACAGGTTCTACAAGGATGTCGCACCTATGGTGCTGTCTTTTACAGTCAGAACGGGCAGTTGATGCCGACAGAAAAATAAACTTGTCCGTTCAAATTCAATTGTCCATCCCGGCCGCCACCACTGATGGTGGCATTGCTCATCGGCATGAATTGCACGCCGGCGTAAATGTCGCCGTGCTCCACCACATGATACATGATCGTCGCGTCCACATAGCCGCCATAGACCAAGTCGGTTCCGTCAATCTGCCCCGAGTTTTTGCCACTGGCACCGTTGGCGGTGATTACCTCGTCGTATTTGTAATTGCCCGAAACGATACCGACGACGGGGCCTGCGCCCAGAGACAGGCCCACATGCTTTGATAAATCCCACTCGAGTGACGGCCCTAGTCTCAGGGTGTAGAGCATCACGTCCAGCGTGTGTGTGCCAGTGACCGTTCCCGCTGTCAACGTCTGGTTGGTGGCCGAGGCGGTGTCCGGAATCACCACCGAACTGCCGCTGGGATTGCCAAAGTAAGGCGCTTGCGGGATTACCACATTCCCAACGTTGAAAGTGTAAGTGGACTGGTCAACCACCGCCGACATCGGACTGTTATCCGTGATCTTGATCGGCAGCAAGCCAAAGCCAGCTTCCCAACCTACGCGCGCGTGCTTCCAATGACCAAGATCATCGCCGTAGGCCAGTTCGAATCCGGGAAACGCCCCACCATCTTCTTTTGTGTTGCTATTGGCGGTAAACGAGGTGGCGGCGTGCATCGCCAGCGCTGTTCCGTTCAATTGCGACGCATTATCGTATCCCCAATAAGTTGTGCCGCCTCCGACGTCACCGGTATTGTCCACTCGCACATAACCGTCATCAAAAATCCCCTGGGCCGGGTTGTTGCCGGAAACGCCGAACGTCCCGTTCATGCTGAAATTGGCTTTGATGTTCAGGCCTACCAGCGCGCCGACGCGGAGATGCGGTGTCCAATCATCCGTGTCCGAGGGAATCCGCATAAAGGTGCTCGAAGCCGGGTCCCGAGCCGGAATATCCGACTGAGCCGGAACAGCCGGTGCAAAACCCCACATGCCCGTCAGCAGGCACCATCCAACCGTGCGTCGGAAATGCGCGTTTGTTTCAAGGCGACAGAGGAACGCGTGCATGTCAGGGGTTTTGAAATACGCGATAATAGCGGGTACCGGCACTTGCCGGCGCGCTCACGGTAGTTGGCGGGCCGTAATCAATCCACTGCGTCCGGTTCGCCGGAGCCACTATGGCAGGAGGCGCAATCATGGCGTTGGAGAACGCAAAATTGTCGCTGTAAACCACCGTGTAAGTCTTGCCCACAGTGGAGGACCACTCGAGCAGCATGTCGCCATTGGTCAGCTGGACCATGCGGGTGATGAGGTTGGTACCTCTCGCTCCGGCCGGAGGAGTCCAATTGGGCAAGGGCACGGGAAAAGCGGACAACTGCGAATTGGCGAAAGGGAAATAACCTCGGGGATAAAACTGCAGCAATAAACTCACACTCTGCCCCGTCGCCAACGAGGCGCTGTAATAAACAAACGGGCTGCCGTTGTTCGTGCCGACGGCGTTAAACAACTGGTTGGTCAGGCCGGTCACCACGACCATGGCGGCCGGGACAGAGGATGCACCGGCGTTTGACAGCGTAATGGATTGCTCGGTCAGCGCGTTTTGAAAATTGATGATTTGCGGGGAATTGGTAAAAGCCACGAGCGTGCCGGGAAGATAGTTGGTAACGGTAATGTTGGTGCCGGCAAAATTATTGGCGGCGTTGGTGTCCAGCACACCCGGCGCCCCGACGGAGGCGGAAAATAACAGGACCCCCACGTTGGTTGGCTCAACCGTGAATTGCAGATTCGTGTAGCCGCCGTTTATCAATATGCCCAAATTGTAAATTAAATTGCTGCCGCCGGTTTGGTTCGTTGGGGAAATCGCAATCACGCCCGGCGGCAGGGTATTGGTGAGCATGACATTGGACGCGGCATTCGGCCCGAGGTTGGTCACGGTGACGCTATAGGTCATCAAATTGTTGGCGATGACGGTCTGGCTAGGCCCGGTCATAGCCACGCCCAGATCGGCTTGAATCACCGGGTTGGTGACTGATCCTGATTCCAGTAGCAGAACCCAATCCAGCTCCCCGGCGCTGTTGTTGCCCGGTGACGTAAAGTTTTGGGGGCCGGTATTTGAGAATGGCGAACCGGCAATGTTTGTGAAGGTATTCGCGCTGGGGTCAAACCAGCGGGCGGTAACCGCGTTCTGGAATCTGGTCATGGCCACGGTTATGCTTCCGCCCTGCGGCAGATAGGCCATGCCGAGCGAGCCGTCAGGCGTTAAAGCGGATGTTACGTAGTTGTTGCCTGTGAGGAAGCCGCTTGAGGCGAACTGGCCGTAACCACCAGTCACAAAGACATGGGTCTGATCGGGTACAAGGTTATACCACTGTCGTGAACCGAACAGATTCGCCATGTACTGGAGTTGAGTCACGCCCGGTGAATCGAGATAGTTCTGCCAGCCCGATGGAAATCTCACAGAATAATAATTACCATAAAGCTGACCACTCGCGCCGGAGAGCATCGTCCAGTATTCCTGCATGCGCAGTATATGTGGCGAGCCACCGTCGGTGATGGGGTTCGTCTCGTATTCATAATTGGCTTCCACCATGAAGGCCGGCACGGTGCTTGCCTGGTTGTAGGCGTGCAGGACTTCCGCGTAGGTCGGAGAATAGGTGTACGCGGCATTGAGTCCGATGATGGGCGCCCAGTTCGTGTCATCCAATGAACTGCTGATATAGAATTCTAATTCTACGGTCTGGAGGTGATTCATGTCGTTGTCCATGATCCCTGCCGCCACCGCCAGCACCACTGCATCATTGGCAGAGTTGCTCCAGTTTTGAAAATCATTCCCGTTGCTCCAGATAATGTTCGGAAAATTCTTATAACGGTTTCCAAGGTATTGACCATAGGCACGGCAATTGGTCGTGCCATTGGCCAGCATGGTAGGCAGCCAGCCGCCGGTTTCAATCGGGTCAAGCATGACCTCAATTCCATTCGAAGCGCACAGGTTCACAATTTGGTCCACGTAGGAGAAGTAAGCCGGGTTTGGCGTTGTCAAATCATAATAACCGCCGGCAATGGTGTTCGTGAAAGGCAAGGTTCCATCCACCAGGCTGGCATTGGGTCGCCCAAAGGTATAGGTGGTGCAGATGGCATCCATCAACAGAGTGTTAAACCCGTTGGTTGCACGGTCGGCCACATAAAACGCTGCGTTCGTGGCTGACAAGTTCACAACCAGGGACTGCGGTGAATCGCCTACCATCAAAAATGGGATGTTATTCTGGTCAACCAGAATGCGCGGATTGCTGCCGCTGATTTTTACCGGATAAACCGGACTTCCTCCAACGGGTAACAACCACAGTGGCAGCAAACCGATAACGATGATAATGGCGCGCAGTAGGCTCATAGATTTCACACATTATTTTCTGTTGAAATCGATTCTGGCAGGTGGAGTCCATGCAGACAAGAAATGTGTATTATTGACCAGGATGGATACCGCCGCCACGCTCATGGGCGACCCGTTCAGTGAACCGCAGGGTCTGAACTCCGTATTCAACACCGACAAAAGCACAATTGCCGTCATCGCCCAGGCCAATAAGAAACTGGCGGCAATTGCATAATAACAATCACGACATTCGTGACATGCTGAAATAGAAATGGTTGGGGCGCTTAACGTTGCCGATCCAGGAAGTGCACATTTCAAACGCCGTAGGCGTGA
>JBGPDH010000151.1:0-8883 GCA_041482195.1 Verrucomicrobiia bacterium
CCGGCCGACAACGAAGCTGAACAACGTCCAAAAGAATTTAGAAGAGTTGCTGGCGAAGAAGGCCGAAAGATACCGGCCGATGCACGTGCATGTGCGGGCCTGGAAGGACAGTGATTTAAACAAAAGTTACACCCAGCGGACGCGGTCTTTTCTTTTTGCGGCGATGGGGGCGACGGTGGCGAAGATGCTGGGGCTGGACTGCATACGGTTTTACGAAAACGGCATCGTGAGCATGAACCTGCCGGTATCCGCGCAAGTGGTGGGAACGAAGGCGACGCGGACGACGCATCCGCGAACGCTGACGTGCCTGCGCAAGCTGTTGACGGCTGTTGCCGGCGGCACGTTTGGGGTTGAAAACGATTTTATATGGGACACGAAGGCGGATGTTGTCCGGCGGATTGTCGAGGCCGGTTGCGGGGAATTGATTGGGGCGTCAATTAGTTGTGCCCACATCCATGAGTTTTCACGCGAGCATCCGCATTGCGGGGTGTGTTCGCAGTGCATTGACCGGCGGCTGGGAATTGTGGCAGCCGGGGCAAACGACCACGACCCGGCGGAGCGGTACGGGTCGGACGTCTTCACCGGAAAACGGCCCAAGCGCGAAGACCGGATGATGATTGCGTCGTATGTGGAGCGCGCAAACAAAATTGCGAAACTGCGGGACGTGGCGGATTTGATCACGAGTTATCCCGAGGTGGTCCGGGTTTTTGGTCATTTGCCTGGGAAGCCGGACCAAGTCGCTGATTTGGTGCTGGCATTGCAGCAGCGTCATGCGGCAGAGGTGAACGGGGCAATCGAGAAAATGCTGGCGAGTAAAGCGAAGGAGCTTCGGGAGAGAACACTGTCGCCGGATTGCCTTTTACGGCTGACATACGATTCCCGTGGCGCGGTGACGCCGGCAACTCCCCCGGTGAAGGAATGCCACGAACGGCAGGAAAAGCGGTGGGAGGACGAAAAGGAAGGGCCGAATGTGTATCGGTTGGGCAGAGGGCTTAAAGCGTGGCGTTTGGTATTCCAAGGCAATGTTACGGTGATGGAAGAGGAGCGCGGTTTGGTCCTGGTTGATTATCTTTTGAAAAATCCACCGGATGAACCGATTCATGCGGTGGAATTAGAGGCGCGTGTGGATGGGAGTCCGCTGATTGGCGGGTTTTCGGGTATCGAGCGGACGAGAGGGCTGGGTGATGGTGATGAAGAGATTGGCGGCGTGATTGTGGAAGCCGCCGGGAAAAAGCTGACGGGCGGAATCGGCACTGTACTGAAAACCAAGCTGGCTGAGCTTGAAGCGCAGACACAGGACGTGACTTTGATTGAGTCGGAGCGGGTGGCGGCGCAGAACGAATATGATGAGTTGCTGGAGGCAAATGCGCGTGGAGGCAAGGCGATGGACGCTGCCGGACACGCCGCAGAGCGGGTTCGCAAGGCGATCAGACGTTTCATTGACGAATTGAAGAGCGCGGAAGTGAGGCTCGGGGAACCGAATGTTGTTTTAAGGAGTTTTGGCGACCATCTGGAACGTAACTTGTGGCTTCCGTCCATGGGTGGAAAAGGGCGTGCCGGAGCATTGGGCCGTCCTGGATGCTTTACCTACGTCCCGTCCAAAGGCGTCGTCTGGAGGGATTAGACTCTGTTGGCGGCGGATTTGCCCGTGGAGGAAAACCTTCACGGGATTTTTTTTGCCCGGACACGATTTGTCCGCCGCCGGACGTGATTTGTCCGCCCATACAAGTTGAGTGGTGAATGGTTCGCCATTGTAACAAACAAAACCGTATGGCAGCGAATAACAGGTTGAAGGCGGCACGGGTACTGAAAGGCATGACGCAACTGCAACTCGCGGAAAAAGTCGGTGTGAAGGAGATCCATGTTTCCCGGATTGAGACAGGACGTTCCGCGCCTGATTTAGACATGAAACGGCGGATTGCCGAGGTGCTGCAAAGGCCAACCTTTGAATTGTTCGACTGCTGAAGGACAAAACTATGGCAAATACGAATCATAATACTGAGCAGCCCGCGCCGGCATTGCCGCCGGCAGAGGAGTTCATCAAGAAAGCGGACGTTGCGAAACGTCTAGGGAAAACGGTCCGTTGCATTGACAACTGGATGGCGCGCGGGCTGATCCCATATTTCAAAATCGGGCGGAGTGTCGCCTTCAAATGGTCGGATGTTGAATCACATTTGGCGCAGACGTGCCGGGTGTGCCGGCGGGGATAGCCAGCAGCCAGCGGGATTCGACACCTCACCCTGCCCTCTCCCCGGTCGAGGCGGAGAGGGAAAAAACGGAGCCAAGACCATGATTGATTTGATTGAACGAGCACGTCGGTATGTGGCCAAGTGTCCGCCGGCCGTCAGTGGCCAGGGCGGGCACAATGCCACATTTCATGTGGCGACGGTGCTGGTGAATGGGTTCGCGCTGGGCGAAGCCGATGCGCTGGCGCTCCTGCGCGAATACAACACCGGGTGTGTGCCGCCGTGGAATGAGGCGGAATTGATCCACAAGGTCAAGTCGGCGGCGGTGGCGAAGCATAAGGAAGCGAGAGGATTTTTGTTGAGCGGGGATGCACCTCATCCGTCCAGCGGACAACAGCAAATACACACCTCACCCTGCCCTCTTCCCAAAGCGGCGAGGGTGGTAAATCCAGCATCGGTAACAGAGAAGTTTTTGAAGGGGTTCCGGTGCACGGAGCAGGATTTGGTCGAGACTAGTCTGGTCCGACTGGATGGCGAATGGAACTTTGACGGGGCGCTGATTGTAGGCGCTCTGTACCAGCCGGGGGAGCAGATCAATTTTGTGACGGATTTTGAGCCGACATCGGAACGCAACGGCAAAAGCAAGGCGAGACCCAAGGGCTGCGGTTTGACGGCTGAGCGGGACCAGCTCGTTGCGCGGTTTGCGGAAAGCGGAACGGATTCGAGCGATGCCGGCGCGTGGTTGAGAATGAATCCCGTGGACGGGCGCGGAATCGGTGACGCGAACGTGACGGCATTTCGATTTGCGCTGTTGGAATCAGACACGTTGCCGCTGGATTTGCAATTGTCCCTGTTTGCGCGGCTGCCGCTGCCGGTGGCGGCAATCCTGAGCAGCGGCGGATGTTCGTATCATGCCTGGGTGCGGGTGGAAGCACTGGACTTGGACGATTATCGCCGGACGGTTTCGCGCCTGCTCGGGTTGGTGGCGCGGTTTGGCGTGGATGGGAAAAACAAGAATCCTTCGCGGTTGTCCCGGCTGCCCGGAGCGAAACGGGTCATTGGCGCTGCGGGCGACGGGATTCAGCGGCTGCTTTATCTCAATCCGCAACCGGAACAAAGAAGGATTTTGGAATGAGCCTCGACCTTGAAAAATTTGCGGAGGAAATCGGGGAGACGGAGAAACCAGCCGGGCCGCCGGAAGCGAAGTTGTTATCGGCACTGGAGGCGCATGTCACCGATGATCCGAATGAACTTTTGAAAAACCGGTTTCTTTGCCGGGGTTACGGCTTGTTGCTAGTGGGGCCGACTGGCATCGGGAAAAGTTCGCTGGCGATGCAGGCGATGATTCTGTGGGCAATTGGACGCCCGATGTTCGGAATTGAGCCCGTGAAGCCCTTGAAGTCGTTGCTGATTCAAGCGGAGAACGACGAGGGCGACCTGGCGGAAATGCGGGATGGAGTCATTCGCGGGTTGAAGCTGTCGGAAGAGGACGCCAAACGGGCGATGGATAACATCGTGGTGGTGCGTGAAGATTCACGGACGGGACTGATGTTCTTCGGGTCGGTGGTGGGACCGTTGCTGGAACAGCACCGGCCGGATTTGATGTGGATTGACCCGGCGCTGGCGTATCTGGGCGGTGAGGTTGGGTCACAGAAGGACGTGGGCGGATTCCTCCGGAACATGCTCAATCCGCTGGTGCATGAGTTCAACTGCGCTGTCGTGGTAGTGCACCATACGAACAAGCCAGCGGTGGGGAGGGAAAAACCGGACTGGAGAGGCGGCGATTTTGCCTATCTGGGCAGCGGATCGGCGGAATGGGCGAATTGGGCACGGGCCGTCTTGGCGTTGCGGAGCCTGGGGTCACATTCGGTATTTGAACTGCTGGCGGCCAAACGGGGTGCGCGTCTGGGGTGGAAGGAATCGGATGGGGAGACGGCGGCGTTCGCCAAGAACATCGCACACGCGAATGAGCCGGGGGTGATTTGCTGGCGAGAAGCGGATGAATCGGAGGTGCCGCAATCGGCGAAACCGAAGCAAATCCCAACAAAAGAGGACATTTTGCCGCATGTACCGATGGACAAGCCGATTTCGAAGGAATCACTCCGGGGAAAAGCAAACGCGGCAGGCATCGCGCTGAACAAAATCAATCCGCTCATTGCGGAGTTGATTGACGATGGTGCGCTTTACGAATGGCAGGAGAAACGGCCGGGAACAAATGCGCGGAAGCTCCTATCCCGAAAACCCCAGTCACCGGGGGAACTGACGAAATGAGACACCTACACGGAGACTTGAATGGGCAAAAGGGCCGTGCGTGCGGGTCGTGCGGGTCAGCTTCAAGACACACTCACACGTCCCTATGTAATAGGGCGTGTGTGTGTGGCTGTCTGTGTGTGAGAGGATTGTGATGGCACAGGTATTTGAACAACAGGCGAAGGAAAGCGCGAAGGCGTTTGGGGCGTTTTCCGTTTACCTCGGCATGGGGGCGGAGCGGTCGCTGGCTGCGGTGGCCCAAAAGTTGGCCAAGAGTGAACAGCTTCTGAAACGGTGGTCGGCGAAATTTAGGTGGTTGGACCGGGTGCGGGCGCGTGAAACGTATCTGGCTGGCGTAGAGCGCGAAGCGATTGAGGCGGCGGCGCGAAGCAAGGCGGCGGAGTGGTTGCAACGCGAACAGAAGTTGCGGGAAACCGAGTGGGAGATGCACGAACAAGCGATTGCTGCCGCCAAAAAAGGAATGGCGGCTTACATGGGGCGCGAAAAAGTTTACGCGAACCTCGCGGATATTGCGCGGATGTTGGAAGTCGCCAGCAAAATGGGTCGGCTGGCGACGGGTCTCGGCACGGAAGGCGAGCAGCGCGGGGCCGACGATTTGCCGATGGTACGTGTGGAGGTCACGGTTGCGCTGGAAAAGATTTACGGCGAGCCATTGCCGGGCGAAGTGGTGGATATTCAAACCGTGCCGGAGTTGCCGGAAAAAACATGACGCCTTGGGAACGATATTTTCTAGCCGGGCGTCGGGCGGGTTGTCCAAAAGACCAGATGGACAATTTCATCCGGGCTGGTGTTATCCTACAGCCAAAGCAACTCAAGTTTGCCGCATATTGCAGGTTGTGTGATCAAGCGGACGGGCCAACACTGATTTCAACCGGCGGCGGAAGGGGAAGCGCAAAAACGCACGCCGTTTATTCGCAGATATTCTTGGACGATTGCCAGCGGATGCCAGAGCTGAAGGTGCTAATCCTGCGTAAAATCGGCAAGGGCAATGTGGAGCAGTTTGAGGAGATGCGCCGGAAAATCCTGGGCGCCGGCGCCAACATGCGAATTCCGCATAATTACCAGGCTCACAAGCAAATCCTGACTTTTGATAAAACGGGTTCGTGGGCAAGGATTGGTCACTACAAGGATGCAAAGGACATCGATCAATACATGGGCTTGGAATATGACGTTATTAACCTGGGCGAAGCCACACAGTTGCCTTATGAAAAGGTGAAATTAATATTGTCGTGCCTGCGCACGTCCAAACCGAATTGGAGGCCGCGTTGCTACCCGGACACGAATCCTGGTGGCGTTGGGCATGCATGGTACAAGTCAATCATCATTGATCCTTGGCGAAACAATCAGGAAAAGGACACCCGGCATGTTCAGGTCACGATTGATGATAACGTTTACGTCAATCCAGAATATAAAGCCTACTTGGATTCATTGACCGGCTGGTTGCGCAGGGCATGGCGCGACGGTGATTGGGATGTTGCAGCAGCGCAATTTTTTACGACGTTCAGGCACGACGTGCATGTGATTTCGGAGTTTGACGACACGCGGGCGCGGGAATGGTTCGCGGCTTTGGACTATGGCTTCGCGCATTACACGGTGGTTTTGCTCGGGTGTTTGGATGGTGATGGGAACGTGTTCATCGTGGATGAACATGCGGAGCGGCTTTGGCTGCCGCAACGGCATGTGCCAGCAATCAAGGCGATGGTGGCCAGACACCAAGTAATTGCGGAACGCGGATGGCGGAGTGCGGAATCGGTGAAAACGCGGCCGTTGGCGATTTCGGATTTGAAAAGGTTTGTGGCCGGGGCGGATGTATTCAGTCGGCAATCGGACGGAACGACGATTGCGGCGCAGTATGCGCGGCTGGGCATTTCTTTGCGGTGCGCAAACACGGACCGTGTCAACGGTTGGGCGGAGATTTTGCAGCGGTTCGGCGAGCCGGACGCCGGCCTGGCACCGACGCTATTTATTCATGAACGTTGCAAGCGATTGCTGGATTGTTTGCCGGCGCTGCAACATGACCCAAATCGGCCAGAAGATGTTTTGAAGGTGGATTGCGACGAGGACGGCGTCGGCGGTGACGATCCGGCGGATACGCTCAGGTATATGGTGGCGACGAAGTCGCGGGCGGTCACGCAACGGAAGTTGCGGGGGTTGTAGGGAGCAATATTAGGCAGATGTGCGAATCATTTCGCATCCAGGAGTTGAAACGAATTTAAGAAGCGCCAATAGTTGGTTGAAAAACGCTCGCTCGATGGCATTACTGCCATAACCATATAAAAGTGCTTCTTCGTAACAAATAAATGGGCAACCGTGAAGGCTACTCCATATTTTTTGTCCGTGTAAAATGTTTGCCACTCCAATTCACGGCCTGAATAGCCATCGAGTGTTATCGGTATCTCGTGTAAAGGTTTCCCGTTTTTACCCAAAGCCGCTTGGCGAGTGTCATCGAAAATTTTGTCGGGTCCCCTTGGGTCCGGATGACTTGGGACATCGATATAAACGACACCGTAGGTTGTAGTTTCGTCGGGCTTATAAGCGATTGTGTGTGTTTGAAATGGTTTAATATATTTCGTTTCATTTGTCGGTGTGCCAGGAAAAAGCAGACTGAAACCGCCCTGTTGAGAGGTAAACGTTTGCCATTCGTTGGCACCCTTTTGTTTTGAGCACCCAAGAGAAAAGATAACCGCCAAGAAAGTCCAAACTATCAGAGTATTGGTCACTGCTTTTTTCATGCCACGAATCAGCCCAGCAGATATTAGGCCAACAGGCGTCTCTGCTCACAAAGCTCTCCGAGTTAGCGGGACACGGGGTTTGGGGACGGCATGAGTCCCCAAAACTTTGGGTCCGCGGCGAGCCGACGGCGAAGCCGCGAAAAAATGTGCGCCCGGCACACGTCGGGCGCATGGATTGTTTGTGGTTAATCTTCGTCCGGCATTATGACGGTGATGGCGGGCTGCGGGTCGTCAATGTCCAGTGCGCCACAGGTAGCAATCAACTTGATGAGGCGGGAACGCTGGTTGTCGTTGCGGACGTACAAGGCAACGGGGATGCGGTCGCAACCTGGGCGGCTGCGGAGGATTCCGAAACGGAGCATCCAGACAATATCCCAAAGGCGTCCGGCTTCATCCTGTCCAGTCACGCCTTCCGGCACGGTCACGAACGAATCGAAGACGGTGCGCGTGAGGAAAACAGGGAAGTTGATTCCGGCTTCCTGCGCCGTCTTGGTGACTTCAACCTGCACGCCGTCGGCGACGGCCTGCTTGCGAGTGTAGCTGTAGATGACTGAACCGAACGTGGCTTCGAGTGAATCTGAAATCATAAAATTGATGGTTGAAAGTTTGGGCGCACTGTCACTGCGCCCTTTGTGGGTTAGATGGTCTTGTTGTCGGCGGGGTAGTAGCTCGGATAACGCTCGTGCGGGTCGCCTGCGCTGCTCAAACGGAACTGGCCGCACGGGTGCTGCCATGCCTGGCGCTCGCGATTCCAATGGAAACCAAGCTGCGCCAATATCTGCCGCAACTCCGGCGCGGGTGTCTCGCGGAACTGAACCCAAACCCACTTGCCGACAACCTCGGCGAGATTGAACAAACCCGAATTGCTGGTTTTCAAAAGGTCCAAAACTTTCGGTGTGGGTAATGTCCGGTTCTTCTTCCGTGCCTCCGTGTCAATCGGGGGCAAGTTGCCTTTCCCATCACGATTGTCTTTCTTGTCCGTGCCGGACTGGCCAACTGGCTGCGCCGGTGTGTTGTTGCTACTCAACTGTGCGGATCTGCTCCCGAGCCCTGATTTTTTATTTGTATTTGTTTTCATGGTCTTTTTTTTTCTGCTCTGCTGTGCGTCTTCTGTCCGTCGCCCTTCACAAAATCAGGCCGTGCAGGCGGGGCTTGTCCGTGGAAGTGCTCTTCAGAAGGAGCCGCGAGACACCCCCGCTGAAGCGGCCTTGTGAGGGTGACGGCGAGAAACGCTGAGCAGAAAAAGATGGACCTGAAGCCGAAGTTCGGCCTCCCATCCGTGCCGTTGGGCATTGCGCCTTTCAGGCGCGGGAAAATGGGAAACATCGAACATTCAACATCGAACGCTGAACATCCATTGGAAAACTTTTCGGCGAAGACCACTTGGGGATGGAAGGGGTCGAGCATTGGGGATGGGTGGGGGTCTTGGGGAAGCAGACCCGGCTGATGCCTGTTATTTCGGCGCGGTTGGCGTGAATGATGGCTGCGAACTGGCGCAATGACTGCCACGCGGCGAGGGCAGCCGCGTGCCGCCGGGGGACGGCGGAAAGCAGTCAGTGTGACAGTGAAGCAGCGGTGCTGCACACAACGGCACATTGTCTGACCTAAATTCCGTGCCGAAGGGTCCCGCTGGCGGGGAGATGTCGGCACGATCAGAATTTAGGTGGGAGTGAGGAACGAGCGACCAAACGGAC
>JBGPDH010000152.1:0-8869 GCA_041482195.1 Verrucomicrobiia bacterium
CATGTTTGTTGGGATTAACTGTCTTAACCATAATAATAGTTAAGAATATGGATTTTTGTTCAGTGGGCAATCAAAGATTCGGCCTCAACATTGTTAGTGGTCAGACGATACACCAGAGCTAAACAGATGGTGGTGATGTTCAATCCACTTCGTCCGCGAAATCAGCGGTTCAACCGCTGATTTTATTTGCCTTGGACATAGCACACCTTGATCAGCAAACTTGGGCTGTTACCCTTTCATCGCTTTTATGAGTTTTTCCAACTCATCCTTATGCCGCTTTCTTCGTTCTTCATCAGAAAGTTGGCCGGAATTCGACATATCCTTCCGTTTTACTGGCTGGCCGCGCTCAACGGCTCCCCCTTCGGGATCGTCAGCCGCCCAATTGAAAAGTTGGGCTTTGAATTCCTCTGGCGTGTAGAATCCAACCTTTGAGATATCCGCATTCACTCCCAATTGTAAATATGCCTCTTTGATCAATTGGAGACTCCGGCGGTTTAAGGAAACAACCGCGACATGGCTGAATCCCGCTTTCAGGCGCAGGCGGATATGATCAGCTTCGGTTTCCGGCCGTGTCGTCGCGTTGATTTCGCATGCAAGGGAGCGTTTTCCCCGCGTCAAGATTAGGTCAGGACGTCCGAACTCCGGAATGGTTATCTCTTCCTTTGCCGTGTAGTCCAGACTTTCGGCTTCTGGAATTATTATGTCTTTGATGGAACGTTCACTTTCAGTTGACTTCGGAATTTCGGCATCTTTCGGCGTTTCGGAAATGTGCGGAATGGCCGGTCGCGGTGGGGGTGACGAAATTGGCTCGGTGACCGGTGGGGTTTCCAATTTTACCGGCTTTGGACTTGGCTGGCCACCTTCCGACGTGGGGGGCGAAATGCTCTTCACCTGCGCTCTCGGTGTGCCATATTTCGCTCGTGACGCGGTGATGATTTTCTCCCGGCGCTTTACAGCTTCCGCTTCATCAGCTTTTTCAGGCAATGGAACCGAGAGATTGAAATCAAAATCGCTCCGTTCAACGCGGCAAATAGCCTGGCCGTTTGCGAGATTTTTGAAGTCTTGCGCCTTAAAGAAGGTGAAACCTTCAGCCAGCTTTTTGGCGTCGTCATCACCGACTTTAAAAACAATCCGCGTGGCCGGATTAGACATCACCGCGCTGGCCACTTTCGCGTCCGCCTGCAACTGGTGCAATTGGTGATGTGCCAGTGTGAGGCCAAGCCGGTATTTGCGCGTCTTGGACAAAATCCACGCCATGCTCGGTGTGATGAAGTTGTCGAATTCGTCAATGTAGAGCCAAAAGTCCCGGCGTTGGGATGCTGCCTGCGCCTGCCGCGCCATGGCCATTTGCTGGAATTTCGAGACCAGCAACGTGCCGAGCATGTAAGAATCTTCAGCGCCCATGAGTCCTTCCGGCAGCTTGGCCAGAAAGATTTTGCCGGTGTCCATGATGTTGGCGAAATCCAGCCGGTTCTCGCGTTGCGTCACCATGAGACGGAAGGGTTTTTGATCAAGAAAGGTATGCAGCCGAGTGAGCACCGAGCCGATGGATTTGCCGCCGGTCAAACGGGGGAAAACCTTCCGCCAAAAATCCACCACTGCCTCCTCGCGCACAGTGGTGAGAAACTGTTTGCGATAATCATCATCAATCAGAAAACTGCGCAGATCGGCCAACGTGCCGCCCGTGCTGCTTTCCAAAAACGCGAGGATGGCGTTCCGCAACACAACATCCATCTGATCGCCCCAGGATGTGCTCAGACGCCGGAACATGGAAACGAGGTCTGAAGCTAGAATATTTTTTTCGTCTTCGGAGTGTGCTTGAAGGATGTTGAACCCGATGGGAAAATCCGTGTCAGACGGATTGACCAAAATCACGTCATTGATTCGTGATTCCGGGATGACATCCAAAATCCGGTCAATCAAGTCACCGGAAGGGTCAAGCACGCCCACTCCTTGGCGATTCTCAATGTCCTGACGGATGAGATTGAAAAGCAACGTGGATTTGCCAGTGCCGGTGGCACCTATGATGTGGATATGGCGCACCCGTTGTTCGGGTGTCAACCGTACAGGAATAGATTCGCCATTGTGGACATTACTACCGAGCAGCAAACCACTTGCATTTCTGACAATCGCCGGGGCCGCCTTGGTCTTGCCGCTGTCCCGTGCCAAAACCGGCGAACGCACGGCAGTGGATGGCAGATGAACAAAGCCGATCAATTCGTCGCTGTTAAGCAACATCCCGGAGCGTCGGGACTGGCGACGAAGCACATCTTTGATATGGTCGTCAACAGGGTATTTTTCGTCATTCTCCAGCGGGATGAGTTCGTTCCCTTGGGGCTGGGCAAACACACGCAATGAACTGGCCATGTCGCAGGCGATCTGCAACGCGCGTTCATGGGTTTCACCTTTCGTGGCGATCCGCACGACGGCGGCGTAGAGCGGGCGGGATATTTTATTCTCAGCGGCGGAAGTCAATTCCGGGGAATCAATAAAGAATGCTTTGCCGTCGCTGTGCGTCACGGCATCAGTGATGTTTTCCGCCCAGGGATTTTGCACCGGCTGCCATAGCACTTGGAAGAGGGCAAATTCCTCGGGTTGCAATTCTGCTAGCGCACCGACGATTCCAATGAACGGGTCGAGCTTGCCGCTGGCCAACGGCAACATAAACTCGCGTTCAAGGCCAAACTCAACAGCTAACGCTTCGCCGCCATGACTCGCATCCGACGCAGTTTCCAATGTGCCTTGCAGTTGCCGAAACTGCACGTCAGGGAAGTGCGCCTGTAATTGTTTCCGAACCAATGACGCATCGTCAGCGCTCGCAGCGAACTGAACTAGCACCCGTTTGTGCGTTCCCATTAGCTCAAAGGCAACCGGTTCACGACACAAGGCAAGGTTGCGAAGAAACTGCTCAAACGATTCTCTCGCGATGTCGAGGTCGGCTGGCAGGGAAGCCTGAAACTCGACCAACGAATCACGAGTCAGGCCAATTGGTTCCGGTTCTTCTTCGGGTTCGACCACCCGCGTTTGAGTTGGGAGAGCAATTTTGCGAGCGAGTTTTTGAACCAGGGAGCTTAAGATTGTGGGCCTTCGTCCGTCATCTTCCTCTGGTGTTTCGGGCAGGTAGCGGCGTTGAAAGGGAACAAACGGTGGTTCGGGATAAACGGGTTCGCCAAACACCATCCAACCGCGCCCGCGCACTTCCCAGCGATGAAATTGCTCCGAGAATTGTTCGTGAGCCGTTGGCATGTCTCATGCCTTATTTTTCCGGCTCGGGTTTGTGAGGTGGCACCGGCTTGTAAAGGTCGCCAAAAATCGGGGCGCGTTCATATTGCCGCACCAGCTTGATTCCCTTGGCGCCGGTGAACTCCTGAGCGACTTCTTTGACGATGGCGAGCACAATGTTCAGGTACGCCAACCGAGCGTCCAGCCGGTAATAGGTCTCCTTACGAAACCAGTTTTCGTAGATGGGGCCGAAGACGGGGATTTTCATGAGCGCACTGTCCAGATCATTGAGGCCCATACTCACAGCGTTCCGGAACATTTCGACGATGGCAACCAAAAGGGCAACCAACGCGATGATGGCAAACAAAAAGCCCAGGTATTTGAGTAAGAGGGCATAGACGAGATAAAAAAACACAAGCGCGGCGACGATGTGCCAAAGCCGCAGCGCGGGTGGCGAATGGACGGTGCGGCAGGAAAAGAAATAGCTGGTGCCGAATGGGGAGGCGCAGAGGTCAAACGCCAGCCGTTCACGGATCATCCGCAAATAAAGCCGTTTGTCGGAAAGCAAACCGCCTTCGGCGTATTCGACATCCGACATTTCCATGCTGGGAATCTTCCGCGCGTCCAGTTCTTTTTTGACGGTGGCGTAGAATTCCTGTGGCGGCAGGCTGAATCCGTCCGCAAAGGAAATCCAGTGATCCAAAACTTCATCATTTTTTGGCTTGAATCCAAAGATGCCCATATCTAAGATTAACTAATCATGCCGGGATTGCTTCGGGTTGGTCAACATAAAAACGCGTTGCAAGGATCAGAATGGCCATGAGTGCCCCCATACCTTCAGCCAATCGACCGCGTGGATGGGCACGTGGCCTGCGTCCCTTATTCTGGTGGGTGCTGCTGGTCCTGGTGCTCTTTGGCATCCGCACTCACCAACGGTTGAGCGAACAGACCCGTTTGATATTCACCGTTTCGATGCCGGGCCAACCTTTGTTCACCGGGGCGCTGGCCCAACTGGACGGACAACTCTTTCAAAGTGGTCAACGCATCTCCCTTGGTTCGCACCGGCTAATGATAACCAATCCCAAGGCAGAATCATTCTCCACAAATCTGTTTATCTGGTATGGGCGGCATGATTTGGGTGAGATCAAACTGATCCGGACCACCGGAACATTGACTGTGAAAGCCACACCCCCGGCGACAACCATCACGATCATCGGCCCGGAATTCTCGACAAACCTGTACGACACCACCGGCATCAACCTTACAGTGCCGACCGATCAATACGCTGTCAGGGCCGAATATCCGCACTGGTCGCAATCGCAGAATCCAACCGTGTTTGCGAACGTGACCGCATCAAGCGTCTTTGCGCCGCAATTTGGCGCAGTGCGCCTGTCTTGCAACAAGGAAGGAGCAACATACCGTCTCGAATCCTCCGGGGGCCAACCCGTGGACAGTGGCAGCCTGCCGGCGACAGTGACCGGACTCCTGGTGGACAGTTATCAGATCACGGCTGCATATCACACCGGGCAGGTTCAGGAATCAGTGGCCGTAGCAACCGGCATAACGAACGATGTGGACATCCAATTCACGTTGGGCGCGTTGCAATTGGTAACAGTGCCGCCCGGCGCAGATGTTCACACCTCGGAAGGCAATTACCTGGGACAAACACCGTTATTGTGGTCGGACATAACTCCGCAATCGGCGCAACTCAATCTGTCGATGTCCGGTTACGAGCCAGTGTCGGTGACACTGGCCATCACCGCTGATCAAACGAACTTTTTCAGCACCAATTTGGTCAGTGCTAATTATGTGTTGGCGATGCAAGAGGCCAGGGCCCATCTGGCGGCAGCGAATTATGAAGGGGCGGCTCAGGCAACGGGCGCGGCATTGAACGCAAAGCCTAACGATGCCGACGCACTCGCTATGCAAAGCGAGGCCAACAAACATTTGAATACAGAGCGACAACGGGTGGACAAGCTGACGCGGCCGAAACGGGCGTTTGACACCTTGTGCGCAGACTATCAGGACGCAAATCTGTTTGAAGCACACGAATTGATAACCGGCAAACGGGCCCAGGCGGTGGCCGAGGCCATTATCGGTGCCCTGACTAATTCGCCGGGGGCGTTTGAAATTAGGCAAGATAACTCGCCGGAAGCGGAAACCTACGTTGTGGTAGGGCGATACAGTTTTTCGCTGGGCCTTTTGGGCGGCACCGAACGTGACTGCCTTGTGGCCGTTGGCCAGGCGAAGGACGGTGAAACACAGGTTTGGTTCAAAGTGCTGGAATACCAGGTTCAACATAGCGTGACCAGCAGTGGATTGCTCAGTTACCACGACAACAAGCGATTGATCGCCGTCAATCCAAGCCGAATGCAAATGAATAGCGTGTTTGAGGGGCAAGTGCGGCAAGGCGTGCAAATCGTCACGGATCGGATTCAACAGGCCCTCGGTCAGTAAAAGGGTCGTCCACAACCAAAAGTTTCTCCATTTGACAAACGTACCATTTTTGATACACTACTATTCAGATGAAGGCTGAACGCCCGCTCAAGGTCGTCTTTTTTAGGACAGAGACGGGCAATGAGCCGGTGCGGGAATGGCTGAAAGCATTGTCCAAAGAGGACTGCAAGGCCATCGGCGCGGACATTCTGACGGTGCAATATGCGTGGCCAATCGGAAAGCCTTTGGTTGACAATTTGGGTGACGGACTTTGGGAAGTTCGTTCCCGGCTGGGCAACCGCATCGCGCGGACGTTATTTGCGGTGGTGGATCAGGAAATTGTCCTGCTGCACGGTTTCATCAAGAAACAGCAAAAGACGCCGCCAGACGAACTGGATTTGGCCAAGAAACGTAAAAGACAATATCTGCAAAACCTATGAGCAAACGAAATCATCGTGGCAGTGACTTCCGGGATTTCCTGAAAGAACAAGGAATCCTGGGTGAAGTCGAGGCCCGCGCGCTGAAACAGGCGTTAAGCCTTCAGTTGGAGCACCTCCTCAAAGAGAGGGAACTGACCAAAACGCAAATGGCCGCACGGATGAAAACGAGCCGCGCGGCGGTGGACCGGTTGCTGGATGCGTCCAATTCCTCGGTCACATTGAACACGCTGGGCAAAGCCGCCCGCGCGTTGGGGCGTAAGGTTAAAATCGAGTTGGTGCCGGCTTAACATTGGCGCCACCAAAATTGAACAACAAAAAGCCCCGGCCAAAATTGGTCGGGGTTGTTTCTTATTCCCCTACGGTCTGAAACCATGTGTGTCGCGTCGTTTCGCAACCCGTAGCTAGTAAAAAAATCCCAATTCCCGCAAGGACGAGTGTTTTGGATTCCCCATGATGATGTGGTCTAACACATCAATTTTCATCAGCTGACCTGCTCGAATGAGGTCCCGCGTCACTTTGATGTCGGCTTCGCTGGGTGCCGGGTCGCCGGACGGGTGGTTATGCATGAGAATCACCGCGGCGGAACTGCTGATCACCGCGACACGGAATACTTCACGCGGATGAACGAGAATCGTGTCGAGCGTGCCGATGGTGATGAGTTGGTGCCCCTTCACCCGGCGGCGCGTGTTGAGAAGAATCACAACGAAGCACTCTGCCTCGGGATTGAAATAAGGATTTGTGGCGACATGCAATCGCCAGTAATCGGCGGCAGTGTCGGGTGTGTCACAGATTTTCATCTGCTCCGGCAAGGGACACTCACGCAACGCCACGACCTTGTATTCCTTTGCCATTGACGGCGCATCATTCATGGGCAGTGCGTTCGCCGGTTTGACCTGGTAGTAGGAACGCGGATCACCACCGGAACGCGGACGGGGCACACCGCACGGGTGTTGCCAGCACCGGCGTTGACCGTTCCAATGGAAACCCAGTTTTTTCAAGTTGGCCCGGATTTCCTTTAAGGGTGGCACAGTGAATTCCAGCCAGACCCATTTGCCGACAATTTGAGCTTGCCCCCAAATCTCCGGCATTTCGGCTTTGAGCCGTTCAAGCAAGGTCATGGTGTTGTCAAAGGGTGCGGTTTTGGTATTCATGAATAATCTCCTTTCAATCTGCTGGGGGGTTGAACAAACGACGGACTCAAAAGAAAATGAGTCCCCTCTGACAGAACATACTATCATGGATGCCGGTTTTTGAGAAGGGGGCGAGGGGTAATCTTGGTTTGCAGACACCAGCCATGCACTTGAATCATGTTTACACACGGCGGTTCCGTTTGGAAACCCGACTGTAATACAGACAAACGCTGCAAAAATTGGCTTGTAGGAATTTAGCTCGGGTGCTTTACTCTAAATCGAAAGTGTTAGGACATTTCAGGTCGAATGTGTTGCTGCACTTCTGGCCGGGCTAGTGCAAGTGCGGAGCTTATGTCTCCCGAGGGGCTTGCCACTTTCAGGTTGCACGAACGGACGAGAGATTTCCAGCCAACAGCGTTTCCAAGGGACTGCGCACGCTCAGGCTCTCGGCATGCAAATAACCCATGGTGGTTTCGAGCGAAGCGTGACCCATGACCTTTTGAATTGCCCGTGGGTTGGTGCCCCATTCCAGACAATGGGTGGCATAACCATGCCTGAGCTCATGCGGTAGAACTGAGATGCCAAGTTTTTCCCGTGCCTGTTTAATGGCGCGTTGGACATTGGCCTCATGCATCCGGTACCGGACCACAGCGCCAGTCCTGGGGTGGCGACAGGTATATTGAGCTGGGAAAAGCCATGCCCAAGGCCAGGCAAATTGGTAACCGGGATATTTCTTAGCCAGTTGATGCGGGAGCATGAGAGGAATCCGGTTTCGCTGATCACGCTCCCAGATTGTGCGTGCAAATTCGATTTGCCGGGCCAATTCGGGGGCCAGGGAAGGAGGGAGGGGAACCACTCGATCCTTGCCACCCTTGGCACCTACGATGAACAGTTTAGATTGCTCCAAATTGACATCCTTAATGCGCAAGTTGAGCGGTTCAGCCACGCGTAATCCACAGCCATAAAGCAGGCGCGCCACCAGGTTGGTGGGATAACCAGAGATTTCTGGGACGGCTTGGAGCAAAGCCTGGGTTTGGGCGACTGTGGGTGCATGACGCATATGAGGCGGTCGTTTGGCGCGGAGGGCGTCAATGCCTTGTAGGGGTTTGCCCAGAACTTCCTTGTAGAAGTATAGGATGGCATTGAGCGCTTGGTTTTGGGTACTGGCAGCTACGTCCTGGTGGCGAGCTAAGCCGGTCAGGAAACGCTCGAGTTTCTGTTCACTGGACAGGTTATCGGGCATGGTGTCCAGAGCCGCCGCAAACTTACGGAGCCAGAAAATGTAGGTGGATTCGGTGGAAATGGCTTTGTGCTGACGACGGAGCACACAGCGCAGTTGTTCAATGGCCAGGTCTAAATTCATAATAAATCAAGAGCCTAGCCGAGGCCGTTGGACAAATGCGGTCCAAGGGACAGGAATTAAACGAACCATTGGTTCGTTTATTCAAAATGGGTGTGTTGAATACGAAGGGCTTACAACTTTTGATTTTACCTTTAACGATTTTTGGGATAAACGAACCGATAGTCGTATATTAAAGGCAAGTTTTGTTGATTACGAAGGACTTAAACAATGCACCTCGGGTTCAAAGTCCGGTTTGGATATACAACCAATAGTCGTATAATAACAAGTTCGGCATCTTC
>JBGPDH010000153.1:0-8861 GCA_041482195.1 Verrucomicrobiia bacterium
AACCGGAATTCGTCCTGCTGGATTTCGCGAAAGGCAACTGCGTGGCCGTGAACGGCAAAAAACTTTCCCCGCTCGGCGTGATGAAGACGCTAAACAAGATTGGCGGCAAACACGGTGTGGGCCGGGTGGACATGGTGGAGAACCGGTACGTGGGCATGAAATCGCGGGGCGTGTACGAAACGCCCGGCGGCGCCATCCTGCATTTTGCGCACCGGCAGATGGAAAGCCTGACCATGGACCGGGAAGTCATGCATTTGCGAGACTCATTGATTCCGCGCTACGCGGAGCTGGTGTATTACGGCTACTGGTTTGCGCCGGAACGGCTGGCGTTGCAGGCGCTGGTGACTGAGAGCCAGAAGAACGTGACCGGCACCGTGCGGGTGAAGCTGTACAAGGGCAACATCATGGTCGCCGGCCGCAAAAGCCCGGTGAGCCTGTACAATCCGCACATCGCGACGATGGAAGCCGACCCAACAAAAGCCTACAACCAGGACGACGCCACCGGCTTCATCCGGTTGAATGCATTACGGTTGAAAGTGGCTGCGAAAGTGCAAAAGAAGAGATAGTTGCGTTGAGCCTGTGGCTCAATAGAGTGAGGCGAAGGTAGAATCTGAATCAGAAACTTGAGGTTCCAATTTGGTACCTCAAGCTGGCCGGCAGGAATCGTTAAGGTCACAATCTGTGACCTTGAACGAGTTTGGTATGCGGTCACAAATTGTGACCGCTTCAGAAGGGAACGATTTGAGCAACGAAAAGCCGTTGCAGGTGGACCAGATTGGTTCGATGATTCGAACCGTTCGCGGCCAGAAGGTCATTCTGGATTTTGACATGGCCCGCATCTATGGCGTTCCGACTTTCCGCTTTAACGAGGCGGTCAAACGCAACCGGGATCGGTTTCCATCCGATTTCCTGTTTCAACTGACTGTAGCGGAAACTGAATCTTTAAGGTCGCAATCTGTGGCGATGGCGCGGGCAGGCAACCCATCGCAAATTGCGATGGGTTCACAGAAACACCGCGACCCGCCGCGACGGCGGATTGGTTTTCACGTGGAGCCGGAGGACAAACCCGGAAGCAAGGCAAAGAAAAAGACGTGAACCACCGGCCAATGCCGCTATGATGACCACGATGAAAACCGACCTAAACCCGCGCTGCGAGACCTGTAACCAGGACGACGCCACCGGCTTCATCCGGTTGAACGCGCTGCGATTGAAAGTGGCCGCGAAAGTGCAGAAATGACCAATTGAATATTGATGATAAAATCGAAATTCCTGAAGTAGTGGGAGACGATGCGAAAGTTGAGCAGATCAACAATCAAATCGCGGAATTGACGCCTTCGGGACGAAAAAGATTCTTCGAGAAATTCTTGCTGGCGGCACTTGGCAGTGTTCCTTGGGTTGGTGGGTTCATAAGCACTATGGCCAGCCTTAAAACTGAAGCCCCCGACTTTAAAGCCAATGATTTGAGAACGCAGTGGTTGAATGAACATAAGAAGAAAATCCGACAGTTGGCGGAAACACTCAGCGAAATCTCCGACAGATTTGAAAAACTCGGCAGCCAGATTGATGAGCGTATACAAAGCGAAGAGTATCTAAATCTTGTGCGCAAGGCATTCCGCACATGGGATCGAGCCGATACCGATGAAAAGCGTAGATACGTTTTAAACCTCCTCGTGAACGCTGGTGGCACGCGCTTGTGTTCTGACGATGTTGTTCGTTTGTTTATAGATTGGTTGAACCTCTACCACGAAGCTCATTTTGCGGTGATTAACCAGATTTTCCATAACTCTGGTGCAACGAGGTTTGATATATGGACGGAGATATATGGAAATCTTCCGAGAGAAGACTCGGCAGAAGCTGATCTCTACAAGATGTTAATTCGTGATCTAAGTATAGGTGGCGTCATCCGGCAGGAACGAGAAACTACTGTGGACGGTCACTTTCTGCGTAAAAATCCGAGGCGTTCCAAGGCGCACGCGCCGACCACAATGGAATCCGCATTTGAGGATACGAAGCCATACATGCTGACTGCACTTGGACGGCAATTCGTTCACTACACAATGACTGACACAGTGGGACGACTCGGGTCGGGAGACGGTTCTGCCGGCCAGCCAACACAATGAATTTGCCAGCGCATGCTTTAATCCGGCCCAACGTCCTGAATCTCACAAAATAGGATCGCGGCGTATGTACGGCGTAGAAGACTTGCTTCTTTTTGTGAGCGCTTGCATTTCGGACGGTGGGGGCTCAACATGCGCTAACCCGCGATTATGGCGACAATCCTCAACGACAACGAACTGAAAAAGTTGCTTGGGACGGTCATAACCAATGGCGACCCTAGCTCGGTTCGCCCAAATTCCTATGTTCTGCGTCTTGGAGACGAAGGTGAATTCCTGAATGCAAGCAAGGAATTCACACTCGGCAAAACCAAAAAAGGGATCCGAGTTCCGCCGGGGCATTCGGTTGCAATCACTTCACTGGAAACGATTGATTTTCGTCCGGGCACAGTGGAGAAAATTTATCCCGGTTGTGCGCTTCATGCCATCCTCAGCCCGTGCACCGATCTTTCCAGAGAAGGGATTGTCGCTCCGACAACCCAGATTGATGCCGGCTATCACGGAACTCTGAATTGGACAATTACGAACACGTCGAACCAAGAACGGCGATTTCTCCAAAAGGAACGGATTTATCGGGTAACAATTCTGAAGTTAGAAGAAGGTGAGGTTCCGCTAAAGTGTTACGAGGGCAGTTACCAAGGTCAAACTGGTTACGTGCGCTCACGACGCACCGGCGCCCCTGTAGGTATGCGAGACAACGAGTGGGAAGATGCGGTTGCCGAGGGTGGGCCTGAAGCCTTACTCGATAACCTTATCAAGTCAGGGTATCCGTGGCACGCCTTGGCTCAGAAACTCAAGACAATCGATCAGCAGTTCAAAATAGTTTCAGATGAATATGGGGCTATTCATGATTCGCTCAAGAACCTGAGCACAGAAGTTGATACGCTCAATCGTCAGCAGAACGAAGCGTCGCGCTCCATTCCACAAGTGATTAGCACAACGCTGAGAGACGAGGCTGCTTCGCTGCAGAACCGCTGGCTTCTCACTTCAGGCTCATTGCTTTTGGCGCTGTTGGGACTCATTGTTTCGTTCACCAGTAGCCAAAACGCGATCAGTTTTCTCAAGGCTAATGGGGCTTGGATCGGTGTGGTGCTGGTTCTCATTGGTGTGATTTCTGCCGTAGTCGCAATCCGCAGGCCGCGGTCTAAAACACCAGCACAGAAATGATTCCGCATCCTACGGCGTGCATAAAAGCGGCGGTGAAGATATAGACTACAATTATCATGCCAGCGGCTTCGCGTGAAGGATTGCGTGCGGTCTTCCTGCTGGCCGGAACCCGCAAGCAGGAGAAATCGTGGTCCAGCAGCTTGGGATGTTACGGCATGTATTGGAATTCCTGTGTTTTCCTTTTTGCCCATCCATTTAATCTCCGTTCCGGCTACACCTTGGATGATTTACGCCGGTTCTATCTAGATAACGTTCTGGTTCTCGAGGTGGCCCATCATATCGATCGTGAACGCATCACCGATAAAAAGGCGAAAGAATCGTTTGCCCATACCTTTGTGCAGCAGCAATGAGTAGCTTAATCTTTGTCACCACGCGCTTGCTCCTGTTTCGCGCGAGGTTCCGCAACTCAACGCTGCGCCAATGACCGGGCCTGGGCGTGAAGATTGGCCTGGTCAAATGCATACCGGAGGAGCGGCTCGGGGTTGCCCTGGACGGAAACGAGAACCATTTCCTTGCCGTCTAACACCAGCACACAGCATTTCAGGTGATGGGCGGAAATATCTTTTCCGGGCACATACACCGCAACCAGATTGTGGCCGTCCATGACTCCCACCACACGCTCCCAACCGCGGACGGTCATGGCCGAGTCCGCCGCGACGAGCATGGCCGCGCGGTCCGGTTGCGGTGTCCCCGAGGCTAACTGATAGACACCCACCTCGGCGCTCCGGACGGATTGAAGGGCGGCACGCGCCCCGGGGTCCAATCGGGCGCGTGACAACCCGGCGCGGACGGCGCCCAGCGTGAGATGGCCTGCATTCAGGGCGATCTGCTGTCGCCACTCAACGCCGCTGGACCTCATCAATCCATTGCGCAACGCCCGGGCATCGGATCCCAGGTAAAAAAAACTGGCCACGCCTGCGCCCAGCAGAAGGAACAGCAGCGGAGGCGTGGCGAGGAGGCCCCAGAGCCAGAGGCGGCGGGCCGACCGGCGCGTTGCCGGCGGAGGTGGAATCGGATTCATGGCGCTGAGGGGAGAGATTTTGAGGAAGGGCGGTGCCGGTCCGGTTGAAAACCGGCACAGCCAGTAATGTTTCCAATCAGTTTTCCTGAGCCTTTTCCTGGGGAGCTTCTTCTTTCGGTGCGGCATCTTTGGAAGCCGTACCTTTCAGCGCGGCGCCGATGTCCTTGAGGGGTTCGATGTCCAGCTTCTGACCCAGGGCCGCGACCTGTTCGGGCCGGATGTCGCCGACGATGTTGATCAGCACGACTTGTTCCTTCGCATCAATCACGGTGATGGCGAGACCGGCCAAGGCCTCTCCGCCGCGTGTTTTAGTGTAAATGCCAACGTCCTGGCCGTCCTTTTCCTGCACCGCCACGTTATGGTCCCAGCCCCGGGCGTCGAGGTCGTGGCGGATTTGCCGGACGCGTTTTGTCATCTCGGCGCGGTTCTCGTCTGTAAGTCCGACGACATTCACGTGGACGAGTTGCACGCTCCGCAAAAGTTTGGCTGTTTCGGGTTGCTGTTGCTCGACCACCTGGGCGGCGAGGGACAGCAGGTTACTGTTGATCTGGATTTCCACAAATTGGCCATCGTCGCCAGGCGGGGTGAATTTGCCAAAATCCACCTGGCCCGGAGGAAGACCGGCCAGAACGTTTAAGCTGACGCCAGCAGCCAGGGCGGCGACCGCCAGGGGATAACGGATCATTGTTTTCATAAGTTAGCCATGGTTGATTCAGTCATTTTCTTTGGGAACCTGAGGTTGCTGGTACCCAAAGGGTGTTCCAATCATTTGCTCTTCCTTACTGTACTTAGGAATCCAACCGGCAAGGTTGCGGGAAAATTGTATTTTTCGGATTAGAGATCGCCGCCCTGTCAACGGACGGCAAACATTTCGAAGGGCTTGCCCCAACCCAGCGCCGTCCACGCTGCGGTCGGCAGAGCACACCACCTCCCTACAACATTAGATTATTTTTGCAGAAACCAATCAGGAAAATGCTTTAACCCGTTCTTACGTGCAAGGGCGGGAAAAATCTTCTGAATATGCCGCTCCTGCCGGAGCTTAATTTTTTGCGGGTCACGTGCGACTACAAATATATCGCGCTTACGGCGCTCTCAACACCAGGAGGAAATGGTTGCCGGTTAATTTCCAGTGAGCGTGCCGTCTTTGAGCAGGTTATCCAAAGGTCCGATGACGGCTTCCGCCCAGATTTCGTAACCCTTGGTCGTCGGATGCAAGCCGTCGCTCATGATGTCCTTGGGTATGGTCCCATCCGGGCTTAAGAATTTGGGACCGATGTCCAGGTAGAACACGTGCTTCCCGTCGTTCAGTCCGGAAATAATCGCATTGATGGCGGTGATTTCAGCCCGAACCACACTTTTGGGTCCGCTCCTGGGGAAAATACCAAGCAGAAGGATTTTGGCGTCGGGAAAATCCTTGCGTAATTCCTGGACCACCGCGGCGACGCCTTCGGCGATTTGGGGCGCGGTGTTGCGTCGTGTGTTATTGGTGCCGATCATGAGCATAATGACCTTGGGTTGGTAGCCCTGCCCTTCGCCATTTTGCAGCCGCCACAGGACGCCTTGCGTAGTGTCGCCGGCAATGCCAAAGTTGGCGACTTTCATGGAGCCAAAATATTTATCAAAAACCGGTTTGCCGGTGTAAGCCCCATTCGGGCCGTGCGGAAAATTATTCGTCCAGCCCGGATTGCGCCACCAGTCGGTGATGGAATCGCCCATGAATAAAACGTCGATGTCGCCCTTTTTGGCGATTTCGACAAAGTCTTTGTGTCGGGACACGAAACCCGGATTGAGCTTCGGAATGACCGCCGGGTTCGTGATTTGACCGGCAGTCGCAACGGCGGCGGCATTGGTGGAATCGGCGGCCCTCGTTACCGGACAGACCATCAGACCAGCCAGGGCCAGCATGCCGATGAAAAGCCACAAACGGGAATGGGAAATGGATTTCATCTGGACATTTTGGAAAAGGCGAGAGTTAAGGCAAGGATTGACTTTCCTGACAAAGAACGTGTCGGAGAGTGCTCCTTCTCCCGGGAGAGTGTTCAAACCATTCTTCATCGCCACTTACTTTCCGGATTGCTAAAGTCGGATAAAGTTTATGCGAGTGACCATCCGACCGCCGACTCTAAGAGACTGGCCGGCGTTTCAGGCAGCCGTCGGACGAAGTCGCACGCTTCATCGTTCCTGGGTTGCGCCACCCAACACGCGCAAACAATTTGAAGCTTATGTGCGGCGGGCGACTTCAGATTCGCACCGTGGATTCCTGGTGGTACTGCGGCGGTCAGGCGAAATTGTCGGTGTCATCAACCTGGGCAATATTATTCGCGGACCGCTGCAAGGGGCATACGTGGGCTATTATGCCTTTGCTCCCTATGACGGCCAGGGATTGATGCGCGAGGGGATGCGGCTGGTCCTGAAACACGCCTTTCAAAAACTCAAACTACACCGCCTGGAAGCCAACATTCAGCCGAAGAATCACGCCTCAATCCAGTTGACCCGGAGTTGCGGGTTTGTGCGGGAAGGATTTTCGCGCCGCTATTTGAAGGTCGGTGGTCGTTGGCGCGACCACGAGCGCTGGGCCATCCTGGCGGATGATATGTAACCCGCCCCGCCCTTTCCTCAAATTTTCTTTACTTTGATTTTTCCTGCCGCAACTTTGCGAGCCAATTACCCCAACGGAGTGATATGAAATTTTGGAGCGCGATTGCATTTTACATGGCTGCGATAATGACGGCCATTTCGGCGATCGGGGCCGCAGCTTTTCCGGATGTCAACGAGTTGCCCGTTCGCAAGGAAATGCCGGACGCGCTGACCATGGACAACGGCACGAAGGTGACGACCGTCGCGCAATGGCGTGCGCGGCGCGAGGAGATGAAGGCGATTCTGGAGTACTACGAACTCGGTCACGCCCCGCCAGCACCCGGCAATGTGAGCGGACAAGACGTTAAATCCGGTCTACTGCTCGACGGGGCCGTGAATTACCGGCTGGTGCATCTGAAATTCGGGCCGGCGGAAAACCCGGGATTTGACGTTGCGATTTTTACGCCGGCAAAGAACAGCGGTCCGTTTCCAACCATCATTAATCCGTCATTCTTCAACACACCCGGTGTCGCAGTCACGAACCAGCCGGCCGCTCCACCGCCGTCGGTCCTGACGAATACACAGGCACGACTACGATTTCTTTTTAACGCGCCCGTCATGCCGGAACGGGGAGCAGAAAGTTTCAGCAATCAACTGGCTCGCGGCTACGCGATCGTGACCTATCGCTACACCCAGTGCGGGGAAGACAATGCCAATTTCCGCAGTTCATCCTTCTACCCCGCCTATCCGGGGTACGATTGGGGCGTATTGCTCGGCTGGGCCTGGGGGTTGTCGCGCGTGGCGGATTACCTGGAGACGCAACCGTTCGCTGACACGAACCAGCTCATCGCCTTGGGCCATTCGCGGCTCGGCAAACTGGTGATGGTGGCGACGGCCTTCGATGAGCGCATCGCGCTTGGCGCACCCGCCGGGTCGAGCGGCGCCGGCACAGGCGCGTATCGTTTCTGTGGTCCCGGTCGCGGCGGCAAGGAAGGCATCGAGGACATGACCCGGAAATTTCCTTATTACTTCGTGCCGCGGCTCAAGGAATTCACCGGGCAGATGGACAAACTCCCGTTTGAAGCCTATTGGTACGTTGCCCTGACCGCGCCGCGTCCGTGGATTTCGGTGGAGGGCACCGACGACCAGAACTGCGTTCTCAATGCGGTGAAACAATCCGTTCTTGCGGCCCAACCGGTGTACGTTTTCCTGGGTGTGAGCCCGGACCGCGTGGGCGTCAGTTACCAGCCGCACCGGCATGGGTTGACGGCGGGCGATTGGACCGCGGCGCTGGATTTTGCGGACCAACAATTGCGCGGCATCGATCATCACCGCCAATTTGACCAGTTCCCGCCGGAACCGGTTGCACAAACGCCGGAGAGAAATTCGGCGAAAACAAACACCACGGTGACACCATGAAACCCATCCGGCTCATTGCGATTTCCCTTATCCTGGTCGGGCAAACAGGGCACGCCGCCGTGCAACGCCCGCCGCTCAATGTTCACGCCTTCGGCGCGATCGGTGACGGGACGACGAAAGATACCGTCGCCTTCCAAAAAGCGCTCGATACCTGCGCCGCTGCCGGTGGGGGCACTGTTATTGTGCCGGCCGGAAATTATCTCATCGGCAGCATCGAACTGAAATCGCGCACGATCCTGCTGCTGGAGTCGGGTGCGCATCTGCTCGGCAGTCCCGATCTGGAGGATTATCCGGTGATAAAAGTCCGCTGGGAGGGCAAATGGATTGACGGTCATCGCGCCCTGATTTTCGCCCATGACGCCGACCACATTGCCGTCATGGGCGGAGGGATAATCTCGGGCAACCCGGCACTGGGCGGGCGGGAAATGCCGCGCCGCCCGGTCATCATCGAGCCGATCAGCTGCACCAACGTTCAGTTCAAAGGTTTTGCCACCGAACATCACAGCATGTGGTCCATCCACCCGACGTACTGTGAAGACGTTGTCGCCCAAAATCTCACCATT
>JBGPDH010000154.1:0-8848 GCA_041482195.1 Verrucomicrobiia bacterium
GGATCATCAGCTCTTCGACGACGGACGACTTATTGACGACGGCCTTTCTGAACCAGGATGGCACAATGGCCGTGATTGTGATGAATTGCTCGGACACCGAACAGCCCTTTTACCTTTGGCTGGAAAATCGAGCCGCAAAAGCTGACAGCCCGGCTCATTCCATCATCACGCTGGTCCTTTCAAAAGGGGAGGGCAGGGATATCTCTGCCTTCTCAAGGCGTGGCATTCCTGTTGAGGTAAATTGAATTAGTTCCGGATTGTCGAATTATGGTTAAAACAGTTGGAAAAAATTACTGTTGGAGAAATGCGCTGAACCAAATCACCGGGCTATCCGGTTTTCGTGATATTTTGCTGGCGGGCATCCTCTTTTCTGGCGGCGGCACGCTTCAAGCCCAACTGATTGGTGTTAATTTTACTGAAAACAGCAGCGCCGGCTCGGGTGGTGGCCCGAATCCGGGTCCAACCATGTCAGGGGCGGCAGTTCTGGGAGCAGTCGGTGACCACTGGAATGGAATAAACTCCAGCACCGGCAGCGGAATACCTCTCATCTATGCCGATGGCGGGAATTCGGCGGTTATGATGACTTTCACCTCCGGGGGCGGATACAATGTAAACAATTATGGTGGCTCCACCCCGTTTGCCGGCACTCCCTACAACGCCCTGATGCAGAATTATCTCTATAATAACGGCGTCCCGCAGACCATCACACTTTCGGGTCTCGCGGCAAACTCCACCTATCATCTGGTCCTGTATAGTGCCGCGAATGTTCCCGCCGCCGGCCGCACGACTTATTTTACCGTCAACGGCAACATCCAGAGCAGCACCTGGAATGGTTCCAGTAACACATTAATCGCGGGCATTGATTATGTGGACTTTATCTCCGCGTTGTCCGACGGCGCCGGGAATTTGGTTGTTACCTGGACTGGAAACGGCAGCGTGGAGGGCGACCTTAATGGATTTCAACTTCAAGCGGTTCCCTTTGCCATCCACGCGGGCTACTCCGGCACGAATGTCATCATCTCGTTTACGACCCAGTCTGGCTTGAGTTATCAGGCGCAATACAAGAATGCGCTGACCGATGCCGCGTGGATTCCTCTCAGCAACTCCGTCTCAGGCAACAACGCCATCCAGTCGGTGGCCGATTCCGCCAACGGAACCAGCCGCTTCTATCGCGTGCAGATATCAACCAACGCCGCGCCGGCCTTCAGCCTGTTGCACACCAGCGGCAACCGTATCGTCAACGCCAGCGGCGCGACTGTTCAATTGAAAGGCCTCAATTTGGGCGGGTGGTTCATCATGGAAAAATGGATGTGTCCGTTGGACAGTGGCAGCCTGCCGGATACGTACAGCGTCATTACAAACCTGGACCATCGTTTTGGCGTCGCCATCGAGCAAAGCCTCATCCGAACCTATCAGACCAACTGGATTACGACGGCCGACCTCAACAACCTCACCAACGCCGGCTTCAATTGCGTGCGGGTGCCCGTCTGGTGGGGCAACTTTTATTCCATCACCAATACCACCAGTACCGGTTGGCGCTCGGATGCGTTCGCCGTGCTGGACTGGCTGGTCACCAATTGCGCTTCTCGCGGCATCTATGTGGTCATTGATATGCATGGCGTCGTCGGGGGCCAAAGCACTTCCGATTCCACCGGTCAGCAGAATCAAAATCAGTACTGGACGAGCAGCACGGATCAAAGTGAAACGGCCTACTTGTGGACGCAAATTGCCACTCATTACCAAGGTAACAGCGCCGTGGCCGGTTATGATCTGATCAATGAACCGTTTGGAAATCATGATACGACCACCGCCGTTGTTTGGCCGGCTTATGCCAGCCTCTACACCACTGTCCGGGCCGCAGACCCGGACCATATCATTATCATGGAGGGTACCTTCGGCAGCTGGAATTGGAGCATGCTGCCCGCCCCGGCCGTGTATGGCTGGACCAACGTGGTCTATTCCATGCACGAATATCAATGGGGCGGCAACGTGGCCCAGTGCGAGGCGGGTTCCGACAATCAAGTGACGGATTTCAATAACCACAAATCCTGGAACGTGCCCGATTATATCGGTGAATGGAACGATATGGGCAACGGTGCCGCGTGCTACGGCTATTCCATTAACGACTATAACACGGGCGGCATGAGTTGGACGATGTGGGCTTACAAGGCGACCGCCGGTTTGGTCCCGAATGGCTGGGGCTGGTATGATCCGGTCTATTGGCCGCCGACTCCGAATATTTCCACCGATTCATTGTCCACCATTTCGAGCGACTGGCAACAGTGGCAGACCACGAAGTCCTTTGGCGTAAATTCTTCAGTCGGTTTCTAATTGGAACGATGCCCGAAATGGAGGGAATCGCGCATAACCCATTGCTGCTGCAACGCAGCTTAACCCCGGTGGTCGTTGGTTCACATTTTGGGCCGTTGACGGCAAGGACGGCAAACCCACCCGAAAGGGGGGTGCGGAAACAGTTATGACTTTGATAAGATTCGGATAGTCCACTGCTACAGAAAAAAGTCAAATGTCAACCGAACTAAAAGCTATGAAAAAAGCCATATGGATACTCATGAGCCTGATAGGCGCTACCGGCATGGTATCGGCCTCCAACAATTTCTCCTATACGGCAACCGGCACTCCAGGCAGCCCGCCCGATGGAGTGGATCAAAATAATAATCCAGTGAATGTCTGGTCGGTGGTGGATACTCCCAGCAATACAGGCGGCGGCTCCGGCCAATACTTCGGCACGGCATTTGGCGGCGAGACCCTTTCCGGATGGCAAATCTGGAGTTCACCTTTTGGTACCGGTACCGGAAATGCCGGAAGTGTCGTCGCCACGACCACCTTTGCGGGTGGAGCTTTAACCATCGGACAAACGGTTTCCATCAACTTCGAAATGCGCGCCATCGATCCCGGCAAGGAGGTGGGGGTTGACATATTGAACGGCTCCGGGGCGGCCATCACCTTTGGCATTTTTGGTGGGGAACCCGGCCCTTATCCCTACACCGGCAATGGCTATTATTATAGCGATGCGGGGTCGGCGTTCGTCAGTGCCGGAAGCATGGGTTATCAATATCAAAGCGAATTTAACATCGCATTTACGATGACTGGCGCCAACACGTATAGCGCAGTTGCGGGTTCGGACACCTGGAGTGGCACGTTTAACGGTTCGCTCACTGGGATGGACGTATTCAATTTAGGGGCTGGCGATGGCAGTGACGTTGCCTTCAACAATTTAACCGTCGCTCCCGAGCCTTCGACCTGGGCGATGTTGGCCATAGGCGGTGTGACTTTGCTCGGCCGACGCCGTATTTTTCACCAGGGCTGATTCGGTTTAGTCTTCAAACTTTAAAAGGAGCGTTGAAGCGAAGGTTGTGTCGTGAACAGCCTTCGCTTTTTTTCGTCTGATCAGAAGCAATTCTACAAATTTACCGATGGTTTTTGGATCTCATATGCCCCACGTCCCAACCCGCAAACCAATTTCCATTCGCTGGCTGTTTGTTGGCCAAAGTTTTCCTTTGTACTTGGGTTCATTAGGAATTGACCTTTAGTTCGTATGTGATATTTTATTCTACAAATGTTCTTGTGCGGCAATGTTTCGATCACACCCTTCTGTCTATGACCCACGTTATCAGTATTTTATGAATTCCTCATTTTGTTCCCGATTTCATTATGTCGCTTTCGTTGCCGCTATAAATCTGGTCTACAGCAGTTTCAACCTGTATTCCCAGGCGCCGAATTTTGGCGCGAACGTTCTGATTTTTGATTCTTCGATGTCCATGGCGAGTATTCAAAGCCAGTTGAACACGGTATTTTCACAGCAGAATAGCGGTAGTACGAGCCAGTTCAACACCAACCGGTACGCCGTTCTTTTCAAACCTGGAACTTATAACGTCGCCATCAACATGGGCTACTACATGCAAGTGCTGGGTTTGGGACTATCGCCGGACAACGTCAAAATAAATGGCACGCTGGATAGTCATGCCTTTTTGGCGAATGGCAACGCCACCTGCAACTTCTGGCTGTCCTCTGAGAATCTGGCGGTAGCTTCAACCAACGGCTACACCATGTGGGCTGTGTCACAGGGCACCTCCTTTCGCCGTATGCACGTCCAGAACAACGTGTACTTGTGCGAATGGAGCGGTAGCCAAAACTGGGCAAGTGGCGGCTTCCTGGCCGATTCCAAGATTGATGGCAGTGTCAATCCCATTGGGCAGCAACAATGGCTCTCCAGAAACAACAGCTATATGGGGTGGTCAGGCGGGAATTGGAATTTTGTTTTTCTTGGCGATTCAAGTCCGCCTCCTCAAACTTGGCCGGGTCCTTACCCTTCTTATACAGTCATCACCAATGTACCGTTGATCCGGCAAAAGCCCTATTTGTACGTGGACAGTAACACCAATTTCTTTGTCATGGTGCCCAATTTGAGGACGAACAGCGTGGGAACATCCTGGGCCGGCGGCCCGACTCCCGGAGTTTCAGTCCCCGTCAGCCAGTTCTACATTGCCCAACCGGGAGTGGACAATGCCGGGACCATCAATGCCGCCCTGAATTCCGGCCTGAATTTGATTTTGACTCCCGGAATTTATCATCTGACGAACAGCATCCTCGTGACGAATCCCGATACGATCGTCTTCGGGCTCGGTTTCCCAACGTTAATACCAACCAACCGAAACCCTGCCATGGTGATTTCGGATGTCGATGGCGTGAAGGTATCGGGCATTATATTCGACGCCGGAACCACCGCGTCGCCGTCACTGCTGGAAGTCGGGACGGCGACCAGTGCCGTGGATCATTCCGCGGACCCAATCTGTCTGTACGACATTTGCAGCCGGGTCGGCGGCGAGTTTGTCGGGACCACGACCAACTGCGTGACGATCAATGCCAATAATGTTCTGGGCGACAATATTTGGTTGTGGCGGGCGGATCATGGCAACTCCGGCACCGTCGGTTGGACGATAAATCCAAGCCAGAGCGGCCTGGTGGTAAATGGCGATAATGTAACCATCTATGGGCTGTTCAACGAGCATCACGAACAGTATCAGACGTTGTGGAACGGCAATTGGGGACGGGTTTATTTTTACCAGTCCGAATTGCCTTACGACGCACCGACCCAAAGCGCCTGGTCGCATAACAGTGTGAACGGGTATGCGTCCTACAAAGTCGCGAGCGGTGTCACGAGCCATCAGGCTTACGGGCTTGGCGTCTATGGTGTGTTTAATACCTCAAACGTAAAATGCTTTAATACCATCGAGACGCCAAGCAGTTCTCAACAAGTCAATGTGCATGACATGATAAATGTGCTTATCACCGCGCAAACCGGCACTGAAATGACTCATATCATCAACGGCACCGGCGCCACGCTCAGCTCGGCGGTCACGACGGCCACGGCCAACAACCTGTGGCTGAATCCGAACTTTGCCCTCAGCGCCGGTCTTGATGGCACCGGGACGAACTTCGCCATTACCTGGCCTACCGAGTCCTGGCACGGATATCAATTGCAGTATAAGAATGCCGCGACCGATCCCACCTGGTTGAATCTGGGCGGTCTCGTTGGCGGCAACGACACGCTGGAGACCGTCACGGATCCCACCTTAGCCGCCAGTCGGCTTTACCGCATTGTGGCGCATTGATGGTTGCCATCGATTCGGGAAATTGACCCGCCTTAGTGCGAGTGAAAAACTTGCGTTCATCCCGCCCTACGGGACGACGAAAATGCGATAGAACAGGTTGGTGTTCGCGCTGTTGGTGTCGGTGGTGCTGGCGATTGGACCCGCCGCCTGGACGTTGGAGGGGAACGCCGTCCAAAATGCATCGGTGAGATTGGTTTTGAATTGCGGCTGGTAACTCAAGCCGGCGATGGAACTCCAGGTGAGGGTGACAATTCCGTTGGTCTCGCCAATGGTCAAAATCGGCCGGGGTTCGACGTTGACGTCGAAACTCTGCGTCGCGCTCAATGGCGGCACACCGTTGTCGGTTACACGCACAGTGAAGTGGTTGGTGCCGAGCTGCGACTCATCGGGGGTCCAGGTAAAGACACCGCTGGTGGCGCCGACACTCGCGCCAGCGGGCGCTCCAGGGTCGAGGCTGTATGCAAGCGTTTGCCCAACGTCAGGATCGGACGCCGAGTTGGTGATGGTCAAGGTCATGAGCGCGTGAATGGTCCGATTGGCGATGGGCGCCAGGGTAGGCGGCACGTTGGTGGCGATAACGGTTACGGCAAAGGTTTGCGTCGCACTCAAGGGCGGCGACCCGTTGTCGGTCACAATGACGCTGAAATGGTTCGTGCCGGCCTGTGACTGCATTGGCATCCAGGTAAAGAGGCCATTGGTCGGGTTAATGGCCGCGTTCAGTGCGGCACCGGGCCCGAGACTGAACGTTAACTGGTCTCCGTCGGGATCGTTGGCCGAATTGGTCAGCGTTAACGTGATTCCGGCGGTGACGGTTTGATTGGACATCGCAGCCAGGGTCGGGGGCTGGTTGGTGGGAGAAATCACGCCAGCAACGGTCAAAATGCCCGAGCTGCTGGTCGCGGATTGGCCATCCGGATTGGTGACGGTGATGGTGCGGGCGCCGGGCGCAGCGTTGCCGGCGATGGTCAGGTTGGCGGTGATATTGGTCGGGTTATTGTAGGTCACGCTGTTCACCGTGACGCCGCCTCCGTCTACGCTCGCGGAGATATGATTCGGAAAATTGGTGCCGGGATCGAAGTAACCGGCGCCGCCGGCAGACGAACCGGTAATGATCACGCTGACATTGGTTATGCCCTGCGTCACGATTAAGGGCGAGGCACTGATCGGCAGGGCAGGTGGCTGGGCCAGCAGCTTGACGACCTGCACGCCCCAGGAATTGTTCGCGTTGCAGTATTCCTGCACGGTCCAGAATGTCATGTCATCACCCGGATCCACGGTGGTGACCGAAAAATCGCCCCAGCGGTATTTGTTATTCTGGGAACCAATGTTGTAGGTGGAAGTGGTGGTCACGGCGGTGGTCGGGGGTTGGAGGGTGCCGGCGGGGTCGCTGCTGAACCGACCGGCTGCCGCGATGTCGGCATGTTCGTTGTTCCCGGCCGCGCTGCAACCCAGCGCCATTTGTCCCTGGCCGGACATGGCGCAACTGGGAATCCAGAAATTACGAGGATTGCTGGCGGCGGGATCAAAGAGCGTGCCGGATTGGGCCAGCTTGGGCGTGCCGGTCAGGTTTGTGACCTGATACCAGCGCGAACCGTCGCGTCCACCCGTGCCGCTGGCGCTGCCGGTGACGTCCACCTGGATATTATGCGCCGTCCACAGGCTCCCTTTGTGCATACGCGTGCAGAAGAGCCGGTCGTCCAAATCGTCGAGCCCCAGGCTGCTGCCCAGCGTGGGCACGCCGCCCAGAGGATTGCCGGTAGTGGGGACGGTGATGAGGAGATTGGCGGAGATGGAGGGCGTGCCGCCGGGATTGGAAATGCGCCGCACGATCAACGTGCCAAAAGTGGCGGCGTCCACGCCGATGAAATAACCCTGCGTGGCCGCCGGGTCGTCGTTGTTGACACCTTGCGGCGTGAACGGTCCGTGGGTTTGGGGAGGATGACCGGTTGAGGTGATCAGGTTCGCGAAGGTTGTCACTTTTAGTGTGCCGTTCAGCAAATTCGATTTATTAACGACAAAGCCGGTGGTGTTCTGAAACGTGTTACCTCTGAAAACGTTGACGCCGATGTACAGGGCTCTGGCGTCCACGCCGAGTGTGTCGTAATCGCCGAAGTTGCTCGGGTCGGCTTGAAACGAATAGAAGGTGAAGCTGGACGCGCTGGTGATGGTCGGGCCGGAACTGACGGCGACCAGGACGAAGTTGGGCGTGTTGACCGTGATCATCGTAATGAACCAGTGCCCGGACAGGCGGTCGAAACGCACGCGTGGATCGCTCGTGCTGCTGCCGCCCAGCACGGAACTGAAGAAATTATCGGTGGTCGTGTCCAAAGCGCTGTCCGCCGTACCGTCCGTGTGGAAGGTGCGGATGCGTCCGTTGACACAAACTATGATTTGATTGGTGCCGACGTCCGCCATGCTGTCAGGCGGGACCAGTCCTGAGCCGTTAACGACTGTGTCGGAAAACTGCGCGCCGAGGAAGCTGGTGCCGACTGTTTGGGGCAAGAGCGGGCCCGAGGAACCAGGTGGGGCTGTGCCATCCGACAGCGGCCACTGAGACGTCAACGGCGAGTCGGGATTCTGCGGGAGGTTTTCTGCGTTGCGCACCAGTCTGGGCCGGGCCGGCCTGGTTTGAAGATCTTTCCGGGTCGATTGTCCGGCGTCGCGCCCCATGATGTGCGCGACCGTTTCCTGCACACCGGGTTTTCCGTTCCAGGGAACGCCGACCGTATCGCCCGAGGCGGACTGGGCGGCGGCCAGTGAGATACTCAACAGGAACGCAATGACTGCCAGGGAAATCGCGTGGGAACGGGGAAACGGTTGAACGATACGCTGTGTCGGCCTGCCTTTGTGGTACTGCTGGTTCTCCATGTTAAACGGGCGTTACGCGGGCTTTGACGATTAATTTGAATTCAGAGGTGGGCCTAATTATACCCATAATGTCAGGGAAATCAAGCCGGATCTGGTCCGGCGCCGTACGCGGATCGTAGGAAATCAAACCGGAAGTCGTTGACTGACAGGAAGTCGTTCAATTTACGATTTAAGATTTACGATTTACGATTTGCGACATGTCCAACCACAGGGAACCAATCCATTTACGATTGCCGATTGCCGATTTATTCAGCCGCAGCGACTGCAGGACGGATGGTCGTAGTGCAAACTGTCTGTGGATTGCGGCGACGCGTCGCCGCTTTCAAAGCGCGGACATGGCCGCGCAC
>JBGPDH010000155.1:0-8797 GCA_041482195.1 Verrucomicrobiia bacterium
GTTGTCGGTCGTGGCGCGGTTTCGCGACTCATCGGGCTGGACGTGAGCGTGGATGGCGAACTGGTCACCCATTACCGCTGCGACGGCCTCATTATCAGCTCGCCGACCGGTTCCACGGCCTATTCTTTGTCAGCGGGCGGCGCGGTCGTCTTCCCCACGGCCGATGTGTTCGCCCTGACGCCGATCTGCCCGCACGCATTATCCAACCGCTCACTGATTTTCCCCCTGGCCTCCACTATCCGTGTCAAGGCCACCAACCCGGCGCCCGCAACCATTTTGAGCGTGGACGGCCAGGTCGTCGCCGAACTGGACGCAAGCGATGAAGTGACGATCCGTCGCAGTCGCCGCGCCATCCGGTTGATGCATCTGGCCGGCAGTTCTTTTTTGGAAACCCTTCGCCGCAAACTGCAGTGGCGCGGAGCCTATGTATAAAATGAAGCAGGGAGAATGCAGAATGAAGACTGAATCAACATCCCTGCCGTGGAACCCCGCGACCGCGCTGGCCATCCCTTCTGCCTTCTGCCTTGTGCCTGCTGCCTTCTGAATATGGTCCGACTCAAAGACATCGCTCAATACGCCGGCGTTTCCGTGATGACCGTCTCGAAGGCGTTACGCAACGAGCCGGATGTTTCCGCCGCAACCAAAGCGCGCCTCAAACAGCTGGCGCAGCAAATGGGCTATGTTCCGGACTCCACTGCGCAAGGGCTCCGCATGCGCGTCACCAAACAGTTCGGCCTGGTCATCCCCTCCATTACCAATCCCATCTACGCGCGCATCGTTTTTGCCCTCGAGGAACGTGCTCACGAAATGGGTTATGACATCCTGATTGCGCACACCCACAACATCCCGGCGCGGGAGGAAACCTGTATCCGGCGCATGGTGTCCCGGCGCGTGGATGGATTTTTTATTTCGCCGGTGTATCGCTTTGAAACCGAGGCGCAGATTTACGTGGAGCTGGCCGCGCGCAAGATCCCCACGGTCCTGTTGGGTCCGCCGGCACCGTTCTGCAAATCGTTTCCCAGTGTGGAAACCGAGGAACTCAATGCCAGCGCCAGGGCC
The DNA here is from genome assembly GCA_041482195.1 of Verrucomicrobiia bacterium. GTDB lineage: Bacteria > Verrucomicrobiota > Verrucomicrobiia > Limisphaerales > UBA11358 > UBA11358. The sequence continues at coordinate 1,060 of JBGPDH010000155.1, forward strand.
ACACAACATTTGTTGAAGCTCGGCCATACGCGGATCGCCTACTTCACCGGTCCGCAATCGGCACCGTGGGCACAAGACCGTTTTGAAGGTTATCGCCGCGCATTGCGCGAGGCCAACCTGGACGTGGATGACCGGCTGGTGTTTCAAGCCGGCAGCACGATTGAAGACGGCACCAAAGCCGCCCTGCAAATGCTGAACGAATCCTGCAATGCCACCGCTGTGCAGGCCGTCAATGACCTCGTCGCCATCGGCTGTGCCGAGACGCTGTTCAGCCAGGGATTGCGGATACCCGAGGACATTTCGCTCGTGGGCTTTGGCAATGTGTTGACGGCGGAGTTTTTCCGGGTGCCGCTGACGACGGTTCGCCAGCCCAAGTTCCGGCTCGCGATGGCCGCCATGGACATCATGACCAGCCTGCTCCGCAGCCAGCCGGTGGAATCCAAACGTTTGTCCGCCGAACTCATCGAACGCAAAAGCACCGCCCCTCCGAAAGCAACCGCGCCGCCTGCAAACCAGGGTTAAGCGGTCAGACCAATTGCAACGGCTCGAATTGGCGGCCAAGAATCGGGGTGCTGGGAGTTTTCAGCCAGCTTTCCAACACACCGGCATAGACGCTCCGGAAATCCATGGTGTACTTGATGTCGCCTTCAAATAAATCCTGCGGCGCCAGGCTGGGATAACGTCCAAGCAAGCCCGCTTTTACCTTGTCGCCGATGACAAACAGCGGTGCCGCCGCCCCATGATCGGTGCCGCCGCTGGCGTTTTCCGTGACGCGCCGGCCGAATTCACTGAACGTCATAACCAGCACACGCTGCAAATTCCCTTGCGCCTTCAGGTCGCCGACAAGGGCATTGACCGCATCACTGAGCTCTTTTAGCAAACGGTCCTGCGTACCGGCCTGATTAACGTGCGTGTCATAACCACCCTGGGACACGTAATAAACGCGCGTAGGCAATCCCCCCGCAATGAGTTGGGCTATCAACTTGAGGTTGTTGCCGAGATTGGTCGCCGGATAAGGCGCCTGGTTTTTAACCCGCGCAACAATGGCGCGAATCTGGTCGGAACTGACCTGCGCATCGAGTGCCGTCCGTTCGATAAAATGTAACGCGGAACCGCCCGGCTGGGGCATGCCGGCGGCCAGCGCGCCGATGCTCCCACCTGAATTTACGTCCGGTGCGGTGTCCGGGATTTCATTCATTTTTTCGTAGGATTCCTCCAATAAATCCACCTGACCGGGCCGGAAACGTCCGGGCGACAGGAACCGGTAGTTTTGCGGGTTGGCGAGGCTGATACCGGTGGGGGTTTTGGCAAAAAACGCCTGCGGCGTCTGGCCGCCGATGTCCACGCCCACCGTCGGGTCACATCCCGCGCAGGCGTTGTCAAAATAACGACCGAGCCAGCCGTATTTCTCCACTTTGTCGGTGTCGCTGGCTGTCTGCCAGATTTCCGTTGAGCGAAAATGGGAGCGGTTCGGATTGGGATAACCGACCCCCTGCACCACCGCCAGGTTTCCCGCGTCGTACAGGTTTTTGAACCCGGTCAACGCATTGTGAAAGCCGATTTCGCCGTTCAAATCCAGAACCTGCTGTGACGTGAGTCCAAGTTTCGGTCGCGCGTTACGGTAATAATCGTTAGCGAAGGGTACAACAGTGTTGATACCGTCATTGCCACCGGCCATCTGCAGGACGACCAAAATCGTCGAGTCCTTGCCGGTAACAATTTGGGTGGCCGAATCGGCCGCGTCGTTGTGCAAGACGGCGAACGTGTCGGCCAGAAACGCCGGGACCGTCCAGCTGAGCGCGCTACCCAGCATGGTGGTACGCAAAAACTGGCGCCGGGTCTGGAGTGTGATTTCGTTCTTCATAACTTTGAACCGTTCTCGTCCTCCTCCTCGTCCTCGATACATTTCGAAATTCGATTCCGAGAACGAGAACGACGACGAGGACGAGGACGAATTGCTTTCATGTCACCTGATACTCCGGCGTGCACATCACCAGGCGGATGGCCGCACGGATGTCTCCATCGTTCAATTTGCCGCGCGCATTGAGAAAGTCGCCCAAGGCCTTTGCCTGATCTTCTTTAAGCGCCGATTGCAACAGTCGGTGCTGCAACGCAGCCACCAGCCGGTCCTTGCCGGCACGTTCATCCGGCGTAAGGATCTTTTCGATATCGACGCCGCCGACGTGTACCCGTTTTCCTCCGGTTTCGGGCTGACTCGCGGCCATTTGGTTCATTGGTTGCGTACCTTCCAATCGTGCTCGGGGAATGTCCGCACCTTGCACGAGGATGGCTGCGGTATTGTAACGGTCCAGCAAGGTTGTGGTCGTAATCCACGAGAGGCCCCCGTCCCACCCTTTCACATTCGGCGGTGCGAACAAATCCTGTCCCATGCGGCGGGTAATGCCTTCGCAAATTTGCGGCGGCGGCAAACCACACTCTAGGACCCGTGCCGTGCTCACCAGCCATTGAACCGGGCTTTTGACCTGGTTGCGCACAATGGCCGGATCGTAGAATTCTTCGCTGCGAAACAGGACGCGAAGGAACGGCTTGAAATTGTTTCCATTTTCCCGAAACACGACGGCCAACGCGGTGTTCAGTTCATTCGATGGCGTTTGTCCGGCGAAATAATTCCACAATTTGGCGGTGATAAACTGCGCGGAGGCCGGTTGCGCCACAATTTGGGCGATGACATCGTCGCCGTCGAGGTCGCCGGTGCGCCCCAGAAAGGTTTTGATGCCGTTGTCGTGAAAAAAGGGGCGGTAAAGGTATTCCTGATTCAGCCGGTCCAAGGACCAGCCTGTCAGTGCGCGTGCGCCCTCGGTTACGTCCTGTTCGGTGTAATTGCCGATGCCCAACGCAAAGAGTTCCATGACCTCGCGGGCAAAATTCTCGTTCGGGTGCGGCCGACGGCTTTCCGCCTGGTCCAGCCAGATGAGCATCGCCGGGTCCTTGCCTGCGTAAGTGAGCAGTTCCTGCCAATGACCCGTCGCCAGCCGGCGAAACAGTTCGTTCTGACGCCACATATAATAGGCGTTGCGCACTTTTTCAAAGCTCGTGGCAAAATGGCCGTGCCAGAACAGCACCATTTTTTCCTGGAATGGCCGCGGTCCACTGGCCATGCGATTCAGCCACCAGCCGCGCAATTCCATCAAACGCTGGTACTGGATTCGCATTTCCTGTTGATTTAATTTGCGGCGTGCGTCCTGCGGCGCATTTTTCGCCGCATCGCGCAGACGCTTCACCCCTTCCGGATCCGGTTTCGCCCAATCGGGATTGGGCGTCGGGTCGGCGTATTGTTCGTAATCGAGCAGAGTGGAAAGTGCGGCGTCCGGACTGAGATCAGCCAGCTCTTGAATAACCGCAGGCGGGCCCCCGAACCCGGCCCGATTTACCAAATGCGCCGCTGAGTCATAATCCCAGCGGTTGGCTGGAAGCGCCTTGAGCATGTTCTTACAGACGTAAGTAAGATTGAAAATGTTTCACGACGGTTCAATCGACACCGCCAGTTGACAGGCCGCCAGCGAGGTGTAATGCGCTCCTCCAGGCAGTAATTCGCTGCGGATGAGTTCAATCTCCCGGGCCATCCATTCGCCAAATAACCGGTTTTCCATTGATCCGGTATGATTGGTTATATCTTTGACATTCAATTTGTTAGCGACTTGGAAACGTCCCAGAGTGATGTGCCCGGCAAATCGGTCTCCACCCGGCCCGGTCGTGTACGGTTGAACCGTCCTTTCAACTTTCTGTTGGAGAGTCAACAGACGGTTCTCTCGGTCATGGATGCCAACCCAGATGACGCGCGGCGAACGGGCGTTGGGGAAAAAACCGACGCCTTGCGCCAGCAAATGAAGGGGGTGGATCCCGGCACAAACTGCGCGGAGGGATGCCTGCAAGCCGGCGACATGCTGGAATGGAATATCGCCGAGAAACCGGAGCGTGAGATGAAACTGTTGCGGTTTTGTCCAGCGGACCGTACCACTCGGAACCAACGGTTGCAGTTCGCTCTGAACACGAAGCAGTTCCGCGCGTACGGTGTCCGGAACTGTTATCGCCACAAACAACCGGCAGCGTTCGGTAGCCTGTTCACCTGTCATTGTCCTTATTCAACACTTGAAAGTTGAAACTTGAAACTTGAAACTTACGTCATGTCGTTGCCCGCCGATTATCACATGCACACGCCGCTCTGCCGTCATGCCCGCGGCGAACCGGAGGAGTACGTTCAACAAGCGCTGAAACTGGGATTCAGGGAAATTGGCTTCTCCGATCATGCGCCGATGCCGCAGGATGATTTCGACAACTGGCGGATGACCGCCGACAAACTCGACGAGTACGTCACCAAAATCCGGAAGGTGCAGAAAGATTTCCCGCAACTGGACATCCGTCTGGCCCTCGAAGTGGATTACCTGCCCGGTTACGAAGATTGGATCCGCGACCTCGCCGCGCGCCAACCCTGGGATTATCTCATCGGGTCGGTACATTACGTCTCTGACTCGTGGGCGGTGGATGACCCGCAGAAATTGTCTGAGTGGCAACACCGCGATGCCGGTGAAGTCTGGACGGTCTATTTTGAGCGGCTGACCCGGGCGGCGGAGACGGGGTTCTTTGAAATCATTGGTCACGCCGATTTACCGAAGAAATTCGGGCATCGCCCCTCGAGCGATGGCACTTCGCTGTATCGAACATTTCTGGAGGCCGCAAAGAAACATAACTGCGCCATCGAACTCAATACTGCCGGTCTCCGCAAGGATTGCCGGGAAATCTATCCCAGCCGCGAAATTCTCCAACTCGCGTTCCAAACCGGTGTGTCCATCACCTTCGGTTCCGACGCCCACGCGCCCGAAGAAGTGGGAATGAATTTTGCCGAAGCTGTTCAACTGGCGCACGAAGTCGGTTACAACGAATGTTGCCGGTTTGTTCAGCGCCGGAAGCACATGACCCCGTTTTAGTTCCTGTGCCGGCTGATTTGAAACCATTTCGCTCGCGTCGGTTGATCTGCCTTTTATTGGTTCTGTCGACACTGGCTTTGTATTGGCCGGTGACGCACCACCGTTTCATCAATTTCGACGATGACCAATACGTCACGGGCAATTTTCACGTCAACGCCGGATTGACCTGGCCGGGCATCGTTTGGGCCTTTCAAAGCAGCTACGCGCACAACTGGCATCCCTTGACCTGGATTTCGCACATGCTGGATTGCCAGTTCTATGGTTTGAATCCCGCCGGACATCACCTGACCAATCTATTGTTCCACATCGCCAATTCGGTGCTGCTCTTTTTGTTCTTGAACCGGACCACAGGGACGATATGGCGAAGCGGATTTTTAGCGGCGTTGTTCGCCTGCCATCCGGTGCACGTGGAATCGGTTGCGTGGGTGGCAGAACGCAAGGATGTATTGAGTACGTTTTTCTGGATGCTGACGCTTCTGGCCTACACACGATTTGTCGAGGAGTCCAAAGCCCGAAGCCCGAAGCCAAAAGTCCCAGGCCAAAAGTCTAAAATCTTCTACCTCGGAGCGCTCCTGGCGTTCGCGTGTGGATTGATGTCCAAGCCGATGGTTGTGACATTGCCGTTCGTCCTGTTACTGCTCGATTTCTGGCCACTTCAACGGCTGAACGCTTCAACCTTCCCACGCAGGTTTGTCGAAAAAATACCGTTTTTTGCTTTGGCGCTGGGATCGAGCACGGTGACCTTTTTAGTGCAGCGAGGCGCGGTCGCTCCACTGGATACTTTGCCTTTCTCCTTCCGGTTTACCAATGCGATGGTGTCCTATCTCCGTTACGTCTCCAAAGCTTTCTGGCCCGCGGACCTGGCAATCCTTTATCCCATCCCCGTGCTTTGGTCACCAGGACTGATTTTCACTTCAATTTTATTCGTCGTGGCCTGCTCGATTTTGTTTATCTGGTTTGCCCGACGGTATCCTTATCTGTTTGTCGGTTGGTTCTGGTATTTGGGCACACTAATACCGGTGATCGGCCTGGTCCAGGTGGGGGTGCAGTCCATGGCGGATCGTTACCTGTATATTCCCGGCATTGGTTTGTTCATCTTGATGGTTTGGGGGGGTAACGCGCTTTCAGTCAACTGGTCGCAAAGAAAATGGATTGCTGCCGGTACAGGGATAGCCGTCGTCGTCGGGTGCACCGCGGTTTGCCGGGCACAATTACAGTACTGGCAAAACAGCATTACCCTCTTTTCCCACGCCAAGGCGGTCACGCCCGACAGTTATGTAATCGATAACCATCTCGGCGAGGCCCTGGATGAAGCCGGACAATTTGACAAAGCTATTCCAATCCTGGAGGAGTCAGTGCGCATCAACCCCTATAACGCCCGGGGATTATCCGAATTGGGTACGGCTTTGGCTCAGCAAGGGAAATTGTTGGAAGCAATCGAATCTTTTCGCAAAGCCGTACAACTCCGTCCAAACGACGCCGTACTGCGCTATGACCTGGGCGGGGAACTTCTGGAGAATGGCCAGTTGGACGAAGCGGCTACACAACTCTTAACGGCCTTGCAATTAACCCCGAATTTTGCGGTGGCACATCGGAGTTTGGCGGCGGTCCTCCTCAAACGAGGGGAAACCGTGGAAGCCCTAAACCATTTTTCTGAAGCCGTCCAGCTGGACCCCGGTTGGGCCGAGGCGCATTTCGACTATGGATTGGCTTTATTAGACAACAACCGGCCGGCAGATGCCGCTGCCCAATTCTCCAAGACCGTTGCCCTGGTGCCGGACCAGGCCAAAGGCCATCATCGCCTGGCACAGGCTCTGTTCCTTCAGCACCAATCACAAGAGGCCATTAATGAGTTTTGGCAGGCCCTGCGGCTGGATCCGACTTCTCCGGATGCACTCGATGAACTGGCCTGGATACTTGCGACTGATCCCGACTCGCAACTTCGTTCCGGCACGGTGGCGATCCATCTGGCGGAACGCGCCTGCAATTTAACCCATCATCAGGCACCCGCCATGCTGACCACTCTCAGCGTCGCCTACGCCGAGGCCGGTCGCTTCCCGGATGCGATTAAAACTGCGCAGCACGCCCGCGATTTGGCATCAGCAGCGGGACAAAATGACCTCGTCGGGAAAAATGAACAACTCCTGAAGCTCTACCAATCACAGCGACCGTACCGACAACCAATGTGAGTTTTTTGTCTGAAGCTCTGGACTTTGGAGCACAATTTGAAAAACTCTCCGCAGTGAAACAATCAATCGTCACCCTGGACATGGAAGGCGTGTTGACGCCGGAAATCTGGATTGCCGTCGCTGAGAAAACCAAAATTCCGGAACTTCGCCGCACCACGCGCGATGAGCCGGACTACGACAAGCTCATGCGCAGCCGCCTCGCGATTTTAGACCAGCATCGCTTGAAATTGTCTGACATTCAAAGTGTTATCGGCACGTTGCGCCCGCTGGATGGCGCCAGGGAATTCCTCGACGAACTGCGTTCGTTGGTGCAGGTCATTATCCTGTCCGATACATTCGAGCAATTCGCCTCTCCCCTGCTCCGCCAGCTCGGCTGGCCGACGTTGCTCTGCCATCGGCTGGTCGTCGAGAACGATCGCATCGTTAATTACCAGTTGCGCATCCGGGAACAAAAACGCGAGGCGGTGGCCGCATTCAAGCGGCTGAATTATCACGTTATCTCCGCCGGCGATTCCTACAACGACACCGCGATGCTGCTGGAGGCGAATGTCGGCTTCCTCATTCACGCACCGGAAAAGGTGAAGGAGGAATTTCCGCAGTTCA
>JBGPDH010000156.1:0-8791 GCA_041482195.1 Verrucomicrobiia bacterium
AGGAATGGGTGGACAAAATCCATGACATGCACCTCTTCGACGACGGCTGGAACAAGTTGCGCGATACGATTTTTGCGAACGAAAAAAAGCTCGGCGTCATTCCGCAGGACGCGAAGATGACCCCTTGGCCGCACGATTTGCTCAAGAACTGGGACGAGTTGACGCCCGACGAACAGAAAATGTTCATCCGGCAGGTTGAGGTCTTTGCCGCTTACTCGGCCTACACCGACCATGAAATTGGACGTGTCATCCAGGCGGTCGAGGACATGGGCAAGCTCGACAACACGCTCATCATCTACATCAACGGCGACAACGGCAACAGCGCCGAGGGCACACTCGTCGGCACGCCAAACGAAGTCGCCATGTTCAACGGCGTCGTGGTTCCAGTCGAGGACCAGTTGAAGGACTTCTACGATGTTTGGGGCACTGACCGCACCTACAACCACATGGCCGTGGCATGGACGTGGGCGTTCGACACACCCTATTCCTGGACCAAGCAGATCGCGTCACATTTGGGCGGCATCCGGCAAGGCATGTGCGTCTCGTGGCCCGGTCACATCACGGATGTCGGCGGCATCCGCAATCAGTTCCATCATGTGATTGATGTCGTGCCGACCATCCTCGAAGTCTGCGGCATCCCGGCGCCAGATTATGTGGACGGAATCAAACAGTCGCCCATTGAAGGCACGAGTTTTGCCTACACGTTCGACGCGAAGAACGCCAACGAACCATCCCACCACAAGACCCAGTATTTCGAAATGATGGGCGACCACGCGATCTATCACGAAGGTTGGATGCTGAGCACCAAGGTCGTTCGCCCACCATGGGACGTCGCCGGAGTGGTCAATCCAGATCCCTTCAGCAACGTCACCTGGGAACTTTACGACCTGAACAAGGACTGGACGCAGTCCGAGGACGTGGCGGCCAAGTATCCGGAAAAAGTGAAGGAGTTGGCGGAAGTCTTCACCCAGGAAGCGAAGAAGTATCAAGTGCTTCCGCTGGACGCCTCCGTGGCGACCCGGCTCGTCGCACCGCGTCCCAATATCACGGCGGGACGTTCGGTGTTTACATATACCAAACCGATGACCGGTCTTCCGCAGGGCGACTCCCCGCTGTTGCTTAATTGCTCCTACACCATCACCGCCGACATCGAAGTGCCGGAAGGCGGTGGTGAAGGCATGTTGGTGACCTCCGGCGGACGGTTCGGTGGCTGGGGGTTCTACGTGCTCAATGGCAAGCCGGTGTTCACCTGGGACCTGGTGGACTTGAAGCGCATGAAGTTGGCAGCGCCTGACGCGCTTGCTGCCGGCAAGCATACGCTGGAGTTCGACTTCAAGTATGAAGGCCTCGGCGCCGGCACACTGGCGTTCAACAACGTCAGCGGCATCGGACGGCCCGGCACAGGCGTGCTCAAGGTGGACGGCAAGGAAGTCGCCAGCCAGAAAATGGAGAAGACGTTGCCGCTCATCCTCCAATGGGACGAGAGCATGGACTTCGGCTCCGACACCGGCACGCCGGTGGACGATCAGGACTACCAATGCCCGTTCACTTTCACGGGCAAGTTCAGCAAGATTACGATCACGGTGGACCGGCCGCAGTTGTCACCCGAGGACATCAAGAAACTCGAAGCGGCGACGCGGAACAACAAAGCCAGCGAGTAACAATCGTTTCGCTTGTGAACCACGCGGGCCAGTTCGCAAGAATTGGCCCGCGAATTCATCAGCGAGAAAAAACTGAAAATGCAGAATATTTGAATACAATACATCGCACATTATCCATTTTTGGTTTTCATGGTTTCCTTTATCACACCGTGGCTTTCAGCACGGGTTACGTCGTGATAGACCCTGAACACCAAAATCGTTCCCATACAAAACTAAACTGAACCGTCCCACTCTAAAACCTATGAAAACATACAGCATCTCCAACAGCCTCCCCCAACTTGCGCTCGCCGCCGCGCTCACCGCCCTGATCGGCTGTGCGACCAGTAACTATGAGAAAGGCGCCGCGACCAGCACCAGCATCGACGACGCCGCCAACAAAATTGGCGCCGGCAAAGCTAAAATCGCCGCCGTGCTGACGTCATTGAATGACCTGGTCAATGTTACCCAGGGCGATCTGGTACCCAAATACACCCAGTTCAAGACCGCTGTAAGCGACCTCCAATCCACGGCCAAGGATGTAAGTGATCGGGTGGCTGATATGCGGGCAAAGGGCAATGAATACTTCAATGCCTGGGATCAGCAACTGGCCCTGATCAAGAACGAGGACATCAAAAATCGCAGTACCGAACGCAAAAACACGGTGCAGAAAGAATTCACGGACATCCAAAAGAGCTATACTGAGGTCCAAATCAGTTTCCAGCCGTTCATGTCCAACCTGAAGGACATCCAGACGGCGTTGGACAGCGATTTGACGATGCAAGGAATTGCTTCCATAAAGCCCGCGGCAGAGACAGCCAACCAGCACGGTGTCAAACTGGAGGCGTCCGTGGAAAAACTCGATGCGGAATTCCGGGACCTCGGTGTGGCCATGTCCACTTCCGCGCCGGTGCCGGCGGGCACAACCAATGCGCCTCCCCAGTAATCACTGATTGTTTCAACTCTAAATCATCATGAAACGAAGCAACCTGACGAGATACGGTCTGACCGGCCTGACGGCTTCGGTGACGCTGATGGGCACCATTGTTCCTTCCGCCCGGGCAGAAATCCAAACCACCGGCGTCATCGGTGAGCCTAACGCCACCACCACCATCAGCGGCAATCAACTGCCACCGCCGGATCCGAAGTTTGGCGGCGTGATCAAGCAGAAGGCCACCGATTCGAAATCGTGGTGGGCGCCGCGTGTGGTGCCGCCCAAGGGCGCGCCCAACATTCTGCTCATCATGACGGACGATTGCGGTTTCGGTTCACCGAGCACTTTCGGCGGCGTGATTCCGACCCCGGCGTTGGACCGCATCGCGACGAACGGATTGCGCTACACGCAATTTCATTCCTGTGCGCTCTGCTCGCCGACGCGTGCGGCGCTGATTACCGGGCGCAATCATCACGTCGCCGGCTATGGTGTCGTCGGCGAGGCGGCCACGGGTTTTCCAGGTTACGACTCGGTCATCCGCAAGGAATGCGGCACAATCGGGGAAATCCTGAAGGAGAACGGCTACGCGACCGCGTGGTTTGGCAAAGACCACAACACACCGTTTTATCAGTCGAGCCAGGCCGGGCCATTCGACCAATGGCCAACGGGGATGGGCTTCGATTATTTTTACGGATTCGTGGGTGGCGACACCAGCCAGTGGGAACCGAACCTGTTCCGCAACACCACGGCCATTTACCCGTATCTCGGGCATGAGGGTAAATGGAATCTGACCACGGCCATGGCTGATGATGCAATTCAGTACATGAAGCAGCTCTCCGAGATTGCCCCGGACAAGCCGTTTTTCGTTTATTACGTGCCGGGCGGTGTGCACGCGCCGCATCATCCGACCAAGGAGTGGATTGACAAGGTCAGCGCCATGCACCTGTTCGACGGCGGCTGGGACAAATTGCGCGAGTCCATCTTTGCCAACCAGAAGCGGCTGGGAATCATTCCGGTGAACGCGGAGCTGACGCCATGGCCGAAGGAGTTGCAGCACTGGGACCAGTTGTCCTGGGATGAGAAGAAGCTGTTCATCAAGCAGGCGGATGTGTTTGGGGCTTATCTCGCCTACACCGACCACGAGATTGGCCGCGTGATTCAGGAGGTTCAGGACGAAGGCAAACTCGACAACACGCTCATCATCTACATCAGCGGTGACAACGGAGCCAGCGCCGAGGGCAGCACCAACGGAACACCGAACGAATTCACGACCTTTAACGGGGTCACGGTGCCGGTCAAGGATCAGTTCCTGTTCTATGAGTTCTGGGGATCCGACCTCACGTTCCCGCATTATGCCGTGGGTTGGGCGTGGGCGTTTGACACGCCGTTCAAATGGGTCAAGCAGGTGGCCTCGCATTTCGGCGGGACGCGTCAGGGCATGTGCATGTCGTGGCCCGGCCACATCACGGATGTCGGCGGCATCCGCACGCAATTCCATCACGTCATTGACATCGTGCCGACGATTCTCGACGTCACTGGCGTCAAGCCGCCGGACACCATCGACGGCATCCCGCAGCTGCCGATGGACGGAGTCAGCATGACTTACACCTGGCCCAAGGAAAACGCCAGCGTGCCGTCCAAGCGCGACACACAGTATTTTGAGATGCTGGGCAATCGCGCCATTTATCATGATGGCTGGGTGGCGGCCACGACGCCCGTGACCATTCCGTGGGAATTGAGCACCAAGACTCCGCCGGATGTCATCACTGGCTATAGCTGGGAGCTTTACACCATACAGAATGACTTCACCGAGGACCACGATCTCGCCGCCGAAATGCCGGGCAAGCTCAAGGAAATGCAAACGCTGTTCTATCAGGAGGCCGCGAAGTTCAATGTGCTGCCGCTGGACAATTCGACGCTTGCCCGTTTCACGACACCGCGTCCGAGCGCGACGGCGGGCCGGACGACTTTCACGTACTCGGGCGAATTGGGCGGCGTGCCCGCCTCATGTGCGCCGGACATCCTGGACCGCTCCTACATTATAAAGGCGGAGATCACCATTCCTGATGGCGGCGCGGAAGGCATGATTGCTACCGAGGGTGGACGGTTCGGCGGTTACGGCCTGTTCTTGAGCAAGGGCGAATTGGGTTTTGGCAAAGGCCATGTGGTGTTCCTCTACAATCTGCTCGGCTTGAAACGGGTCGCGTGGGAAGGCCCGGAACTCAAACCCGGAAAACACAATATTCAGTTCAACTTCGAATTTAACGGTCCTGGCCTTGGCAAAGGCGGCACCGGCGAGTTAATCGTGGATGGCGAAACTGTCGCCACGAAATCCCTGGAACACACCACGCCCATCATGTTCCCGGAGGACGAGACCTTTGACGTGGGACTCGACACCGGCACGCCGGTTGCCCTCGTGGAATATCACTACGACTGCCCGTTCAAGTTCAATGGGACGATCGACAAGCTGGCGTATGAACTCAGCCCGAAGCAGATGGGTCTGGGGGATCAGAAGAAGGCCGCCCAAGCCGGTGCGGATGTGAACAATTAGCGCCGGGCCTGAATCCTTGCAAGTCACGCGATGAAAAAGCTGCTCATCCTCACCGGGGTGGCCGAAGCCGCCACGGGCGTAGTGTTAATGGTTGCACCGGCGCTGGTGGGGCATCTGCTGCTGGGCACGGAGCTTGCCGGCGTTTCCGTCGTCGTGGCTCGCGTGGCCGGCATCGCGCTGCTCGCCTTGGGTGTGGGCTGCTGGCCGGGACCGGCGTCGCTCGGCATGTTGACCTACAACGCGCTCGGCACGGTGTATTTCGCCTCGCTCGCTTTTGATGGAAAATGGGCCGGGCCGCTGTTGTGGCCGGCAGTCGGCTTGCACGCTTTCCTTGCAATCCTGCTGGGTGGCACCTGGCTTATGAGACCAAAAGCAGTCGGACGCGATAATCAGGCCAGCAAGTGATGAAAATGACATGAATAATGATTCGTATTTGAACCACGCGGGCCAGCTCGCAAGAATTAGCGCGCGAATTGACTAAATGAAGAACCGCCATCTATTTGCCTTCGTCCTGCTGGTCCTCGCGGCCGGCTGCAATTCGATGGGTTCAAGGCATCCCGTTCCCGAAAATATGTTGAGCCGGGCGGAGATTTCCGGCCTGCCGGGCGTGCGCGCTCTGGTAGGGCCTGACCACGTCACCGCGGGTCAGATCGATCGTTTGCTCGGTAACGCAGTGGCGCGGGCACGCGCGATCACGAACCGGCCGCTGACCTTGCTCGCCTTGTCCGGCGGCGGCTCACACGGCGCCTACGGCGCAGGTTTGCTATGCGGTTGGACTGGCTCCGGAACCCGCCCGGAGTTCGACGTGGTCACCGGCATCAGTACCGGCTCACTGCTCGGGCCATACGCCTTCCTGGGGCCGGCTTACGACCACAAACTCAAGGAGGCTTACACGACGATCACCGACAAGGACGTCTTCAAAGAGCGCAGCTTTATTACGATCCTGTTCGGTGCGGACTCGGTGGCGGACACTTCCCCACTGGCCAAAAGCATAGAGAAACAGATGGACCAGGGTGTCATTGACGCGGTCGCCGCTGAGTATCGCAAAGGCCGAAGGTTCTATGTGGGAACCAGTGACCTCGACGCCCAGCGCCTCATGGTGTGGGACATGGGAGCCATTGCCGCCAGCGGCCGGCCCGACGCCCGCAAACTCTTCTGCAAAGTTCTGCTCGCTTCGGCTTCCATTCCGGTGGCATTTCCTCCGGTGCTGTTCCAGGTCGAGGCCGAAGGAAAGCAGTACGATGAAATGCACGGCGATGGCGGGGTCATGACCCAGGTGTTCGGGGCGATATTTCTTGAGCGGCTGATGGAACTCACGGGTGACAAGGGCGGGTGCTACCTCATCCGCAACGAATGCATTGTGCCCGATTGGAAGCCGGTCAAACCCAGGGTTATCCCTATCGCCGGTCGCACCGTCGGTACGCTGATCAAGACCCAGGGTATCGGCGACCTCTACCGCGCATTTGTGGTATCACAGGCGGTCGGAATGGATTTCAATCTGGCAACGATTCCGGAAAGCTTCGACATGAAATCGAAAAGCGAATTCGATCCCGAGTACATGACCGCGTTATTTGACCTGGGTTATAAACAGGCCCGCGACGGAACCGCGTGGATGAAAGAACCGCCCAATTATGAAATTCTGGAACACTGAACCGGAATCGGTAACATGACATTTCCTGACTTTACGAGTAATAACCAGGCAACATAGAAACCTGAGATCAAATCGGATCCACCATGAACTGGAAAGACTGGCAAATGAAAATCACGACCGGCTTCGCAACCTGGCTCGCTGCAACGCTGTTGCTGGCGGTGCTGCCATTCGTCGGAGGTTGTTCGTCGTCGCCGCAATACCTTGGCGATACCTATCCGGCGTTGCCGGCGCCGGCGTCGCCCAACGCACCGATCTTCCTCGGTTCCGGCGCCTCGGCCAGCGTCGCCTCAGGAATCGTCTACGTGAAGGCCGTTGATTACACCAACCGCACCGTTCTCCTTGACCGTCCGGACGGGGAAACTTTGTCGCTCAAGGTGGGACCGGAGGCCGTGAATTTTAACCGGGTAAAAGTCGGCGACGGCCTCATGACCACCACGTCGGAAAGCTTCGTGGTTTACCTGGTGAAGCCCGGAGTTTCGCCCGACTCCATTACCAGCTATCTGGCGAGCACCGCGCCTCCCGACTCGCAACCCGGCGGGGTGATCATCCGGAACGTGGATTATAATGCCAAAATTCTCGTCCTCGATTACGCCACCCGCCTGGTGGTCCTGCAATATGGCAAGAACCAGGCCCGGCAAATTCAAGTCGGGCCGGAGGTAAATCTCCCGGAATTGCATGTGAACGACGATGTGTTCATCCGTACCACCGAAGCCATTGCCATCGCCGTCACGCCGCCGGGGACATGAAATTGAACGCGGATAACAAAAATCGAACCTATGAAAGACCCCGCCTGTAACAAATTTATCACCAGCCTGGTGTTGGCTGGCGCCGTCGCTTTGATGCTCTTCACCGGTTGCGCCACCAAAAACGACGCCATCTCGCAAGCGGAGAAGACGGAGAAGAACGCGCCCGGCATTGAGGAAACCAAAGCTATCGCGGAGGAAGGTTTTATCTACGGCCTGCCCATCGTGATGAACTATGCGGTTATGTATGAGTATTGCGTGGACACAAACTCCGGCCAATATAAGGCGCCGTTCAACACCCTCTTCAACGAGCACCGCGTCTTCACTTACAAGGACACCGCCATCGTCACGCCCAACAGCGACACGCCTTACTCGCTGCTCTGGCTCGACCTCCGCGCCGAGCCGATGGTTCTCTCCGTGCCCGCCGTGGAAAAGGACCGCTACTACTCGGTGATGCTCTGCGACGGCAACACCTACAACTATGGCTACATTGGCAGCCGAGCCACCGGCACTGAAGCCGGCGATTACATGGTGGTCGGACCCAACTGGCAGGGCGAGACACCTGCCGGCATCAAAAAAGTGTTCCGGTCCGGCACGCAATTCTCATTGGCGGCCTATCGCACGCAGCTCTTCGACGCGGAGGATATGCCAAATGTGGTGAAGGTTCAAGCCGGCTACAAGGCGCAGCCGCTCTCGGCGTATCTGCACCAGCCCGCGCCGCTCGCCGCCCCGGCCATCAACTTCCCGCCGATCAACAAGGACATGATCAAGACGAACTTTTTCCAGTATCTCGACTTCGCCCTGCAGTTCGCACCGGCCGGTCCGGAGGAAAAGGAAATCCGTGCTCAACTCGCCCGCATCGGCATCGGTGCTGGCAAGGCATTCAACTTTGACGCCCTTGACCTCGAACACAAACTCGAAGTCGGCTTAGGCATGAAGGATGGCGATGCCAAAATTGATAAGGCGGTGGCCAATCTCGGCAAGGAAATCAATGGCTGGCGCGTGAGCGCGGCTCAGGGCGACCGGGACTTCTACCACGGCGACTGGCTCTTGCGCGCCGCCGCCGCCAAGGCGGGCATTTATGGCAACGATGTCGTCGAGGCAGCTTATCCCATGACACGCAAGGACGTCAACGGTGAGACGCTCGATGGCAGCAAGCACAATTATACACTCACCTTCGCCGCCGGACAGTTCCCGCCGGTCAACGCCTTCTGGTCGGTGACGATGTATAACGGCAAGACGCAGTTGCTCATCGAAAACCCCATTAACCGCTAT
>JBGPDH010000157.1:0-8747 GCA_041482195.1 Verrucomicrobiia bacterium
AGAGCGCGAGCTTCACGGTCAGTGCCGACGGCATTCCGGACCCGACCTACCAATGGGTGAAGGACAGCACCAACCTCATTGGACAAACCAGTCCCATGCTCTCGATTGGCAGTGCCAGCGGGCTGGATATCGGCACGTATTATGTCATCGTCGCGAATACCGCCGGTGGCGTTAACAGCACCAATGCTGTTCTGACGGTGAATCCGCCGACCACGCCGTCAACGATTGCTTCACCTTCGGTGGACAACAGTGGCAACGTCCAGTTCACCATCAACGGTGCGCCTGGGTCGGCAGGCTTTGGCTACCGGGTCTGGGCGACAACCAACCTCGCGCTGACGCCGGTCACCAGCACCTGGACGCTGCTCACCAACAGCGTTTTCGACACTGGTCCGGTGATCTTCACCGATCCGGCAAGCGGTCTGCCGCAGCGGTTTTACCTCATTACCGTGCCTTAGCTGGGGCAGGTGGCGGATTGATGGGAACCCAGGTTGTACGATCACGGCGGGCGAAAAGCCCGCCGTGGTTTTTTAGAGTGTTTGCAGTTGTTTAGTGGCGTAGGTTTTCCAACCTGCGGGTTCTGACGACTTTCCAGTCGGTAGTTTCGTACGGGCGGAGTCCGGGACAGGCAAGTCCCGCAAACCCGCAGACTGAAAAGTCCGCGCTACATAAAAGATGGAACCGCACTAATTCGATCAACAGGCTCTTATTTCCCGGTTCGCAAGGTTTGCAGAAAAGGTTTGCCCTGCTGCTGCAAGCGTTCTTCCAGTCGTTTGGTACAATCACAATGGCCGCAAGCCCACGGCTCGGTGCCGTTTTCATGCCGGCAGTTTTTTTGATTGTGCGCGTCCTTGACGCTTAGCAACTCGAAATATTGCTCCCAGTAAGGCCGTTCCTCGGCGAGTGGGGTGGCACAGAAACAGGTCTCGACCCAGTGCGCCACGCCATCTTCACCCATGCGTGCCTGCTGCATGTCCCAGTCATATTCATCAGCCGCAATGGAGCCCCGTCCCAAAGTACCGTCGGCAATCGCCTGTAGCAGGGATTTTTCGTGGCCGGGTTTAACCCGGCCTTTAACCAGGTATCGCATGAAGCAAAGTACACCACGAGGACTGGTTGTGCGAGGTCCTGACTGTCGCCCCGGTTGAACCAATGGTTGAAGCCGAAACGATTATTTGGTAGCATCGGGATTGTTACGGAATTCTCTCCCGATTTTGCAACGGTCAACTCTTTGCAGGTATGAACGACTCGCCAACAAAAAGCACAGAGAAGCGGACCGGGCAACGGTTCCTGTTCTGGCTCGCTTGCCTGGTTCTACTGGTCGTAATGATTTATCTGGGGTTGAACCAGGGTGGTAACAGCGCCTGGGACAATTACCGGCGACAATGGGAAGCCAAAGGCGAAAGATTTGATTTTGCCAGCTTCGTTCCCAAACCCGTACCCAATGACCAAAATTTTGCGTTGGCCCCCGTTGTGGTGAGCAGTTATGCGCAGCAACTTGACCAAACTGGCCACCCGATCATTCCGCCCAACACGAATATCGTGAACCGGTTGGACCTGGAAACTTACAACGATCGCGGTCTGGTTAAATTGCCGACCAACGGCACGGGCAGTTGGACGCGGGGAATGACCGTCGATTTGCAGGCCTGGCAAAACTATTACCGCGCACTGGCCACGAAGACGAATGCGTTTCCGGTTTCGCCACAACCACAATCGCCCGCCGCCGATGTGTTGCTGGCCTTGGGAAAGTATGATTCGGCCATCGAAGAATTGCGTCGGGCCGGTCTCCGGCCGGCATCGCGGTTTCCGTTAAATTATGACACCGACCCGCCTACCCTCATCCTGCTGCCGCAACTGTCGGTGTTGAAGAATTGCAGTCAGGTCCTTCAACTGCGCGCCCTCGCTGAATTGCAAAATGGTCAAACTGAAGACGCTTTGAGCGATATCAAACTCATATTGCGTCTGACCGAATCGGTTCGCGCCGAGCCCTTCCTGATTTCGCATCTGGTGCGAATTACCATGGTGCAAATGGCCATGCAACCGGTCTGGGAAGGATTGGTAGAACGCAAATGGTCCGACGCACAACTGGCGGAATTGGATCGCGAACTGGCCGGGTTCGATTTTCTGGCCGATTACGAATTCTCTTTGCGTGCTGAACGGGCGTTATCCATCGCCTCAGTTGAACATCTGCGCCGCAAACGTGATTTTGATCGGATGCTTAACGAGGATGACGCCACTGGCTCAGATCAAGATCGCGGAGGTTCCTTTCTGGGGCATATGGCTTTTCGTTTGATTCCCAATTCGGTCTTTTATCGGAACGAACTGGCCATTGCGCGGATGGACCAGCAATACCTGTTGCCGATTGTAAACACCGAACAGCATATCGCCTCCCCCGAAGCCGCCCGAAGCGCCGGTTCCGCGATTGAAGAAATGCAAGCACATTGGACCCCCAACAATGTACTGGCTGCTATGATGCTTCCTGCGCTGACAGCGACCGTCAAAAAATACGCTTACGCCCAATGCTCGGTGGACCTGGCCCGCGTCGCCTGCGCCCTGGAGCGGTACCGTCTGGCGCAGGGCGAGTTTCCCGAATCACTGGATGCACTTTCGCCGGCGTTCCTCCAAAAAGTTCCGCATGACCTCATCAATGGCCAACCATTGCATTACCGGCGGACAGGTGACGACAAATTCCTGCTTTATTCCGTCGGCTGGAATGTAACTGATGATGGAGGTACGGTTGAGATGAGTAAAACCAGCCGGCTCGTTGACACGGCGAAAGGCGATTGGGTCTGGCCGGGCTTTGTCAACGGAAGTCAATAACCTGCAAGCGATTGCCGTTCGTCGAAAGCGATTTGATTAGAGCGTTTGCAGTTATAATGTAGCGCAGGCCTTCTGGCCTGCGGGTTCTGGCGACTTTCCAGTCGCCACTTCCACCGACAAAACACGGGACAGGAATGTCCCGCCAACCCGCAGACAAGAATGTCTTCGCTACATGAAAGATGGAACCGCTCTAATTTCGTAGCCGCCCCGCAAGGGGGGCGGCGTCATATTTTTGAAAATGATTTAATCCCCAGTCAACAAACCGTCGAACACGGCCAGGTGGGTGACCTCCGTTTTGGGTTCACAAAAGCCGGGATTGTTCACTGCCGGTCCGGGGACCGATTTGCATTTTCCCGACCACCACCGCCCCATCTTCGATAATCAGCTCTTTGGCATCCACATTGCCAAAGTATCGTGCGGTGGACTTCAAGGTGACCGTATCGCGGGCGCGAAGATTTGCCGCCAGCTCGCCCGCGATTTCCGCCGAACCGACCTGGATCTGTTGCGACCAGCGAAAATGATTTTCCGCAGGAATAATCAAATGGGCGGCGACCAGGCTGCCTTTGATGTCGGCGGTCGAATAGATAGTCAGGGAACCATGGGTGACCAGTTTGCCATGGAATTTTCCCTTGATGACAGCGTCCCCGACCACGCTTTCGGTGTTGAACACATAACCTTTCAGTTCCACTACGAGGGTTCCCTTGGTCCTGAAATTTTTGGCGGCGGCGGCGGTGATCCGGTAATCGTGCAGGTCCACGTATTGACTGCACCGCTTGCACATCGTGGATTCCGCGGAGGCCGGGATATCCAGTTCGGCGCCGCACTCAAAGCAGGTGATGCGTTTGCGCCGGGGCGCCCGTTCGGCCGCTTTCTTCGGGGGATTTAGAATTTCCTGGACGCGAAGGTGCTGCCGGCACTTTTTGCAAATGGTGGAAAAGGCCTCCCGCGACTCGGCTTGCTGATGGCCGCAGTAAGGGCAGGTCAGCAGGACTTTGTCCTGTTTCTTTGCCGGCATTCAATCGGTTGCCACGCCGCCAGGGGCCGCGTGGTTTTTTAACGTCCTGCCCGGGCTGGCTCGGCGATTTTGGGTGCTTCGGTGGTGCGCGTCGGCTGCGCGGCCGGCGACACTTTGTTCGGGTTTACCTCCGTTTTGCCAACGTAAGTCACGCCTTCTTCGATTACCAGCTTGCTGGCGCGAATGTCGCCGAACAATTCGGCTTTGGATTTGATTTCGATTTTTTCCCGGACGCTGATGTTGCCGTGGACCTTGCCGCGGACCACCACCGATTGTGCGTTGATATTGCCATTGATGGTGGCATTGTCACCGAGTTGCAGGGTGCCGTCGGTGTGAATCTCCCCTTCCAATTTGCCGTCCAGTGACAATTCGCCCGAGAACTTGATGTTGCCTTTGATTTCAACATCCGAGTTCAATACATTTTTCGATGAACCTGTTGTGTTTATGTTGTCAGCCATTGTTTTTCCTTGTTTAGTTGAAGTGCTATTAACGCACCGGGAAGAGGAGGCGTCAAAAAAATTATTCGGGATTTTTTCTGGTGCGCACCGGCATAACCATTGAAATTCCACGGGCTGGGGACTGCGGATATCCCGTCCCAACAGTTCCCGATATGAGAAAACACTGCAAAACTCAGACCACCTTCGAACCATTGAGTTGCTGCGGCTGGGGACAGCCGCGCTCCGGTTCAAGTTCCTGTGGGCGCTTTATTTCTAACAGTCAGAGCAATTTAGAAAAGTGTAACTGCCGACGTGAGTCGGCGGATTTTTGCCGGTGATTGATCCGTCCGCGAATTAATCCCGCACCGCGGGATGGCTACAACTTGAGTTAAATCACTCCGGCTAATGCGGTTCCGGTCCCTGGACCACCTCGACCAGGTCGTCCGGGCGGAGCCATTTGGCATAGGCGGCCTTCACGTCGCCAGCGGTGAGTTTCACGTAGATGTGTGCCGCCCGAGTCGGTTCATCCAACGGCAGACCAAGCACAGAACGCGACAGCCAGCCGTGGGCGATGTAATCCACGCTGGATTCCGCCAGGGGAATGTCCCGCAACAACATCAAGGTGGCCTGATGTAATTCCTTGGACGTCACTTTTTTGGTTTGAATATCCTTCAGGTCGCCCCGAATGACGGCGCGCGCCTTGGCGACGTTCGGCGGGTCGCAGGCGTATTCCACCTGATAAACACCACGCGTGAGGCCGATGTTGAACGACGAATCCACAAAGTAAACCAGACCTGTCTTTTCGCGAAGATCACGATACAAACGGGTCGCATAAAAGCCGCCGCCGAGCACGTGGTTGCCCAGTTGCAACGCATAATAGTCTGCGTTGGTGCGGGTAAGCGTCAGCGTTTCCGCCAGCGTGACTTTGTCCTGCACGCGACTGGAATCCTGGACATGCGTTGTGGCAGGCGCGTTGGTGGGCGCCGGCGGGAACAGCGTGTTGGGTTTCGGGCCTTCCGCCTTCCAGTCGCCAAAATATTTTGATATGACCGCCACGGCGTTTTCCGGTGTTACGTTGCCGATGACCACGATGGTCGTCATGTCGGGCCGGAAAACGTAATGATAATAATCCTGCACATCCCGGATCGTAAGGGCTTTGATTGTCTCGGGCGTGGTTTCCCGTTGTGCCGGATCGGTTTTCGGAAACAACGCCGCCCGAAGCGCGCGCCCGGCCAGATAATCCGGGCTCTGCAATTGGCCGGCCACCGAGGCGGCCAGTTGCGGTTGGATGATCTTGAAATCGTTTTCGGGCAACGCAGGAGATAACTCGTTGTCGGCCAGCAACTGTACGCCACGCTCAAACCGGTCGGTCAGAACCGATAACGAGAAGTCCGTACCCGCCGATTCATTCGCGGCGATGTCATCGAGCGCCTTTTGAAAGGCCAGGCGGTCCAGCGATTTGGTGCCGTAGGAAAACAATTGATCGAGCGCCTGGTCCACGCCGTCCTTGCCGGGAGGCATTTGCACCTTGTCGTTATTTTTAATCCGGCCATAAATGCTGATGGTGTCGCTGATGGTTTCCGGTTGTACGATCAGCTTGATGCCGTTGGGCAGATTGGTGACGAACGGATTCAGCGTGGAGGCGGGGACTTCGATCTGTTCGGTTATCTTTCTGGCCCAGGCCGGCAGCTTGACCCCGGTGGTCTTCGAAGCGGCAAAGGATTCCTTGCCGCCAAAACTCTTTGAGGAAATGGGCTTGCCGGAGGGTTGCGGTGTCAGGATGGCCGAGACCGCTTGATCAAAATCCAGATACTTCCGGGCAACCCGGTTGACATCGTCCACCGTGACCCGGCGGATGGCGGCGATGTCGTCATCCGGAGATTGCCGGCCTTCGACCGCCACTGCGTCCGACCAGGCCGAAGCCAGGCCGGACACGGAATTCTTTTGCAGTTCGGCACTGGCAATTTCGCGTTGCTTCGCGGCTTCCACCAGGTCGGCCACGACTCCGTTCGTCAGTTCCGCCGCCAGGATGTCGCGCACCTGGGCCAGCAAATTGGTTGAATCTCCGCCCGCAGGAAAACCGGCGATGGCGTACCCCAGACCGGCCTTTGGCAGGTCGTAGTAGTCAAACGACGCGAACAGCGCCTTGCCTTCGGGCACCAGCTGGTAAAGTTTGCCGCGCTGACTGCTCAATACATCCGACAGGATTTGTGCCGCGGCGTAATCGGGGCTGTCGGAACCGGGCAAGCGGAAAGTGATGGCGACCAGGCCGTAGGGAAGATCGGTATCCTGGGTCAGGGTCTCCGGTTTGACCGGCTCAAACTGAAATTCGGTCCGCGCGGGAAGTTTCGCCGCCGGGATACTGCCGAAGATCTTCTTTACCTGTTCCAACGCCTTGGCCGGTTCTACGTCGCCGACGATGATGAGGATGGCGTTGTTCGGGGCATACCAGGTGTTATGGAATTCCCGTAGCATGGCCCCGGTGGTTTTATCAAAGGACGGTCGCGTGCCCAATCCGGTGGTGGCATACGGCGTGCCTTTGAACATGGCCGCCAGCAGTTTGATGTAGAAAACGTATTCGGGATTGGACAAATCCTGCGCCACCTCCTGTTCGATGGCGCCGCGTTCCTTGTCCCACAGAGATTCGTCCTGCAACAGGTCCTGCATCCGGGCCGCTTCCACGTGCAGGGCCACATCCAGATGCTCGGCGGGTGTGGTAAAGAAATATTGCGTGACCGGGTGCTGCGTGTTCGCATCGAAATCGCCGCCCATCGAAGCCGAGATGTCCGCCAATTGATCCGCCGACAGACCCGGACTGCCGCGAAACATCATGTGTTCGGTGGCATGGGCCATGCCCGGAAAATTGGTGGAGCATTCGTCCGCGCCCACACGGTAGTTGATCATCGTGGTGACCACGGGCGCGAGCGTGTTGCGGACGATAACGACCTGCAAACCGTTCGTCAGCGTGGCCCGCAACACAGCTTGGCC
The DNA here is from genome assembly GCA_041482195.1 of Verrucomicrobiia bacterium. GTDB lineage: Bacteria > Verrucomicrobiota > Verrucomicrobiia > Limisphaerales > UBA11358 > UBA11358. Next base: position 7,258 of record JBGPDH010000157.1, read on the forward strand.
ATTGGCCGTTTCATCGGCCATCGCGTCATGCGTGAACAACACGATTGGAACGAGCAGGAGAACAGAGGCAAGGAGGACAGGTCGGGACGATGGTTTGCTGGCCGTCATAGAATTTGGTTTGAGACAACCATAGACATGCGCCGTTCAAGCGCGAGAAAAAAAGTAGATTGAACCACGGATGGACACGGAAAAAAATCGGAGTGGTGGACGGAGTGGTGGATTGATGGATTGGTGAAACAGGGGGTGTTTGAAATTTTTCAATAATCCAATCATCCGTTTTAGCAAAATCCGTGTTCATCCGTGGTTAATATTTTTTGTTTCGCAATTAACTCGTTGCGCGAGACAATTGTGCCGTGAGTTTGAATTGGAAAAAATTGTGCACCGTGGCGTCCAACGAGGTGGAGCGAACGCTGGCGGCGCTGCCCAAACCATTGTACGAGCGGGCGAAGCAATTGCCGGTGACCCTGGAGCGGGTTCCAAACGCCGGGTTGCAGGCCGACGGGATTGAACCGGACACTCTGGGATTGTTTACCGGGGCGGAATTGGCCGAGGAAGGCAATGTTCCGATGCCGCCGCAAATCATTCTGTTCCTGGAAAATCTCTGGGACCAGGCCGGCGGCGATGAAAGGGTTTTTTGCGAAGAGATCCAGACAACTTTCCTGCACGAACTGGGTCATTATCTGGGTTTGGACGAGGATGAATTGACCGAAAGGGGCCTGGAATAAGGGTTTTGCCGCGGGCAAAAAAAGATTTAAAAAATCTCTTGCGCCCGGCTTCGGGACTGGTAATCTTTAAGAAGTCTTCCGCGTAGCGGAGGAAGCGACTGGCAAAAAAAGCCTGTTGACATATGGCGCGGTTTTGATAAAGTTCGCGCCTTCGAAACTCGAACTGAGATGCCGAGTTGGAAGAGATGATTCGGCTCTCAGGTTTTTTGTCCCCTGAATGGGAAATGCAGTTGGGCGAGTTTGAAGCTGATTTTCCGGTGTGGTTAACACCGGCTGCTCTTTGAAAATTGAATTGTGCGATTAGTAAGAGCCCCTTCAAGGCTGGCGAGTTAGTTCGCTGGTTTTGAAGAGTTTAACCAATTAAAAAGCTGCCTGATTTTACGATCAGGCAGGAATCAACTAACGTTTTTTACGGAGAGTTTGATTCTGGCTCAGAACGAACGCTGGCGGCGTGGATAAGACATGCAAGTCGAACGCTGATTTGTCGGTAGCAATATTGGCAAGTCGGAGTGGCGCAAGGGTGCGTAACACGTGGGTAATCTGCCATAAAGTTTGGGATAACTCGCTGAAAGGCGAGCTAATACCGGATGTGATCATCGGAAGGCATTTTCTGATGATTAAAGCTGGGGACCGCAAGGCCTGGCGCTTTTTGATGAACCCGCGGCCTATCAGCTAGTTGGTGAGGTAACGGCCCACCAAGGCTAAGACGGGTAGCTGGTCTGAGAGGACGACCAGCCACACTGGAACTGAGACACGGTCCAGACA
>JBGPDH010000158.1:0-8740 GCA_041482195.1 Verrucomicrobiia bacterium
CAGACTGTTCCCGAAAGCCGGGTTTAAAATCATCACTGAACCAGGTTCACTTGAAGATTTACCATGCCTTGAAAGAGACAAGCTATCTAACAGACGGCCCAAGCCTGACTGGTTTTGCCGCAATTGCAATCACAATCGGCAATTATCTTTTAGCCGCCAAACGCCTGCTGGAAGGGCCACACCCTTGCGCGCTGCTTCTGTCGCCCGACCCGAGCCGGTGGCGGGGGTGGATACCCCCTGTTTTCTCTTGATTTTGCCCGGATTAGAGTAGCTTGGAGCAGGATGAATTCAGACTTGTCCAATTTTTTGTCAGAACTTTGGCGTTACAAGCCCATTATCATCGTCCTGGCGATTGGTGGGATGACTCTTTTCGTTCTGCTGGTCATCGATACGTATCGCCATCGTAAAAGGCGAAAAGACCGCCACAAGCGGTTGCATTGAGAAATGGGTGTTCACGCTGGAGACCCGGCCGAAGCAGTGCCGGAAAACCATTCCTGGTGCGGGTTGCTCTCCCATTCCCGCTCGCTGACCCGTTTTCCGTGCAGTCGTTGCGATGTGCTCTTATCGTACCCGCCGGCTCAATTCCCCGTGGCGGAAACAGGTGACCAGGTGGTCGTTCACCATGCCGACGGCCTGCATGAAGGCGTAACAAATGGTCGAACCGACAAACCGGAATCCACGCAGTTTCAAGTCACGGCTCATGGCGTCGGATTCAGGCGTGCGCGCAGGCACGTTGCGCATCGCCCGGCGACGGTGTTGAATCGGCGCCCCGCCGACGAACTGCCACAGGTAACGATCGAAACTGCCGAACTCCTCGCGGACTTTGAGGAAAGCTTTCGCGTTGCCGATGGTGGCATGGATTTTCAGGCGATTGCGCACAATGCCGGCGTCGTCCATGAGCCGGGAAATATCTTTTTCGCCGAAGCGCGCGATTTTGGCTGCGTCCCAATGAGCGAATGCGCGTCGGTAATGGTCGCGCTTGCGCAGAATCGTGATCCAACTCAAGCCGGCCTGCGCGCCTTCCAGGTTCAGCATTGCGAACAGATGCCGGTCGTCGTGCGACGGCACGCCCCATTCCTTGTCATGGTACGCAAGGTAGAGCGGATCGGTACCGGCCCAGGGACAGCGTCGTTTCATGCCGGTGATTGAATCGGAATTTGAAGAGGCCTGCAAGTTGCCGAAGTAGATCCAGACTGTCAGCCAGTCAACGTCCAGGGGTTTTGAGGGGTTGCCCGGGAAAAATCCACCCGCATCAGGTTCAAGCAGTAAGGTGGCTGAAAATCACCTGGCCGGTTCGCCCGGGTGTTCCTTGAAAAACTTCACGATTAACACCGGCGCGACAGGATTGAATTCATGTCCGTCGGGAAAAATAGCGGTGACCAGTGGTGTTCCCCCTTTGGACGGATAGAGCGTGCATTGTTTGTCCCACGGCTGACCGGTGGATGAGCAGCCATTCACCTCGCGCACGACGTCCATCGTGCGTTTCTGCCAGGAGAATCTTACCAGTGGATCATTCTCGCCGCCAAGAATCAGCGCGGGCCTGGGCGGGAGCCGGTTCGCAAACCTCGCCGCTGCGGAGGACGGCGCGACTGCGGCGAAAACATTTCCCCGGGTCAGCCACAGCAGGTAGGTAAAACCGCCGCCGTTGGAATGGCCGGTGCAGTAAACCCGTTTCGTATCCACGTTGTAATCCTGTCTGAGTTTGGCCAGGACGACGTCGAAAAATTTGAGGTCGCGGTCCCCTTGACCACCGGGAGCCCCCTGCCAGCCCGTCTCGTGCCCTTCCCGGTCGGACAGCTGGCCGGGGGTGTTCAATCCTTGCATATAAACCACGATGGCCTCCGGCCACTCGCGTTCGAGGTGGAAACTGCGTGCCGCCAGTTGGGCGCTGCCACCGTGGCCATGGAACACGAACACCAGCGGCGTTGGGGTCGTTTTGGCCGCGGATGGAACATAAACCAGCGCCGTGCGCGCCACGCCGACCACGATAAACGACCTGGGTTGGAGACTGTCTGTTTCCGCTCCACGGGCCGAAAGACCAGCGAAGGTCAGCGCCGAAACCAGCAGATGCCATGATCTTTGCATACGTTTAAGACGTGAAAAAGGTTGAAAAGTTACCGCGGGCTGGACTGCGTGTCGTCGATAATATCCCGGGTCGCCCGAACCGGGCCATCTTCCGCTTTCATGGTTTCCAAACCATGGCCAGGGCACAAAATAGTGCCTGCTTGCCGAGTTTACCAGGATTGATACAGTGCATGAGTCCGGCTTGATTTGCAAGTTGGGAGCTTGCGCTCGCCGGCCAAACCAAAAGGAAAGTCATGAAAATTGCTATTCTCGGCACCGGCATGGTGGGCAGCACCATCGCCACCAAACTCGTTCAAACGGGCCATCAAATCATGATGGGCTCGCGCACCGCCAAAAGCGACGCCGGTCAGCAATGGCAGCAGTCGGTCGGCGGCAAAGGGCAAATCGGCACATTCGCCGACGCGGCGGCATTTGGCGAAATCGTTTTCGACTGCACCAACGGCGCCAACTCGCTGGCGGCGCTGCGCCAGGCCGGAGCGGCCAGCCTGCGCGGTAAAATTCTGGTTCAGGTCGGCAATCCCCTGGATTTTTCCCGGGGCATGCCGCCATCGCTGACCGTCTGCAACACCGATTCGCAGGGTGAACAAACGCAACGCGAATTTCCGGATACGCGCGTCGTGAAGGCGCTCAACACGGTGAACTGCGAAATTATGGTGGAGCCGGGCCGTGTGCCGGGTGACCACAACCTGATCATTTGCGGCAACGATGCTGCGGCCAAACGCGAAGTCGCCGACCGTCTCGCCGAATGGTTCGGCTGGAAGCCGGCGAACATCATCGACCTGGGCGATATTACGAGCGCGCGCGGCACCGAAATGTTTCTCGCGCTCTGGATCCGGCTGTTCGGCAAATTCGGCTCGCCGCATTTCAACATCCATGTCGTGCGCGGAAAGTGAGGAGACTCAATTCCTGGCCGGTAAGGAGGCCAGGCCTGTGATTGCCGGACAGAAAAAGGAAATTTAGTTGCGACCGGCAGACGCATTCTTGTATTGGTCGTGGTAACGCACCCAATCCTGGGATTGATCCGGATTTTCATCACGACCTTTGGCCGTCAAATCGAGGAAGTTGTAGGTCGTGTTCAACAAGTCGATGCCGCGCGCGTAAGACGAGTAGGTGTGATAGATGTTGCCCTGTTTGTCCTTGTAAAAGGCGCTGACACCTTCACGCTCATCGATGTCCATCGCCAGGGGCGCATAATTGTAAAATATTTTGCCGCTCCGGATTTCTTCCGGCGTAAAGGAGACGTGGAGATCGAAATTAAAATCGTTTCGGTTTGAAGATAGCCATGGGAATTGCCAGCCCATGCGTTTCTTAAACGGCTCGATTTCCGGCCAGGGCGCGCGTGAAACAACCACGAGGTCAGTGTCCCGTTGACCCAGGTGAACCTTCACGCTGTCATAATGGTCCGCCCAAAAGGAGCAGTGTGGGCAACCTTCCCCCCAACCCGGCCCGAACATGAAGTGGTAAACGATGAGCTGGCTTTTGTCGCCGAACAATTCCGCCAGAGTTTTCGGCCCATCTGGTCCGTCAAAAACATATTCCTTGTCCACTTTAACCCAGGGCAGTTCGCGGCGCCGCCGGTTCAGCTGATCGCGCAATTTGGAGAATTTCTTCTCCTTGGCCAGCAACCGTTTTCGTGCCGCCAGCCAGACTTTGGGTGAAACGACCTTGTGTTCCTTGACTCCGTGGAAGGTCTTGATTTTGGCCATAGGATTCCTTTGATGCAGACCCAATTTCCCGCAGTTTCAACAAAATTCAAGCGGGAATGTCGTCAGTTGGCTCAGCAGGATGGAGAGAACGCAATCGCTTCTCCCGTTTCAAGCAAACTCTTGAGGCTGCTGAGCACGGCCGGCCAGCCGTTGTTGACGCCCCGGAACGTGTTCGGATTCTTCTCGATATCTTCGGGCAACAGGTTCTCGTGGATGAGGCGCAGCTTGACCTGGGGGCCCATGGGCGTGAGTTCGTAGGTCACCCGCGAAAGGCCATCGCGTTTTTTGGCCAGTTCCGGCTTGTCCTTCGGGTTCCAGGTATAGACCAGCTTGCGGCCCGGCTCGCAGACCAGGACCTTGCCGGTATGATCGCCCACCGCTTCCATGCCCTTGGGTGGCAGGATGCGCACGGCGCCACCGGTTTTCTGTTCCACCTCGATCCGAAAGCCGAACCAGTATTTCTTGGTGAATTCGCCACTGGTCAGAGCTTCCCAGAGCTTTTCCGGCGTCGTGCGAACAAATATTGCATAAACGAATTCGGACTTTTCCATCTGATTCTCCCTGGTTTTGGTTTTGAGGTTACATCCCCTCAGGCCAATGCCGGGTTTCTTTGAGCGATGCACCGGTTTCGAGCAGGGTCTTGAGGCTCGACAGAATCGGCGGCCAGCCTTCCGAGATCGCTTTAATGAATTTCGAGCCGGATTTCTTCATCTCGTGCCGAATGGTGAGCTTGACCGACGCGGCATGTTTTTCAATTTCCAGGGTCATGCGCGAATAACCTTCCGCGCGGAGCCCGGGCATCAACTCATTGCGCCATTTCAGCACCAGACGCCGGGGCGGATTGATTTCGAGGATTTTACCGCTGTCACAGACGCCCCCGTCGGGTTTCAGGAGCCGCCACGTGGCGCCCTGCTTCCATTCCGATTCTTGAACGGCGCCGTAAAAGAACTGGCGGTTGAATTTGGGTGTGGTCAACGCCTGCCACAGTTTCGTCGGTGTCGTGCGAATGTAGGTCACATAAACGAACTGGCTTTTGGCCATAATTTCATCCTTTCCTTTCGAGACCTTTTTTCAAATCGCTCAACGCCTGCAGGCGACGGCGCTCGTATTTGCCGATCCAGCGCTCGTAGATCTCGTGCAACGGCACCGGATTCAGATAATGCAGTTTCTCGCGTCCCTGCCAGACTACGGCCACCAGGTTGGCTTTTTCCAACAACCGCAAATGCTTCGTCACCGCCTGCCGCGTCATGTCCAGATGCGCGCACAACCCGGTCAACGTCTGCCCGTTGCTCTGGTGCAAACGGTCGAGCAATTTACGCCGGCTAGGGTCGGCCAACGCCTTGAACACCACATCCATCGGTCGGCATAATATGCAACCATTTGGTTGCATGTCAAGCCCCAACGTTAGAAAGAAAAATAGTCAAAAGAATCGCAATTGATATTCCGCCCGACCTGGTCAACATTGGTGGCATGAAAATCGCCGAAATCATCGCCCGCATCCTGCTTGGGCTCGTATTCGTCGTCTTTGGTTCCAACGCGTTTCTGCACTTCATCAAGGCGCCGCCCATGTCCGGTCCTTCCGGTGACTTCATCAATGCGATGATGACCACCGGCTACGTCAAGGTGGTGGGTTTCTGCCAGGTTGCCGGCGGATTGATTCTGCTGATCGGCCGCTTCATTCCGCTGGGGCTGACGCTGCTCGGGCCGGTGATTGTGAACATCCTCTGCTTCCACATCTTTCTTAACCATGAGGGCTGGCAACCGGCGGCAATCGTCGCCGCGCTCGCGCTGTTCCTGCTCTGGCGTCACCGCGCCAATTTTGCGGGATTGCTGAAGCCCTGATTAGCGTTGGTCAGGATTCAGTCCTTTAATCCTTGCCTGGAGCTGCATGATACTGTGCGTTGCCAGTTGCTGCATGCTAATACCCGTTTCGTCGCAGAGGCGGGCGACATACCAAAGCACATCGGCAAGGCGGTCTTTAACTTCTTTGTTTTGTACAGGTTGTGTCAGGTGGAATTTGCCGGAGGCAAGGGCTTTCGCGAATAACGAGCCAATTTTACCTGCTTCCTCCTGCAACCCCCGAACAGGAAGCTCTATCCGATCCCGATCATTTCGCAAAGAAACCGGTATGGCTGTGGCAGTTCTTTCGTATTCCTGAAATGTGTTCAAGGTCAGGCGACCACTCGTTCGGAGGTGGTAACACCTGAAGCGGTGGCTTTGGCTAGAAGCGCGTCAAGGTTTTCAAGGCAAAAACGGGACCAGGATTCGTAGGCACCCGGGTTTTTCGCAGCTTCAACCATCGGCACAAACTCAGGGCCGACAATCCCGCTGCGACGGCCGGCAACGGTTTCGTCGGCTACATGTACGATATGCACCACCCCCAGATGTACCTGCCCGACGTCCGTGCTATCATCATTGATGACCGCGACCGCTGCCTCCTGCATAACGTCAATGGCCACCTCTTCGATCAATTCGCGCCGCATAGCCTCCTGATAGCCGAAACCATTTGAAAAGAGTCCGTGATCTTCTTCCGAAATGTGGCCACCCACCCCGACCGAATATAAGCCATGCAAACGCGTTTCCTGTCCACCTCGTCCCCGGCGATATCGGAGTATTTTATTTTTGGAAATGATGAGGACGTAAGGGATTAACTGCTTGTAACGCTTGTCCTGTTCGGCTTCGCTCCGGTTCCGGTATAGGACGTTTGAATGGGCCGTCACGACGGGCAGGTATTTCTCAACTTCCAGACTGATGCCCTGAAACACGCCCAGTTTTTCAAGCAGTTTTCGTTCAAAACAAAGTACTCGTTCTTCAGTTGCCATGTGTTCGATCGTCTTTCTATTTGCTTCTCAATGTTGATTGCGACTTAAACCTCCACGAGCAAAATGTACTACTTGTTGTTGGCACATTATTCAACGTTTATTCACAATTTGCATTAGATTTCGGCTTTTCTTTTAGCGTCACCACTTCAGCTTGTCGGCCTCTTGAAACCTTGAAACATTGACCCGGTCGCCGGTTCAGTGGAATTTCTCGCCGCGCTGGAGCATCTCCAGAATCGTCTTCATCCGCTTTTCGCGGGTCTCCGGCTTTTTCGCCGTTTGCAGGCGATACACGATGGCGTACACGTTGGACCGGTTCAACGATTCGAAAAATGCCTTCGCCCTCTTGTGCTTTCCCAGCGCTTTCAAAAAATCGTCCGGCGGCGCGGCGTTGCGCGGCGAATCATAAGCGGCCTGCCAACGGCCATCGGCTTTGGCCGCGGCGACCGCTTCGAATCCCGCGCGGGCCATCTGCCCGGCCTGGATCAGCCGTTCCGTGTGGGCGGTATTCAATTTCGACCAGCCGCTTTTGGCGCGGCGCGGCGTGAATTTCTGGAGCCACGAGTGCTCATCTTTGGGCTTTGCCTGGCCATCAATCCAGCCGAAACATAACGCCTGGTCGAGCGCCTCGGCATGATTGACGGATTTCCGGCCGGAACTTTTCTTGAAGAACCGCAGCCAGATGCCGTCTGAACGGGCGTGGTTTTTCTGCAGCCACTTCCGCAATTCCGCTGGCGAGGCAAGAGACAGAGTTTTCAAAGCAATGCCTTAGGTTTGCGCCAATGCGAGCAGCGCGTTGACCGATCGCCAATTCCGGGTTGTGGCGACCATTCCAAGCTTTTTCTCAATCGCGGTGTTGGACAACTTCGATTTGCCATAGCTGTTCGGGCAATAGAGGTAGATTTCGCGGCGGCCGACATGGAACCGTTCCCGTCCCTTCGCCAACCCCTTCAAGGCGCTTTCTGCGGTCGAAGGCGCGGGCGCCGACAGGAACGTCACGTACAGCCGGGAATCATCAATGCCTTTCATTTTCAACCATGGATTATTACGGATGACCCGGGCCATGTCCTGCGGTGTTTTCAAGAGGACCGACACGTTAAAACCATTATCTGCCAGAATCTTTTTCTGAATTTTACCGGCGAGACTCGCGTCCGGCTCCGTTTCAAAAACGACGTTGCCGCTTTGGACATACGTTTTCACCTGACGAAACCCCAGCGCCTCGAACGACGCGCGGAGATTTTCCATCCGGATGATTTTGTGCCCGGTAATGTTGATTCCCCGCAGCATGGCAATGTAAGTCGCCATATCAGGATTCGACAGCCGATCGACTATGTTTTCATATCAACCTTCGCGCTCACTTCGGCGGCCATGCCACGCCGGCCAATTCCCTGGGCAATTGTGTCGGGTCAGTCGGGTAAATGAGCTTCATGTCGGGCTTGTTTTTTGCGCCGGGCAAAAATTCCGTTTCCTCTGGCGAGCCGACGATGAGCCAGAGCACCTCCGCGTCCGTATCGTTGAACACCTGGCGCAACTGATCCGGACCGACCAGGACGCCGCCGTATTTGGGCACGGTCAGCGTCTCGTCGCCCACGCGCATCCGGCCGGTGCCTTCCAGCACGAAGTAAAATTCCTCCTGCCGGATATGTTTGTGCAGCGTGTTCGCGCTTTTGGGCGGCAGTCGCCAGAGCCGCGTGCCGATGTTTTCGCTCCCGGTGCGCTCCAGATAATCCGCGTTGGGGATTTTCATCAGGTTGGACGGCCGCCAGAAGAGGTCTTCGGGCTTGATGAGATGGTAACCTTGGATGGCTTTCATAAAATTGCCGGCAACCATACGCCATCACTCTAAAAAAGCAATTCACGCCATAACCTGCCTGAAACAAGAACGAACCGGAATATAGACGCAAGAAAAGTTTCCCGGCATCCAGTTGGCGTGCCGGCCCGGACTGGCCATCATGCCGTCGCAGCGCAGACGGTGAGCGTCTCGTCGCCCGCACCGTTTGCCCTGTTTTCTATTGCTGGAATTTGCGGATGGTTATCAAGACGCCGACAACCCTGTTTTTGTATTGGTCCGCCCTGGTTAGCGGCGGTTCAGGCGCAGCAGGCGTCTTTTGATGTGCCTTTTTCGTATTC
>JBGPDH010000159.1:0-8721 GCA_041482195.1 Verrucomicrobiia bacterium
ATAACTTCCCCGATTTCACCGGCCGCGACTGCCCGGCCCCGTGCGAGGGTTCGAGCGAGCTCGGGATCAATAATCCGCCGGTCACGATCAAAAATATCGAGTGTGCCATCATCGACCACGGCTGGGAGCATGGTTGGGTGGTGCCGGAACCGCCCAAGGCTCGCACCGGCAAAAAGGTGGCCGTGGTGGGTTCCGGTCCGGCGGGGCTTTGCGCCGCGGCGCAACTCAACAAGGCCGGTCATCTCGTCACGGTTTTCGAACGCGCCGACCGCCCCGGGGGCCTGCTCATGTACGGCATTCCGAACATGAAACTCGACAAGGAGGAAGTCGTGCTGCGTCGCATCAAACAGATGGAAGCCGAAGGCATCCGGTTTGTTTGCAATACCGACGTGGGCGGCAATTATCCGGCAGACAAATTGTTGAAGGAATTTGATGCGGTGATTCTGGCCACCGGCGCCACCAAACCGCGGGATTTGCCCGTCGAAGGCCGGAACCTCAAAGGCGTCCATTTCGCGATGGATTTTCTGACGGCCAACACGAAGAGCGTTCTGGACGGCCACAAGAACGGCAATTTCATCTCCGCGACCGGCAAAGACGTCATCGTCATCGGTGGCGGCGACACCGGTACGGACTGCGTCGGCACGGCCGTGCGCCATGGTTGCGACAGCCTGGTCCAGATTGAGATTTTGCCCCAGCCGCCGGTGGACCGGGCCAAGGACAATCCTTGGCCGGAATGGCCGAAGGTTTATCGACTGGACTACGGGCAGGAGGAAGCGGCGGCGAAATTTGGCGCCGACCCGCGGGTTTATCTCACCACCGCAACGAAATTCGAAGGTGATGCTTCCGGCCACGTGAAAACGGTCCAGACGGTGCAGGTGCAATGGGATAGGAATGAGAAAGGGCAGTTCATTCCGAAGAATGTACCGGGGACGGAAAAGGTTTTACCCGCGCAACTCGTGTTATTGGCCATGGGTTTTCTGGGCCCGGAACAGCCGTTGTTGGGAGCGCTGGGCGTGGAATGTGATGCCCGGAGCAACGCCCGGGCCGAATTTGAGAAATACACAACGAACCTCAAGGGGGTCTTTGCGTGCGGTGACTGTCGCCGCGGTCAAAGTCTTGTCGTTTGGGCGTTTAATGAAGGTCGGGGTGCGGCGCGCGAATGCGACCGCTACTTGATGGGGCACACCGATTTGCCGTGAGAACGGTTGCCGATTGAAAAGGGCTTTGCTATTTATTCCGCCATGGCGCACGTTCACCGCATGACGCAGCCGCTCGCGCTGGTTTTTTACGAGAAGCTGATGCCCGGCAGCCAGTTGGTAAACCGGCTGCAGGATTTGAATTATCGTGTCCAGGCAGTCAACGATCTGGCGTCGTTGCAGCAGTGCGCACGCAGCGAAGGTCCGTTACTGGTGATTGCGGATCTGGCAGGCCGGGAGGACGTCTGCCGCGCCATCGCGGCGTTGAAGGCGGATGCGGCTACGCAACACATCCCGGTCATTGCCTTTGCCGGTGAGCAGGGAACGGAGTGGCAGGCGGCGGCACAAAAAGCCGGGGCGACCCTGGCGGTCAGCGAAGCGGCCATCATTAATTATCTGCCGCAGCTGCTGAATCAGGCATTGCAGCTGGAATGAGGACGCCGGCCAGGTGGTTAGTCGAGTGTTAAAATCGTGTTAAAAAGTTGTTCTTGACGCGGACGCAATAACTAATTATTGTCGACGTAAATAGGCATGAGTGAATCTGTAAAGTAGTCCCAGGCACGGCTGAATTTCGGTCGTGTCTGTTTCGCATAATGATGCGCCTCGGAAGGCAGGAACGATTATGGCCAGTGGCAAAGTCAAGTGGTTCGATAATAAAAAAGGGTTTGGGTTTATCGCCCAAAGTTCCGGGCAGGACGTGTTTGTTCACCATTCGTCCATCGTGGGCACGGGATTCAAAACACTGAACGAGGGAGACGACGTCTTGTTTGACGTCGTCGTCAGTGACAAAGGGTTGAAAGCCCAGAACGTTCAGCGCGTGCACCAGCAGTAACGACGCCGTTGTCGGAATTTGAGAATTGCGCGGCCCCCGGATTTAGGTTCGCCAGCGGCGGTTGGAGGAGGTAAGTTGTCTTCATGGTGGTTTCAAATGTGACGCGGATTTCCAGTCTTTATGTACATGTGCCATTTTGCGCGCAAAAATGCTCTTATTGCGCGTTCTATTCCGAGCCGGCCGGCGGTGAACTCATCAATCGTTACGTCGCCGCCTTGATTCGCGAAATGGAAATGGTTGCGGCCGATTTGCGGCCGCGGACCATTTTCTTCGGCGGCGGCACGCCTTCGCTGCTCAATCTCCGCCAATGGGACCAGGTCCTCCGGGCCATGGAACGCCTGAATCTGCTGGGCGCGGAGGAATTCACCGTCGAATGCAATCCTGCCACCGTGTCGGCCGATAAGGCCAAATTGCTCCGGGATTTCGGCGTCAACCGGATTTCCATGGGGGTGCAGTCGCTGGATGAAGACCTGCTCGACCGACTGGGTCGGGTTCATTCCCGCGCCATGGTCTTTAAATCGTTCGATATTCTCCGCCGGGCCGGTTTCGATAATTTGAATCTGGATCTCATGTTCGCCATACCCGGTCAGACGCTGGAGATCTGGCGGGCCACGTTGGACGAGGCTTTGGCCCTCGGCAGTGAGCATCTGTCCAGTTACGAGGTCATTTACGAGGATGACACGCCGTTGTTTGCGCAGTTACAGGCCGGCAAATTCGACGTGGATGAGGATCTGGCCTGCGCCATGTATGAAGAACTCGTCGAGCACGCGACTACCGCCGGTCTTCGCCAATATGAAATTGCCAACTTTGCGCGTGAGATGAAGTCAGGCCAGTTCACGGTCCTCAGTCCACAGTCGCGTCACCTTCGGGCAGGAACGGGGGACTGTGGACTGCGGACTGCGGACATTCCTGCCTTTGCCTGCCGGCATAACGTAAATTACTGGCGGGGCGGCTCGTTTTATGGACTCGGTCCCAGTGCCACCGGCTACGTCCGCGGGGTGCGGACGAAAAACTGGTCGAACACGCAGCTCTATTGCGAGCAGCTGGAAAATGGGAAACGCGCCTTTGAAAGCGTTGAGGAATTACCGCCGCTGAAACGCGCCGGCGAAACCGCTGCGTTCGGCTTGCGCCTGGTGGCCGGCTGGCCGTTTGAAGAATTCCGCCGTGCCACGAGTTTTGATTTGCGCCAGGAATGGTCGGCGGACATGAGCCGGTTGGCGGACCGCGGTTGGGCGGAAATTTCACCGGATCGATTTCACCTTACCCGGCAGGGACTACGTTTCGCGGATGCTGCTGCGGAAATGTTCCTCCGCTAAATCCGGGAGGGATGGCGTGTCGCCGTCCCTAAATTCAGGGTCGCCGACACGGCGGCCCTCCCGGCTCAAACGAGCGGCAACCGCACGGTAAAAGTCGTCCCCTGACCCGTTTGGCTCGAAACTTCAACGGTTCCGCCATGGGCCTCAACGATGGCCTTGGAAATAGCCAGCCCCAGTCCCGCATTGCCGTTAGATGCTGTTCGCGATTTGTCGCCGCGATAGAATCGCTCGAACACATGGGGTAGATCTTCGGCGGAAATTCCCGGACCGGTATCCGTGACGGTCAACACGGCAAGTCCCGGTTGGGGCTCCAGTTTTACACGTACTTCGCCCTCCGGCCGGTTGTACTGAACGGCATTGACAAGCAGGTTGGTGATAACCTGCGCCAGACGTTCGGCATCGCCGGTAATTTCCACCGGAGCCAACTGGGTTAAAAGCTTCATATTACGTTGGCCGGCAATCGGTTGCATGTGTTCGATGCAGTCGTTTACTGCCCTGGCCAAATCAAATCGCAGCCGTTTCATGGTTTCCTGCCCCGCATCCAACCGTGCCAGTTCGAGCAGCGATTCAATCAACCGGCGCATCCGCTGAGCAGAACGCTCGCAGGCTTCGACCGTTTCCCGATATTCGGCCGCAGCGCGCTCACGGCTCAACGCGGTCTGCGTCTGCGTGAGAATCACGGAAACCGGCGTGCGCAATTCGTGGGCCACGTCGGCAGTAAACTGTTGTTGCTGGGCAAACGCTGTTTCCAGCCGGGCAAAGGTGGAATTCAATACACTCGCCAACTGACCGAGTTCACTTTCAGCTTCGGCCACATTGATGCGCTGCGACAAATCGCCGGCGGATATTTTCGCAGCCGTGGCGCTGATGTTTTCAACCGGAAGTAGTGCCCGCGAAATAAACCACCAACCGCCCGCAAATCCGAAAAGTAAAATGATTCCGCCAATGCCGGAAAGTTTTAACTTGGTCATCTTTAACACGCGGCTTTCCGGTATGACCGAACAACCGACATAAATGGTCTCGCCTGATGGCAAACGCTGGAAAATCGCGCGGTTGTCCTTAAAATTCAATGATGCACGAGGAACTATCAAATTGTTCAAACTGGAAAGATCGTTGGCTAAATTAAACCGATGTTGAAAATCCACTTCACTACGCGGCACATTATCCGAGCGCGCCAATTCTTTGCCATCGCGTCCTTCAATGATGAAATAGTAATTATTGGGATCATTTGTGCCGAATAATCCGGCGTCTCCCGGTGGCATATGGAATTCAATCGGCGGATGCGGAGTTAGTCCCGGCGGACCGTCGTCGGGAAACCGGCCTGGTGGCGGGCGGTCAAAAGGCTGTCCGTTTCCGTCCAATCCGCGTGGCGGCGGACGATGTAACGCGTTCGCAATCACCCCCACTCGTCGATGCAACTCGTTGTCAATGCGGCCGACCAGCCGCCCGCGTTCAAGCTGGTACGCGGTGAACCCGAAGCCGGCCAGCACGAGCACGAGAATCAGGCCGTACCAGAGCTGCAGGCGCCATTTGATGGATTTGGGAATCATTTCCTGGAAACAACCAACAACCAACAACCAACATCCAACACCCAATTTGAAAGACGCGTGCATACCGTCCTCTGGATGTTGGGAGTTGGATGTTCGATGTTCGATGTTTTCATTTACTCGATACAATAGCCGTGGCCGCGACGGGTGGTGATGAATTCAGCGCCGAGCTTTTTGCGGACGTTGGAAACATGCACGTCCAGCAAATTGGAAAGTGAACTTTCGTTCTCGTCGAACAAATGCTCGTAAAGTTGAGTGCGGGTGACCACTTCGCCGCGATGCAGCGCCAGAAATTCCACCAGCGAATACTCGCGCGCGGTCAGCTCGACGGGTGTGTCAGCCCGGAAAACGTTGCGCGCGGCGGTATCAACTTTCACATCGCCGATTTCAATGACATTGCTCGTCTTATTCACACTGCGGCGGATGAGCGCGCGGAGGCGGGCGAACAATTCCGGCAAATCAAACGGCTTGACGACGTAATCGTCCGCGCCGGTGTCGAGGCCCTTGACGCGGTCGCGGGATTGGTCGCGGGCGGTCAGCATGAGCACAGGCGTTTTTTTGGTTTTGCGAAGGCGTTTGAGCAGTTCCCACCCGTCGAGTTTGGGCAACATCACGTCGAGGACGATGGCGTCGTAATCGTAACTCTCGGCGTTGAACAGGCCATCCTCGCCGTTGTTGGCGCTGTCCACGGCATAACCTTGCTCGCGGAACGCCTGGGCGAGGCTGCGGAGCAAATCCGGTTCGTCTTCGACAATCAGGATTCTCATGTTGACGGTGCTCGCGGCTGGTTTAACACAACCGCCTTCCGTCGTCACCCTCGCAGGCGCCACCTTAAGGGAAGATGAAGACGCGGAACGGAAAAATTCAAATATTTTCGGGCTTCATCCCCGCTTAAGGTGGCTTCGCGTAAAGTGCCGCAAGAGAAAAAAAGTCACACCGGCAAAAATAGAAAGAGAGCACAACATGAAAACGACAATGAAAACCATGCTGACACTGCTGGCGCTCGGTTCGTCAGCCCTCATCCTCAATGCCCAGAACTCCGGCAACCCGCCGCCCGACGGTGGCCTTGGAGGAATGGGTCCGCGCCATCGCCCACCACCGTTGCCGCTTATTCAGGTTCTTGATGCCAATCATGATCGGGTGATTGATGCCAATGAAATCGCCAATGCCAGTACCGCCTTGTTGACACTGGATAAAAATGGCGACGGCCAATTGACTGCGGACGAATACTTGCCGCCAATACCGGCCGACGCGCCGAAGGATGCTCCGCGTCCGCCGTTACCGGCCGTGGTGAAGGCGCTGGATGTCAACGGCGACGGCGTAATTGACGCGAGCGAAATCGCTAATGCGCCGGCGGCGCTGAAATCGCTGGACAAGAACGGCGATGGACAATTGACCCCAGACGAATTCATCGGGCCGCGCCACCATATGGGCCCGCCCCATGAAGGTGGCCCGAACGCGGACCAAACCGGTCCGCTGCCCGGTGATAACGGCCAGCCCTCCGGTCCGCCTCCCGACCAGCAATGAATTCCGTTTGAGTGAACGGATCCGCGGCGGGTTGACGCAAAGCCGGTGTGAAGCGCTCAATCCGCCGCCTCTTCAATTTTAGCCCCGGTCAACACGACGCGTTTGCCCAGCTGCTGAATGGCCAGGGCACCGGCCAGAATGGAAACGGCCCCGCACGTGACATAGGGCAGCATCGGGATATGCAAGTAGAGCGTGGCGGCAAAAATGGGACCGACAATCCGCGCCAGCGCACCCGCGCTTTGGGCGACACCGATGGTGGCGCCCTGTTCATTGACCGGAGTTAGATTGGACAACAGACCGAACACCGGCGGACGGGTCAGGCTGGAACCCACCGCCAACAACGCCAATACCAGCAGCATCTTAATCCAGGACCAATCAGCGAGGTGCAGAACCGGCAGCCATTTCAACTGGCCGTCACCTTTGATGAACGGCAACAATGCCAGGCTGATGCCGGTCAACACCAGGCTTAAGGCAATCAATTTTGGTTCGCCGAACACTTTCACCAACCGGCCGATGGCGCCGCCCTGGATGAACGCACCGATGATGCCGCAAAAGACGAAGAGGGAAATCACCGTCGTGGCCGGTTTGGTTTCGTCCACGGTGATGCCGAGGTTGAAATTATCGTTTACCAGCAATGGCAACGTGCTTTCAAAACAACTGAACGCAAACGTGGCCAGGAAAAAAATCAGGATGAGCGAGCCGATTTTAGGCTGGGCCAGCGTATGTCCCCATTGCTGCAGACGCGGGCGGCGGGTCGTCGGGTTTGAATCGGGCTTCCAACTCTCGGCGAGGATAGCAAAGGCCAGGAGGAAATTGGCCGCGCACAGTGCAGCGGCAGTCCAGCCCGGACCCGTCGCGCCGAAAAGCTTCAAGGCAATACCGCTGATGGCGGGGCCGAAGATGAATCCAAGTCCGAACGCCATACCAATCAACCCCATCCGCTTGGAACGATGTTCCGGAGGTGTGATGTCGGCGATGTACGCCTGGGCGACGGTAATATTTCCCCCGCAAACGCCGGCAAAAATCCTTGCGAGCAGCAGCGCCCACAATGCCGCCGTGTGGTTTTCAAACCCCGATCCAATGGCGAAAAGAACATACGACAATGCCGCACCCGCGGTGCTGATGAGCAGAATCGGGCGGCGGCCGTGATGATCGGACAGGCGACCCCAGACGGGCGAAAACAGGAACTGCATCGCCGAGTAGGAGGCGATGATGGCACCGATGACGAACCCGCCCGCGCCATAATGCCGGCTGTAAATCGGCACCAGCGGCACGACAATGCCAAAGCCGATGAGGTCAATGAAGACCGTCAGGAAAACAACCAGCAATGACGGCTTGCGTTTCATGTCTGTAACAAGCTGGAATTCTAATTGCATTCAGAAGCGAGTCAATTTTTCCGGCTGAATTTTTCCCGGCGAATAACTTTGTGAACGGACTGCGAACGGGTGTTCAGAATTCCGGCTTGTCGTGAACTCAATTTACCGGTCTCCTGTTCGCATGATTGATTCCGTTTCCGAAACTGCCGGTGCTACTGCTGATTTAAAGAAAGCCCGGCGCCAAAAGTCGGCCCTCCGCAGTCCCCAATCCACGTTGGTGGACCGGTTGCCACCGCATTCGCCCGAAGCCGAGCAAGGCGTGCTCGGCTGTGTATTGCTTTCCCCGAACGAATGCATGGGGGAATGTGTGGAAAAGTTGAAAGATACCAAAGAGGTTTTCTATGATCTGCGGCACCAGACGATTTTCGAAACCTTGCTGGCCATGTATGACACTCGCGAGGCGATTGATGTCATCACCCTGCAGCAACGGCTCAAGGACAAACAATTGCTGGAACAGGTCGGCGGCATCGCCTTTCTGGCGCAATTGCAGGATACCGTGCCGAGTGCGGCAAATCTCTCCTATTATCTCGACATTGTCCGCGAGAAATTCCTGTTGCGACGGATGATTGCCACGTGCACGGACGTGGTCGGACGGGTTTACGACTATGAGGGAGAAGTGGACACCCTGCTGGACGAGGTGGAGCGCGATGTGTTGCGGATTTCAGAATCGCGCGCGCAAGGCAGTGTGCTGACCACGAAAGACCTGGTCAACAAAGCCATCGGCACGATTGAGAACTTTTTCAGCCGCAAAGGAACGCTCACCGGGCTGGCGACAGGATTTGTGGACCTGGACCGGATGACCGACGGTCTGCACGGAAGCGAAATGATTGTCGTCGCCGCCCGGCCCAGCATGGGCAAAACCTCACTGGCGATGAACATTGTCGAACACGCCGTGTTGGAGCAGAAACTGCCGGTGGGTGTTTTCAG
>JBGPDH010000160.1:0-8611 GCA_041482195.1 Verrucomicrobiia bacterium
AAGTAGTTTCACTTCGCGCGAAGCAGCATACAACCATGCGCGGGCAGATCGGCTGTAAATTCTGTTTGCCGGCCAAGATCTTTTCGTAACCATAAATCGCGAACTTGAACCGAAGAAGGAAATCCAAGGTTCAGCCAGGGAACCTTCACATTTATAGGTTGCCCGGTCCGATTGAAAAATCCGACGGCGTGCGAACCGTCCGCTAATGGTTTCACCCAAATTTCCGCAGGCACACCGGGATCTGCCAACCGTTGTGCCGGTTTACCGAGTGGGTCCTGGTCGATCGCGAGCACTTCCGGATTGGTCAGCAACGCCGTCGTCCAGTCGTCGTTATTCGGCAGGTTCATGCCCAACATCAACGGCGACGACGCCAGCGCCCACAGCGACATGAGGGTCAGTTGTTCCTCGCGCGTGAAGCGCGTCCAGCGGTCGGGTCGCACGTCGCAATTGCGCTGGCAGATATGACCAAACGGAATCATGTCGCCGTCCGGCCAGTGACCGGGCCCGGTGTATTCGGTCCATCGGGCAAACAAATCGAAATTATGATTGAGCGAACGCCAGTTGTCCCAGAAATCCGGCGAGATACGCCATAGATTGGCGAACTGCGCGACATGTGCGCCGTGACTTACTGGAGTCGCACCCGGCGAAAGGCTCAGGACGATGGAACGGCCTGAATTTTTCAACGCGGTTGACAGCGCTTCAATTTCGTCGGCACCATACATTTTACCGCGCTGCAAGTTCGCGATGTCGTCACATTTGATGTAATCCACGCCCCAGGAAGTATACTGTTTGGCGATGCTGGCATACCACGCCCTGCCTGCATCGTTGGTGGCGTTCACACCAAACATATCCTGATTCCAAACGCACTGGCGGTTTGGATCGCTCACGGGCAGTACAGCCTGGGCGGCGGTGAATTGGGAACCGGCAATCGGCAGGTTTCTCGCTACTGCCAGACGGGGGATGCCACGCATGATGTGAATGCCAAACTTCAGACCCATGGCGTGAATCCGGTCGGCGAGCGGCTTGAAACCGGCATCGTTCGTCGCCGATGGAAACCGATTGGGTGCAGGAATACAGCGGCCGTATTGATCGATCATAACACCTTCGGAACCCTGGCCGGGTTGACCGTTGGCCAACCGGTCATACCACCGAAAATCCACGACGACGGTGTCCCAACCGAACGGTTGCAGGTGTTGCCTCAACCATTCGGCATTGGTCAGCACCTCGGATTCGCGAATGGAATCGCCATAAGCATCGTAGCTGTTCCAACCCATCGGCGGCGTCAACGCCAGGGTATCGCCGCAAACGATTTTAATTCTTGCTTCGGCGGTGCCCGAGGAATTTTCGGTGCGGACCTCCACTTTAAAACTGCCGGCTTTTTCCAATGAACCGGTAATAATCCCGGTGTCGGAATCCAGTTTCAGTCCGACTGGCAATGACTTTGCCATGTAGGCAATCGGACGTTCGCCGCTTACGGCCAGGGAATAAATCAAGGGCGTGCCCGGGCGAATGCCGACAATCCCTGCACCGTTGAACCGAGGCGCAGCATCCGGTTTGGAGGCGGCAATGATTTGCTGCTCGCGCGTAGTAAGGTTGGTGTCGGGAGAAATCATTTGGGCGGACAAAGCACTGGCGGCCGCCAGCAAAGCAGTTCCTGCGGAAACAAATAGCTTGAGGCTTAGAGTGGTTCCATGATCCTTGTAGCGCGGACATTCTGGTCCGCGGGTTGGCGGGACATTCTTGTCCCGTATGCCGTCTGCAAGAAAATGGCGACTGGAAAGTCGCCAGAACCCGCAGGCCAGAAAGCCTGCGCTACCTCTTAACCGCAAAGGCTCCGAAAGCGAGGTCATAAACCTTGGTTCACCCGACGACACGCAGCGAAAGAGGACTCGTACCACTCGTCCGTCCGGAAACAAGCTTTTCATTTGGGCTGTCGCGCAATCCTTTTCGCCGCGCGGTTTTTGAAAATCTGGTCCGTCAGTACGCCAATGAGCACCACCGCGCCCATGACTGCAAAGTTGAGCGAGCTGGGGATGTTCAGCAGGTTCACGAGGTTTTGCAGCACGAGCAGCAAGGCGGTGCCGATGAGAACCCCGATGACGGAGCCTTCGCCGCCGCGCAGGCTGCAGCCGCCCAGCACCGCCGCGGCAATGCCGTACAGCTCGTAGAAATTGCCGTGCGTCGAAGGCGAAACCGAGTTGGTATAAAAGGCGAACAGGACGCCGGAGATGCCCGTCAGCAGGCCGCCCAGCACGTAGCTGCTGGCGATGACGCGCCGGGTGTTCACGCCGGAAAAGCGTGTGGCTTCTTCGTTGCGCCCGACCGCCAGCAGATAGCGGCCATAGATTGAACGATGCAGCACAATCCACATGACGAGGGACGTCACGATGAGAATGACAAACGGCATCGGCAGGCCGAGAAATTTGCCGTTGGCCAGGTGTTGCAGTGTCTTGAAACCGGCAGCATCGCCAAATCCCCTGGTTGTGTCGCTGGCGATGAAGCGGGCAATGCCCCGATAGAGCAGCAGGCCGCAGAGCGTGACAATAAACGGCTGCATTCTGAAGCGCGTGATGAGCAGGCCGTGAGCGGAGCCGAGCAGCATCGGCACCGCCAGTGCAAACGCCACCCCCAGCGGCCAAGGCCAGTGCCAATCGGTCAGCGCCATTACCAGCAACATGCCGTTCAGGGCAATCATGGAGCCGACCGATAAATCAATGCCGCCGGTGATGATGATCAAGCCGGCACCGATGCTGAAGATGCCAAACAAGCCGATCAGATTGGCAGTGTTGGACAGGTTGGCCTCGGAAAAGAAGGCGTGGTTCTTCAGACCGGTGACGACGCACATGACGACGAGCAGGACGAAAATTCCGAATTCCTTTTTGGTCACCAGGGTTTTGATGAACGACGGTTTCTTCGATACCGGCAGGGCCGTCTCCTGGGAAGGCGTTCCGACGGGTTCGGGCGTTTGGTTTTGCATGAAATCAGTTCGTAAAGGCTGGTTTCGCAGCGGGAATTTTTTTGCCGACAGCGAGCTGCATGACATTCTGCTCGGTGCAATCAGCCCGGTCGAGCACACCGGTGATTTCGCCCTCGTGCATCACCGCGATACGGTCGCTGACGTTCAGGACCTCTTCCATGTCGCTGCTGATCATCAAAATGACCGTCCCCTGTCCCGCCAGCGCGCGCATCAGCCGGTAAATCTCCGCCTTGGCACCGACGTCAATCCCGCGCGTCGGTTCGTCCAGAATCATCACCTGGGGATTCATGGCGAGCCATTTGGCGAGGACGACCTTTTGCTGGTTGCCGCCGCTCAAGTTCAGGACCAGCGAATCAATGCTGGGAGTCTTGACCTTGAGAGAATCCACCTGCCGCCGCGTCACGTCGCGCTCACGTTTGCGTTGGATGAGGCCGCCGCGCGAAAGCTGTCGTAACGACGGGAGGCTGACGTTTTCGCGCACAGACATCTCGACGACCAGGCCTTCCGTTCGCCGGTTTTCGGGAACGAGATAAATGCCGTGGTCGATCGCATCGCGGGGTGCGTTGATGGAAATGCTTTTGCCGTCCAAAATGATCTGCCTGGCCGGCGAGTGGTCCAGTCCCACCAGGGCCTTTGCCATCTCGGAGCGCCCGGCGCCAACGAGACCGGCCAGACCGAGGATTTCCCCGCGCGCGGCATCGAAGGATACCGTCTTGCCCGGGTGCAATGATGAGGAAATGTTGCGGGCCATGAAGAAACCCGGTGCTGCTTTTGCTTCCGGCGCGACGTAGAAATTCTTGATGTCGCGGCCGACCATCAGGTTAACCAGCCGGTCATGTGTGGCTTCGTCGTGGGTCAACTCGCCCGCGTTCCGGCCATCGCGCAAAACGATGACGCGGTCGGCGCACTCGTCAATCTCACCCAGCCGGTGCGAAATGTAGATGATGCTCACGCCCTGTTCGGCCAATTCACAGACGAGCTCCAGCAAGCGCTTGGTCTCGGACAAAGTGAGACTCGAAGTCGGCTCGTCCATGATGATCAGGCGAGCGTTCAGGGAAAGCGCCTTGGCGATTTCCACCATCTGCTGCTGCGCGATGGACAATTGGTCGAGCCGCGTGTGAGTGGACACCGGCAGGCCGAGCCGCTCGAGCAGAGGAGCGGTATCGTCGTGGATTTTTTTTTGGTCAATCAAACCCAGCGCGTTGCGCGGCTCGCGGCCGAGGAAGACATTTGCCGCCACTTCAAGATTGTCCAGGACGTTGAGTTCCTGGTGAATGAACGCGATGCCACGCCGCAAGGCGTCGTTCACGTTCTGAATTTTGACCGGCTGGCCGTCCAGCTTGATTTCTCCGGCGTTCGGCTGGTGGACACCACCGAGGATTTTCATCAGGGTGGACTTGCCCGCGCCGTTCTCACCGACCAGCGCGACGACCTCGCCACGCGTGATGTGAAAATCCACGGCGTCCAACGCAACGACGCCGGGAAATCGCTTGGAAATCCCGCGCATCTCAAGCAGCGGCGCGGAAGTCATGTTACTGGCCGAGGATCTTCTTTACCTCTTCCTGGTAGGCGGCGACGTTGTCCTTCTTGATGTCACGCGTGGGGATGTAAATGGTGCCGCCGGCCAGCGCGGATTTGTCGCCATGAAGGTATTTATCCATCCGCGTTACGGAATCTTTTCCGAACTCGAACGGATTTTGGACGACCGTACCGTAAATGGCTCCCGACGCGATGCCGGCCAGCGTGTCGGCTTCGTCATCGAAGCAGACGATCTTCACCTGGCCAATTTTACCCGCGCCACGAACGGCATTCAGAATGGCCGGACCGTTGTAATTCCACAAGCCGACCAGACAGGCGATGTCGGGGTATTTCACCAGTGTGTCTTCGGCATTCTTCTGCGCTCGAACGGCGTCGGTGTCGTCGGTGCGGATGTCCACAATCTCGATATTCGACCCTTCCAGCGCCTTTTTGATGCCACCGTAGCGTTCCTTGGCGTTTTCCGCGTCGCTGTGTCCGACGAACAGCATGATTTTGCCGCCGTTAGGCAGACATTCCTTGATCATTTTCCCGGCCTCGACTCCGGCGGCCACGTTGTCCGTGCCGATGTAGGCCACGCGCTTGCTCGCGGAGGCGTCGCTGTCGCAACAAATCAACAAGGTCTGCGAGGCGACTTTGTTCAAAAATTCAATCTGGTTATCCGGGTCGTCCACGCTGACCGCGATGCCATCCTCCCCCTTGGCCACCAGGTCGTCCAGAATCTGACGTTGCGCGGCGGAACTGCCGTCCTGCGTGATGCGAAAATCCAGATCCACGTCGCCGAGATCCCTGGCCGCGGCCTCGCAGCCGGCGCGGGCAAAAGCCCAGAAATTAGCTGCGTTGTTGCTGACAAAGGCGAGTTTGAGTTTTTTCTGGGGCGCGGGTGCGGCGCCGGAGGAGGCCGTTTCGTTTTCCTGCTTGCTGCAACCGGTAAACATCGTTGCCACGCACAAGGCCAGGGTCAGGAGACATGTTCTTTTCATGAGCTGATTTGGTTGATCGGTTCTTGGTTGTTCCGGGAAATTACTTCGTGGAAAATTTGTAAATGATCGAACTTTGGTAGATTTCACCCGGTTTCAATTCCGCAGACGGGAAATCCGGATGGTTGGGTGCGTCAGGAAAATCCTGTGGTTCCAGGCAAAATCCGGTGCGGAATGGATAGACCTGGCCGGTCTTGCCTTTGATGGTGCCATTGAGGAAATTCCCCGTGTAAAATTGGATTCCCGGCGCAGTGGTGTAAACCGTCAGCACCCGGCCGGAGGCGGGATCCTCCACGCGCGCCGCCAGGCCGAGTTCTCCAGGCGGATGATTGAGCACCCAATTGTCATCATAACCGTTCGCGTATTTTAGCTGCTGGTCATCCCCGCCAATGCGCGCACCAATCGCTGTGGGGGTAAGGAAATCAAACGGCGTGCCGGCCACCGGCCGCAATTCGCCGGTGGGAATGAGCGTGTCGTCCACCGGAGTAAATTTGTCCGCGTTGATATAAACCAGGTAACCCAGCACGTCGCCGCTTCCATTCAGATTGAAATACGAATGGTGCGTCAGGTTGCAAACCGTGTCCTTGTCGGTGGTGGCCTTGAATTCCACCCGCAAGGCGTTGTCATCCGTTACCGTATAAGTTGCCTCGACCTGCAAGTTGCCCGGAAAACCTTCCTCGCCGTCCTTGCTCAGATAACTCAATTCCAATCGCGGGCCATCGGGACCGACACCCGCCCGCGTCACTTTCCAAACCCGCGTATGAAAGCCCTGATCCCCGCCATGCAGGCAATTGGGCGCGTTATTGATGGGCAACGTGTATTCCTGGCCATCGAGCGTGAATTTCCCTTTCGCAATACGATTGCCGTAACGACCGATCAGTGCACCGAAGAACGGGCTGTTGGTCAGGTATCCGCCCAGATCGTCATACCCCAACACCACATCGCCTGGGTTGCCTTCTTTGTCCGGCACTCTAAGCGATTGAACGATGCCGCCGTAAGTCAGGATGCGCGCCTCCATGCCCTTGCTGTTGCGCAACGTGTAAATTTCCACCGGCGTGCCGTCCGTCGTTTGGCCGAACGGGGCTTTGAGGATTACTCCACTTGTGCCAGAGTCAGACTTTGATGCTGACGTGCAACCGGTCAGGCAAACCGTAGCCAGTCCAATGGATGCCAACGTAATGATGTGCGGGATTTTTTTCATAAAGGTTTTGTTATTTCTGTCCGTAATAGGCGTTCTTACCGTGTTTGCGCAGAAAATGTTTTTGCAGCAACGTAGATTCCATCGGTTTTACGTGCGGATTCACGCGCAGCGTCTCGCTCGCCAGCCGCGCCACAAACTCCAGCACCACCGCGTTGTGCACCGCATCGTCCGCGTCCCGGCCCCAGGTAAACGGCCCGTGACCGGCCACCAGCACCGCCGGGTGCTCCAGCGGATTCAGTTTCATGAACGACTCGACGATGACGTGCCCGGTATTCGTTTCGTAATCGCCTTTGATTTCGCGGGGCGTCAGTGCGCGCGTGCAGGGAACCTCGCCGAACCAATAATCCGCCTGGGTCGTGCCGTAAGCCGGGATTTTCTTTCGCCCCTGCGCCCACGCGGTCGCATATAGGCTGTGCGTGTGCACCACGCCGCCAATTTCGGTAAAGGCACGGTACAACACCAGATGCGTCGGTGTATCCGAACTCGGCTTGAGCCTGCCCTCGACCACCCGACCGGTTTTTAGCGAGACCACCACCATGTCCGCGGGCTTCATCCGGTCATATGGCACCCCCGACGGTTTGATGACGACCCATCCACGCGCGCGGTCAATGCCGCTGACGTTGCCCCAGGTTTGAATCACCAAACCTTCCCTCACCAGGTCCAGGTTGGCTCGGCAGACATCCCGCTTTAATTGGTCGAGCATGGTCGTTCTCTTCGATACACAAAAAGCTCAGCGCCGCATATCATGTAATTTGATGACATAAACCATCGAGGTCCCGATTTCAGAGCGTGAGGTCATCCGCCAATCATCGGCGAACGCGGTTGCGGATTTCAATCAGTTTCTTCATCACCGCGTGCAGATTGCCAGTCCCTTCGCGCGTACCAAAAGCGTCATGCAGGGCTTTATAGAGCGTGTATAATTCCCGATAAACCGCGTGGGCCTTTTGATTGGGGCGGTAAATTTTTGCCTTCAGACCCGTCATCGCCTTTTCCGCTGCGGCAAAATCCTTGTGAACCTGCGCCACCACCGCCCCCGCAATCGCCGCTCCCAGGGCACATGTCTGCGCCGAACGCGACAGTTTCATCGGCCGACCGGTCACGTCTGCGTAAATCTGCATCGTGAACGGACTTTTCTCGGCAATTCCCCCGCAATTGATTACCTGCTCAATTTTCACACCGTATTCCTCAAATCGGTTGATAATCGTCAGCGCTCCGTACGCGGTCGCTTCCACCAGGGCCCGATAGATTTCCACCGGTGTTGTATACAGTGTCTGGCCCAGCAAAAGACCGGTCAGCCGTTGGTCCACCAGGATTGTCCGGTTGCCGTTGTTCCAGTCCAGCGCCAGCAACCCCGATTCGCCGGGTTGCAGCTTCCCGGCCGCGTTGTCCAGGTCCGCGTGTGACAACGGCTTTTTCCCACCCGGCTGAATGTAATGGACCCACCAGTTGAAAATATCCCCCACTGCCGATTGCCCCGCTTCCAGTCCGTAATAACCCGGCAATACGCTCCCCGGCACGATGCCGCATAAACCCGGGATATCCGCCAGCTTTTCGGTGCCCGGCCATACCGCGATGTCGCAGGTGCTCGTGCCGATGATTTTGACCAGCGCGCCCGGCGCCACACCGCTGCCAATCGCCCCCAGGTGCGCATCGAACGCACCTACCGCCACAGGAATGCCCGCCTGCAATCCGGTCTTCCTGGCCCAGGCCGCCGTCAAGCCACCCACCGCCTCGGCCACTGTGCGGACGCGGGGACAAAGCCGTTCCCGCAACCGGGCCAGTTTGGGGTCCAGTTGTGAAAGAAATTCAGCGTCGGGATAACCACCCCACGTTTCATTGAACATCGCCTTGTGGCCGGCCGCGCAGATGCCTGCCGTGAGTTTGTCCGGCGCTTCTGTACCGGTCAGAGCGGCGGGT
>JBGPDH010000161.1:0-8557 GCA_041482195.1 Verrucomicrobiia bacterium
CCATGAAACCATGAGGATGGCGTTTCCCTGGCTCCCTCATTGATTGCTTTTGCGTCTTCGCGTCTTTGCGTCCTTGCGATTAATTTATAACCGCTTCGCCAGTTCCGCCTGACTTTTGGCGAAGATTTCCTTGTGCAGCGAATTGCCATGCGCGTCCATCGTGACGACGGCAGGGAAATCCGCCACTTCAAATTCCCAGATCGCCTCCGGCGCGCCGAATTTTTCCATCAGGTAAACGTTGCGCACTTTCTTGATGCAATCGGCCAGCACCTGCGCCGCGCCGCCGACCGCGTGCAGATACACGCAGCCGCATTCCTTGCACGCCGCCAGCGTTTTGTCGCCCATGCCGCCTTTGCCGATGACGCCGCGCAGGCCGAACTCCTTGATGATTTGCGCCTGATACGG
Source organism: Verrucomicrobiia bacterium (assembly GCA_041482195.1). Taxonomy (GTDB): domain Bacteria; phylum Verrucomicrobiota; class Verrucomicrobiia; order Limisphaerales; family UBA11358; genus UBA11358. The sequence continues at coordinate 406 of JBGPDH010000161.1, forward strand.
CTCTTCGCGAATGGACGTGGTCGGGCCGGCGGCGGTGGCCTTCCAGGTGCCGTCATCCTGTTTCATCACGACCGGGCCGCAATGGTAGAGGATGCCGTCGCGGAGTTTCACCTCCGGTGGCAGTTGGCCGCCTTCATGCAGGTATTTGTGGACGGCATCGCGTCCGGTGAAAACCACGCCGGAAATCAACACCTCGTCGCCGACTTTCAGCGCCCGGATCTTTTCTTCGGTGAAGGGAAAAGTTAACTTTGTCATATTCGGTTCTCCTTAATAAAGCCACTTTTCAATCTTCCCTTCTGCGTCCAGCATGACGCCCTGGCGTCGATACGCCCAGCACATATAGCTGATGCTGACGAAATAGGATGCGGGCAGGCGGTTCGCCGCACAAATTTTCACTCCCAGTAACGTCGTCTTGCCGCCAAATCCCATCGGGCCGATCCCGAGTTCGTTTGCCGTCTTCAAGATGTCCTGCTCCAGCTTGTCCAGTTCCGGATTCGGATTGCGATCGGGAATTTGCCGCAAAAACTGAGTCTTGCTCATTTCGTAACCGGTCGCGCGGTCGCCGCCGATGCAAATGCCCAGGATGCCGGGTCCGCAGCCTTTGCCCTGCGCCTGCAAGACCGCATCCAGGATCGCCTTGCGACAGCCGTCGAGGTCGCGGTTCGCCTGTAGCTTTTCGCTTGGCAGCGAGTATTGCGCGCCGACGTTTTCGCAACCTCCACCCTTTAAGACCAATCGCACGCTGACTTCCGGTGAGCGATGTTGATGAAAATGAAACGTGGGCGCACCCGGACCGACGTTGGTGCCGTCGTTCTTGCCGGTAAGTGAATCCACGGAATTCTGGCGAAGATAACCTTTCTTCGTGGCCAGTTTCACGGCTTCTTTGGCCGTTTCCTCGAACGTAATCTGGTCGTAGTCGACCGGGCAATGCACATAGAACAGGATGCTGCCGGTGTCCTGGCAGATGGGTTGGGATTTGCGTTTGGCGAGCTGGATATTCTGATCGATGATTTTCAGCGCGGATTCGGCGATGGTACCCTTCTTCTCCTGTTCCAGAGAGGCGAGGATGGACTGGTTGACGTCGTCGGGAATTTCCGCCGAGCTTCGCCGGATCAACTCCAGCAGGGAATTCTGTAATTCACTCATAAACCGCATTAACGTAGGGTCTTTGCCTGAGAGCGTCAATTGCGTCTGGAGGGCATTGCTTGGTCAAAGCCTCATTGAATATCGGGAAAGCAACGAAACAGTTCCCTCTGAGCTTGACGGGCAGTATAATGCGGCTTCTTTTGGTTCATGCGCGCGATGATCCTTGAAGCGCAACGACAGCCGTTGCGGCTGGTTGATCTGCCCATGCCCGAGCCCGAGGCAACGCAGGTTTTGGTGAAGATCGCCGCGTGCGCGGTTTGCCGGACGGATTTGCACGTGGTGGACGGTGAACTGACGGATCCAAAACTGCCGCTGGTGCCGGGACATGAAATCGTCGGTGTTGTTGTTGAAAAGGGCAGGGGAGTAAAATATTTCAAGCCAGGCGACCGCGTCGGCATTCCGTGGCTGGGATGGACGTGTGGTGAATGCGAATTTTGCTGTAGCGGACGGGAGAATCTTTGCGACCAAGCGCGGTTTACCGGCTACACGCTGGACGGCGGATACGCGGAATATACCGCGGCCGATGAACGGTTTTGCTTCCCGATTCCGGAGTTCTATTCTGATGTTGAAGCCGCGCCGCTGCTCTGTGCAGGATTGATTGGTTATCGCTCCCTCGCCAGGACCGGGAGCGCAAGGTGCCTCGGCATTTATGGCTTCGGTGCGGCGGCACACATTGTCGCCCAAGTGGCTAAACATCAGGGCCGTGAGATCTTCGCATTCACGCGCAGGGGCGATGAGGAGGCACAGGCATTCGCGAAGTCATTGGGGGCAAGCTGGGTGGGCGATTCCGAAACCTTACCGCCGGAGAAACTGGACGCGGCCATTATATTCGCGCCGGTAGGCAATCTTGTTCCGCTCGCGTTGAAGGCGCTTGTGAAGGGCGGGACGGTGGTGTGTGCCGGCATTCATATGAGCGACATTCCGTCGTTTCGGTATGATTTGCTTTGGCAGGAGCGGACGCTTTGTTCGGTGGCGAATCTGACTCGCCGCGACGGCTAGGAATTTTTTGCCTTGGCGCCCAGAGTACCGGTGCGAACGACGGTTCAAACGTTTCCATTGGCTGAGGCCAACGAGGCGCTCGCGTGTCTCCGGGCGGGTAAACTTCAAGGCGCTGTGGTGCTGGTACCTTGATTCTTCAACGAGCCTGGAACTTTATAAAGCTCGCCCGTAAACGAGTCAAAATGCAGGCAATTCGTCGAATTAGCCTGTGCTGGCATGGATGGAATCACTGGATGGAGGAACGGCATCCGTATAGACGGAACACCTTATTGATGTGAGACTTTGGCACCCTTCCTGCGGCCTTCTTCCCTATGTTAAGGCTGTATGCGGGTTTGTCGGTTTTACAACTGCAGTTGTTTCTCCGTCTGTTACTGTTTTTATCCTTTGCCAGCGGGTGCGCAGCATTAATTTATGAAGTCGTCTGGTTCCAGTTGCTGCAATTAGTCATCGGCAGTTCGGCCGTTTCATTGGGCGTGCTGTTGGGCACTTACATGGGTGGCATGTGCCTGGGTAGTTTGTTATTGCCCAGACTTTTCTCCCGGCAATGGAATCCTTTGCGGGTATTTGCGCTGTTAGAAGGCGGAATCGGGATGTTGGGACTGTTAATTTTGCTGGTGTTGCCGGAGGCCACCATCATCTACGCGACCACGGTCGGGAGTGGACCGGCCGGAAATCTGTTGCGGGGTTTTTTAGCGGTGGGGTACCTGTTGCCACCCACAATTTTGATGGGAGCAACTTTGCCGATAATGGTGCGCTGGGTTGAGTCGACACGCCGGGGCACTTCCTGGCTCGGTTCGTTTTATGGGTGTAATCTTGCGGGAGCGGTGACGGGATGTCTGTTGGCAGGATTCTATCTGTTACGGGTTCATGACACGGGTGTCGCCACATGTGTTGCCGCCGGCGTCAACGGCATTGTCGCCGTGACGGCCCTGGTTCTGTCCCTGGTCACCCGCTACGAAGGCCGGGCGGCATCACAACCGGCCATAGAATCTTTGCCCAAACCGGTTTCACCGCGGCTTCCGCAAAAGAAATCCCTTCTGCCGGTCTATGCAACCATTGCGCTGTCGGGGATGACGGCGTTGGGTGCGGAAGTGATTTGGACACGGTTGTTGTCTTTGATTCTGGGTGGAACCGTTTATGCCTTTTCCATCATATTGGCCGTGTTCCTCGCCGGCATTGGTTTGGGCAGTCATTTCGGGTCCATGATGGCGCGCCGCAACCGGCGTCCGGAATTTGCCCTGGGCTGGTGTCAATTTGCCTTGATCGGGGCTATCGCCTGGACCGCCTACACGTTGATGCAATCCCTTCCTTATTGGCCGGTGCCAACGGCCCATGTGGATCCGTGGATCAACTTTCAAATGAGCCTGTCAGACTGTCTATGGGCTTTGCTCCCGCCGACGATCTTGTGGGGGGCGAGTTTCCCGCTGGCACTCGCCGTCGCCGCCGCTCGCGGACAGGACAACGCCCGGCTGTTTGGAAATATTTACGCTGCGAACACACTGGGTGGGATCATCGGTGGTGTCGGTTTCAGCATCGTCCTGATTCCGCTTCAGGGTATGCAATATGGTCAGCGACTGTTGATCGTGCTGGCGGCCTTTGCGGCAGCGTTGATGCTGGTGCCCTGGCTATGGCAAAGTCGGAAAGAATTCTCATTTGCTTACGGGTTCCGTTGCGTATTGCTCAGCCTGGCGTTCATGGCCATTCCGGTTTTGGGAGTGCGCAGTGTTTCCAAGGTTCCGGGCGAATTGCTTGCTTTCGGGCGTAACGTTCAATGGCTGGGCAATCAATCGGAATTGTTGTTCGCCGGCGAGGGGGAGAATTTTCCGGTCGGCGTGTCGCAGGTGTGGAACAGCCGTGTCCGTATCTTTCATGTCAGCGGCAAGATTGAAGCGTCCACGTACGTACAGGACATGCGACTGCAACGGATGTTGGGGAATCTGCCGGCGTTGTTGCATCCTCATCCCCAATCGGTGTTGGTGGTGGGCTGCGGTGCGGGAGTAACGGCCGGATCGTTCACCCTGTATCCTGGCATCAAGCAGATTGTTATTTGCGAAATTGAACCGTTGGTCCCCAAAATCGCGGCGAAATACTTCGGCCGGGAGAATTATAATGTGTTGAAAGACTTTCGCACGCAATTGGTGCTCGACGATGCGCGCCGTTATGTGCTGACGAGTACGAACCGATTCGACATCATCACCGCCGACCCCATTCATCCGTGGGTCAAAGGTTCTGCCGATCTTTACACCCGGGAGTTCTTTAACCTGCTCAAATCTCATTTAAATCGGGGCGGCATCGTGACGCAATGGGTGCCGCTGTATCAGAGTGATCCGGAGGTGGTCAAAAGTGAATTGGCGACCTTTTTTGAAGTATTTCCCAACGCCACCATCTGGAGCAGCGACCAGCCGGGGCGGGGCAGTGATATCGTCATGCTGGGTCAGTATGGGGGGTCGCAGATTAATCTCGATAAAATCCAGGAACGTCTTAATCAAACCGGATATGCGCAAGTGTCCCGATCCCTCCGGGAAATCGGCTTCGCCTCCGCACTGGATTTGTTCGCCGAATATTCCGGCCAGGCGAGCGATCTGGCACCATGGTTGCAGGATGCCCAGATCAATCATGACCTGAATTTGCGCCTGGAATACCTCGCCGGATTTACCCTGAACGAACAGAACGGCAATTCGATTTACCACGACCTGCTTGCCTACCGTAAATACCCCAATGAATTGTTTGTCGGGTCCCCGCAATTAACCACGGCCCTGAAAAGCCGCATGCTCCGCCCGTAAGCCGGACGCAAGCCATCAGCGCCGGTCCATTAGCGACCCTCTCAAGGGCATCCGCTGCCAAGCGTGGTTGCTTTTCAGGCCGTCACTGATTTAACGTCAGGTCATGCAAAGCGGCGTCCGCGTGGCCACGCTACCCTCCAAACCGCTGATGGTTTACGATGGCGACTGTAATTTTTGTACCCTTTGGGTCCGGCGTTGGCAGCAGATGACCGGCGATGCCGTGGCGTATTTGCCCGCGCAAGACCCGCGTGTCCCTGAGCAATTCCCGGAAATTCCTCGCGAGCACTTTGACACCGCCGTCCAACTCATCGAAACCGACGGCATGGTTTATTCCGGCGCGGAAGCCGTCTTCCGGACGCTTGCGCATCATTCGAAGCGGAGAGGGTGGTTGCGTGCCTATGAAAACTCACCGGCCTTTGCCGATATCACGGAATGGGCTTATGGCCTGGTCGCCCGGAACCGGACTTTTTTCTCGCGGCTGACCCGATGGTTTTGGGGAGGACATCTCGAGCCACCGTCCTATTTTCTCCCTCGCTGGGTTTTTCTGCGCATGCTCGGTGCGATTTACCTCGTTGCCTTCATTTCGCTTTGGACGCAAATCGACGGCCTGATCGGCCACAACGGCATTCTGCCGGCCGACCAGTTCATGTCCGCCGTTGGTCAGCAATGCGATCTGCAAGGGATTGGTTTGGACCGGTTCCATTTATTGCCGACGTTATGCTGGTTTGATTCGTCTGACGGCTTTCTTCATTTTCAATGTGCGGTGGGCGCCGGGTTGGCCGTGCTTTTGGTGATTGGGATTGCGCCCGGGCCTTGCCTTGTTTTGCTGTGGCTGCTGTATCTCTCACTGGTGACAGTCGGGCGCGCTTTTCTGGGGTTCCAATGGGACAACCTGCTGCTCGAAGCCGGATTCCTTGCCATATTCCTGGCGCCATTGCAGTGGCTGCCCCGAAAACTTTCGAGGGAAAGGTCGCCGCCCCAAATGGTGCTTTGGTTGTTGCGGTTGCTGCTGTTCAAACTGATAGTTTCCTCCGGTTGCGTGAAACTGGCGAGTGATGACCCAAACTGGCGTCATCTCACGGCGTTGACGTATCATTATCAGACCCAGCCGTTACCGACGTGGATTGGCTGGTACGCCAGTCAACTCCCGCTCTGGTTTCAAAAATCGTCGTGTCTGGCGATGTTTGGTATCGAATTAGGCGCGCCCTTTCTGGTTTTCGCACCGCGCCGATTGCGATTTTGTGGCGGCGCAGCGATTGCGTTTCTCCAAATCCTGATATTGCTCACCGGCAATTATACATTCTTTAACTGGCTCACCCTGGCGCTTTGCGTGTTGCTGCTGGATGATTTTATTTTACGGGCCTGGCTGCCGCGCAATCTGTTTGCGAATCGTGCTGCCGCTGGAGCGCCGGGCACCGCCCCGGCCCGACCCCAAAATGGTATAAAACCCGCCGAGACAGTGCTCGGCGCTCCGGCCCGCCGTCACTGGCCCCGTTTCGTCACCATCCCGCTCGCTCTGGTTGCGGTTGCGGTTTATATGTTTCAGGTGTCGCTCCTGTTTGGCATCCGGCCGGCCTGGTTCTATCCAGTGGCGGTTGCGGACGGGTGGCTGGAACCGTTGCGCACGTTCAACGGCTACGGCTTGTTCGCCGTGATGACCACGGAGCGCCGTGAAATCGTCGTGGAAGGCAGCGATGACGGTGTGAACTGGTTCTCGTATGAATTCAAATACAAACCCGGCGACGTGGACCGGCACCCGGCCTTCGTCGCGCCGTTTCAACCCCGATTGGACTGGCAGATGTGGTTTGCCGCGCTGGGCGATTACCGGCAGAACCCGTGGTTTGTGAATTTTTGCCTCCGCCTGTTACAGGGTTCGCCGGAAGTACTGGCGTTGCTGGAAAAGAACCCGTTCCCGGACCATCCGCCGCGTTATCTGCGCGCCCGGTTCTACGATTATCAGTTTACCAATTTCGATGAACGACGCAAAACCGGTGCCTGGTGGAAGCGGGGGCCGGCAGGGGATTATCTGCCGGAAATTTCACTTTCGGATTTCAAAAAAAATTAGAAGTTGCGCTCGACAGCCGGCGGCACATTGTTAGTTTCACACCGGCGATGGCACGAACCAAACGCATCGGCATCCTGACATCGGGCGGCGACAGTCCCGGTTTGAACGCCGTCATCCGCGGCGTCGGTAAAACCACTCTCGGTTTTTATGGGCTGGAGATCATCGGCTTCCGCGACGGTTTCCGCGGACTGGTGGAAGACCGGCGGTTGAAGCTCGATAAATCCACTCTCTCCGGCATCCTGACGGTGGGTGGCACCATTTTGGGCACCAGCCGCGACAAACCGCATCGCATGTTGATTGACGGGCGCACGCGCGACATGACCGATGTCATCAAGGGAAATTACAAGAAATGGGGACTCGATTGTCTCGTCTGCCTCGGCGGCGGCGGCACGCAAAAAAATGCGCTGCGCCTGCAGCAGGCTGGATTAAACGTGATTACGCTCCCCAAGACGATTGACAACGACGTGGCGATGACCGACGCGACGGTCGGTTTTGCCACCGCGCTCGACATTGCCACGGAGACCATTGACCGTTTGCACAGCACGGCGCACAGCCATCATCGCATCATCGTTGCTGAAATCATGGGCCATCGCGCGGGCTGGCTCACGCTGGGCGCGGGCATCGCTGGTGGCGCGGATGTCATTCTGATTCCGGAAATTCCTTATGACGTGGAGAAAATAGCCGAGGCCATTCGCCGCCGGAGCCGGCATGGAACAAATTTCAGTATCGTGGCCGTCGCGGAGGGCGCGATGAGCCACGAAGACGCGCGCGCCTTTGCTCTCGCCGAGGGAAAGATCGAGCGCGCCCGGTCGCAGGAGCAGAAGCGGGACGCCAAGCGCGAATTCGCTGCGTTGGACGCCCGGCATCAAGGCAACACGTTGCGGCTGGCCAAGCAACTCGAGGAGCTCACTCACCTTGAATCGCGCGTGACCATCCTCGGTTACGTGCAACGCGGCGGCATCCCCTCGGCGGCAGACCGGTTGCTGGCCACACGACTGGGCAGTGCGTGCGGCGATTTGATTCACGAGAATGTTTTTGGCGTCATGGTGGCGGCGCACGGTGACGACACCGAACCGGTGCCGCTGGAGAAGGTCACCGGCAAACGCAAGGTTGTGCCACCGAATCATACCTGGATTGAAACCGCCCAGCGCGTGGGAAC
>JBGPDH010000162.1:0-8490 GCA_041482195.1 Verrucomicrobiia bacterium
CATTCAATGGAGGCAGACCGTGATTGTTCGCCTCCCGGCCGGTCCAAGTATTGTGATTGAAACCCAACAACTGACCAAACTGTTCCGCGACCGGAAGCGCGGCATGGTGCGCGCGGTGGATGGCGTCAATTTCCGCTGCGAACCCGGACAGATCTACGGGTTGCTGGGCGCCAACGGGGCCGGGAAGACTACCACGCTGCGGCTGCTGGCCACTTTGCTCAAACCCAGCTCGGGGACGGTCCTCGTCGCGGGCTGCGACGCCGTCCGTGAGCCGGATAAAATCCGCGCCCGGATCGGGTTTCTCTCCACGGGCACGACGTTGTACGGACGGCTGACGGCCCGGGAAACGGTCGAGTATTTCGGACGATTGCACGGTGTCGGCGAGGTTTTGCTGCAGGAACGCATTCGCGGGGTGTTTGCCGCGCTGGGGATGGGCGAATTCGAAGACCGCCGTTGCGACAAGCTTTCCAGCGGGATGAAACAGAAGGTGTCCATTGCGCGAACGCTGATTCACGATCCGCCGGTGATGATTTTCGACGAACCGACGGTCGGGCTGGACGTGATGACGGCGCGTACCATCGTCCAGTTCATCCGCGATTGCCGGCAGAAGGGCAAGACGGTGATTGTTTCCACGCACGTGATGAGCGAGGCCGAAAAACTATGCGACCGGGTCGGGATCATTGACCGCGGGCGACTGTTGGTGGATGGGACGCTGTCGGAACTACGTACGCAATACGGCGCGACCGAGTTGGAGGACATTTTTGTGCGGGTCGTGGAGGGCCGGCCATGAGTGGGCGCGCCATCCGGATTGTCTATGGCAAGGAATTGCGCGATTCACTCCGCGACCGGCGCACAATTATTTCCATGATCGTGGTGCCCGTGCTGGTCATACCGATGTTGATGTTCGGCGTCGGTGCGTTGATGTTCAAAACCGTGACGAAGGCGCGACTGGAGATTCCGCGGGTGATGGTTATCGGCGGCGAAAACTCGCCGAAAGTGCTTTCGGCGCTTCACGCGTCAAAGTACCTCCAGATCGTCCCGGCGACGGCAGATTTCACAAATCAAATTGTGGAGAAACGAGTCAACGCGGTGGTGAAACTGCCACCGGATTTCGACACGGCGGTCGCCCGCGGGGACAAGGCTGAAGTTGAGATTTACGAGTATCAAGGCGAGATGAAGTCGGGTTTTGCGGCCGGAGACCTGAATACTTTTTTTCAAAATCTGCGTGATGCGACGGTGCGGGAACGTCTGGAAAGCCGGGGCGTTCCGGTGGAAGTTTTGAAACCGTTCACGATCCAACGGCAGAATGTCGTGCCGCCGGCAAAGGTCACCGGGAGTCTGCTGGGCGGGATTCTTCCTTATCTCATTATCATCATGTGCCTGACGGGCGCCATGTATCCGGCACTGGACCTCACCGCCGGCGAGAAGGAGCGGGGAACGATGGAAACGATTCTTTGTTGTCCGGTTGCGCGAACCGATCTGGTGTTGGGAAAATTTCTAATGGTGCTCACCGCCTCGGTCGGGACAGTCGTGCTGTCGCTGCTGAGCATGGGGACCACGTTCCATATTGCCAAACGGGCCATGGCGGGATCAGTGCCGCGGGAAGCCCTGCAGAATGTCGTCACCGTTGATTTCGGGGGAGTGGCCGGGGTATTTCTGATGCTGTTGCCGGTAGCGGTGATGTTCTCCGCGCTGCTGCTGATGGTGGGGTTGTTTTCGAAAAGTTTCCGCGAGGCGCAGAGCTATTGCGGCCCGCTGATACTGGTTGCGATGCTGCCGACGGTTGTCGCCATGCTGCCCGGGATGGATCTCAATGCTTCGCGTGCCGTGGTGCCCCTGTTGAATGTCAGCCTCATCTGCAAGGAAATGATGGCCGGTACCTGGCATTGGAATTACATCCTGCTCATCTTCGGGTCAACCTGCCTGTACGCCGCAGCAGCCTTGGCCGTGGCGATATGGATGTTCCACCGCGAAGAGGTGTTGTTCCGCTCATAAAGCGACGACGGGAACGGCAGCAGAATCCCGTTTCAATTGGCAAGCATGGTGTCTTTGGGCTTTCGGCTACAGGATTTTCGCAAGCGAATATGGGAGCTGGAAGATGGGGAAAGGCCAAGGGGCCAGAGACCAGAGGCCAGAGACCGGAGGTCGGAAGACGGAAGCCAGAAGCCAGAAGCCAGAGTTCGGAGGACAGAGGCCGGAAGCTGGAGCACGGGAAAAGGCCCGCCTGCCAATGCTCGACCATTGTTTGGCACATATTACTTGCACGAATGGAATGCATCTGTCACACTCATCCCCATCAGGTCGGGAATAACCAGTGAAGTCAGACGTGAGGACCCTTTATATTTCATGGTGCGTGTTGGTCTTGGCGTGCACTGCCGAAGCGGCGTCGCCGACGCTTTCGATATCCCTCGTCCCGCCGGCCTCCGCACGGTTTTCCTGGCCCAGCAATTTTACGGACTGGCAATTGACGTCTGCGACGAACCTTTCAACGCATACCTGGCAGGCGGTGACGCAGACTTCGGTCCTTTCGGGCACTTCACTCGTCGTTTTATTTCCGCTGACCAATAAAAGCGGTTACTTCCGGCTCACTCAAACCAACAGCGGCGGTTGCGTGTTCCAGGCGACGCCGCCCGTAATCACGTCCGGCGCGTCCAGCACGCTGACCTGGTGCACCGTCGCCGGCACGACCTACCGGATTTCTCCCGGGCCGGGAGTCGTAACGGGCGGCGGCCTTGTCGTGTCGCCGACCACGACGACGGTTTACATGCTCACCGCCAGCAACACGTTGGGCATCACGACGAATTTCACGGCGGTCATTGTCAACCCGTGCGGTTTCGCGAGTGTGAGCAACTGGAACGCCACGCTGACTTTTACCTACACGCTGGCGCCATCAGCGCCCGGCTACAGTTTCAGCATCAGCCGGCAGGCAACGGTTACGTTTCATTTGACGCAGTCGGGCCCTGGGTTATTCACCTTTGACGGTTCCGCGTCCGGCACCGTCTCGATCAATGATCGGGAGGACGATTCGAGCTCCGGGACGCTGATCACCTCCACGACCATTGGCACCGGCCCACCCGTGCCGTTACTATCCACTTTCGTTTTGGGTATTAATTGCACGAGCAACCTCTATAACTTCGCCGCCATTGCAGCGGTCAACGCCATTGATACCACGATCAGTGAGGGCCAGTCGTCCTCGTCTCCCAGAACCGCCATCGCAGGGCAAGTCTCGATACTTCCACGCGCTCTGCCAGTATCGAGCAGCACGATCTCCGGATCGGCAGTGCTGCCGGTGCTGGGGCCCACGATCCCCACCACCGATTATTATACGCCCAATGACTTCATCGCTAACGACATGTGGATCAATGGCGTCATCACCGACGCCACTGCCGGCACCGCGAGTGTCAGTTGGAGTATAGCCCCGGCACCGTGAGGTGTTGGCAGGCGAGCAAGGCCGTCTGTGGACTGTCGGTCGCGTAAAGTTATCCCACGCGGCAAGGAAGGCTAAAGTCTGCACGAAGCATCGCTACGTGACTACCTCGGTGAACCGGATAATGGAACCTCGGGAAACAAAGACTGTTTGCCCATTCTCCGGTTCCAGTTCCACGTAAACCGAAAGCGTGTCATACTGCGACTGTTGAAACAGGTGCTTGGCGCCTTTGAAGCGGACATTGCGATAGATGGTCACTCCCTGACTCCGGTCGGTGCAATGGACATCGTAACGCTTGCTGGTGTCCACGGGTTCACCCGGGGTCTGAGGTCGGAGGTCTGAGGTCGGAGGTCGGATTTGGGAACGAGCGGTTTGCCCGCCCGCGGCAGGTTCGAAATCAGGATCGAGTTCTTTCAGTATTTCCTGCCGCGTTTGTTCAATATTTACTCCGAGACTTCTTAAGATACGGGCGGCGACACCGTCGCCTTCGCGAAGCAAACCCAGAAGAATATGTTCGGTTCCAATATAGGTGTGTTTCAGTGATTTGGCCTCCTTCCTGGCCAGATCAAAGACTTTCTTCGCGCGCGATGTATAAGGAACGTTGCCGATCATCTTCTGGTCGGGGCCGGTGCCCACTAGTTTTTTGACCTCGGCACGAGTGTTTTCAAGGTCAACTCCCATCTTTTTAAGAACCGCCACAGCCGTACCCTGCCCAAGGGCAATCAACCCAAGCAGCAAATGTTCGGTCCCGACAAAATTATGGTTCAAGCTATCGGCTTCCCGGCGCGCGAGCGCCAACACTTGCTGGGCACGCGGAGTAAAATCACTAAAAGTTTCGTCAAATGGCGTCTGCTGCCTGCCCTTGACCGGTTCTGGTCCGCCGAAGATTTGTCTCAGGGTAGGCGGCGTCTCCGCCGGCGGCGTGGTCAATTTTTTCCAGAATGATGTAAACCAGTTCATGGATGAATGACTGATTCTTTCTTCCAACCGGGCATGATGGGATTTTGCCACGGATAAGACGGCAGTGTAAACAGAAGATAACGAAGTTAACAAAGCCGGTCTTCAATCCTGGTTTCTTTTGTTTCCTACTGTGGATTTGAATTCGCGTCCATAGGTGAAATTCGCGTCAAAGTCTTGCGCCTTTTCGCGGCCAACGAATGCGGCGGCGCGCACGGAGTGACGCGCCATACCTTTGGGCTATCTGTGTTCTTCGTGGTTAATCCATCGGCGTAATCTGCGGTTTAATTCGGGTCTGGCGTCTGGCGTTTGGCATCCGGGGTAAATTAGCGGTTGAGCGTTGAAAGGACGGACGGCTCGGCGAGCCGTCCCTACCATTTTGCGTTCTTTGTGCCACTTGGCGGCGAACGAATCTATCGTCATCCGCGAAATCCGCGGTCAATGATTGGCCCAATTCGGGACAAGCGATTTGTTCCGATATAGCTTGTGCACCCCGGGACCGGGTATAAGGTTGAATTGCTAACGGAGCACCGTTTACCAGGTGTCTGACGGCCCCTCGTTTGGGGGTTTTCCCTCTCCTCTTATTCCCTGCACTGCAAGGCCCGAGCCGCATCCGCGGCCCGGAACTGACCAAGGTAGGTCCAGAAAGAACATAAATTATGACAACAAATACCAGCAGGACTCAGTTCTCCGGTTCTTCCCAACCGGGATTCACGAAACCAACCCAGGCTGTGGCTTCCGTCGCGGCTTTGCCCAACCGCTCAAAAGCAAAAGCGGCCCCGTCCCACGATGATATCGTGTTGAGGGCTTACGAAATCTGGCTTTCGACGGGAAAGGAATCGGGTCATGACCAGGAACATTGGTTCCAGGCTGAACAGCAGTTGAGTTCCACTTAAGAGCCCGTTCAATTGCAGGTTGAGGAATTCCGCCTTCGCCACGGCCCCCGTCTTCTCCCGCTTGGCGGGAGAAGACACGCTAAACAGCTGCGACGAGTCGGCGCGAAAAGGAAGGATTCCGTATTTGACCGTGGTTGCGCGACTCTGGCGCGGTGTGACAGGGCCCTGAGCCAGCATGACTCATCCCGGGAGATGTGCGTTCAGGGATTTTTACTGAAATGCCGCCAAAATGCACAAATGCTCTCGTGGCATTTCGGGTGCTTGAAGGTTTCGCCGCCTTAAGCGGCTTGCTGAATGAGATGGAGTCGAGCAGGTCTTGAACTGATCTTTTTTCGCAATAACCAAAACGAAAGGATTGTCATGTTTAAACATATTAGAGCTTTGGGTATTGCCGGATTAACCACACTCAGTGCCAGTCAGCTCGCGCTTGCCGGGCCGGATAGCGTCCTATGGTCGCAGCATAAAGAAAACAGTGAGGTCATTGTTTCAGGAATCAAAGTGGCCGCCCGCACCATCGGCCGGCTCAATCAGCATCGCCCCCTGGTGCGATTTACCAACAACGAAGTGGGCGGCACGGCCCTGGTTCCTTTGTTGCCGTATGAGGCGGATGACCGATGCTCGCCCGATTTTGATCCGGCGCCATTCCACGCCGGGAAAGGCAATGAGGTCTGGGCAAATTTTGAATTCGTGAACATTGATGAAGGCGACCGGGACATGCTGGCGTTTGCCATCAAGGCCGACAAGCCCGGACGCAAAGACCGTTTCCGGGTGGATCATGACATCGGCTGTGGTCATTCGGGGAACGAACCCGCCCTGTGCGCCATGGTTTCCCCACCGACGGAGGGAGATTATGGATATTATTTCCTGGACCGGGGCATCCTGAAAACCGACGAGCTTCTGCATCGGAATCCCGGCGCGGCGATTAAGATAACCATTTCCAGCCACGCACGCGGTCCAGTGGGTTGAGGGCCGCGTAAAGCTGCGCTACGCGGTGAGGAACATCGAACATTCAACATTCAACGCTGAACATCGAAGTCTAATCGGCTCGGCTCGTTTTCTCCTTCCTCCGTAGCAGGCAACTGCAGAGGACGGGCGTAGCAGTACTGCGGAGGGTGGACGAGATGTCCAGACCTTTCGGGTGGTTCAGGTTTTTTGTGGTTAATTATCCGATGGATTTACGTTCCAGACCTTGAGTTTGAGGTTCCCTGTGCTGGAAGGCTCGAACGGGCCCGGAGCTGGATTCGATTGGTTCCGGCTTTGGCCGAAGTAATCGGTATTAATTCGAATCCGCGAGCCGTCCGGCTGATCAAACGCGGCATCGGGGATGATAGCCCGGCCCAGCAGCCGGGACGTTATGAGTTTGCGCATCCGCGCAGTGTTCCACGCCGGGTCATATTTCATTTCGAGATAAAGACCGTCAGCTTCCCCGGTAAGCTTGAGGGCAGGGTCAAATTCCGGTTGGATGAGCGCATTGGTTTCATGCCGGGAAGGCTGGGCGCCATTCAGAAAAACATTGCCATCCATCCATACGGGCAGCCGGGCGTGGTCGTAGGAGCGCAAACCACCGTGGCCAACGAACAGGTTATTGTAGAAGCGATCATCGCCCGTCGGGTTGTTGTGATAGCCCGCCACCATGGTGGAATGCGGCTTGAGAAATGGCGTCTGGCGGCCGTCGAAGGAAGACAATTAGATGGACCCAGCAAACAGGTTGTGGACATAAGCGCCGCCTTGCGAATGGTCCATCAGCGACACGGGCGAGAGGAAAAGGTTGTTGTCCATCAGGAACGGCCCGTGGTCCACCTCGACCAATACATCCGCATCATTGTCGTGGAAGATATTGTCCGAAACGCGCGTGCCTTGCGCCATCCAGTCCAGCCACAGGCCCAGGCAGGTCCGATAGATGTGGTTCCGGGTGATTTGAACATCGATGGCGCCGTGAAATTTGATTCCTGCCATCTCCGCGCCTGAGTACAACCGGCGAACGTGAATGTCATGGAGGGTATTGCCGGTGACGGTGCTGAACGCCGCGCCCAGGCTGCCGACGATGCCTGCCTGTTCGCAATGTGAGATGACGTTATTACGGACGATATGGTGGCCGATGTTTTCCCGGGACCAGCCGTTGGTGAGGGCAAGTTGGATGGTCCGGACATACCCTTCGGCGGTGTTGGCCGACGTGTTGTCCCATTGATCGCCGTATTTGCCGAGCGTGATGCCCGAGCAAGTGGAATAGCAGACTACATTGCTCTCAATGATCCAGCCTTTGCTCCAATGGGTGCCAATCAAACCGATCTGCTCGGCGGTGGGCGGCGCCCAGGGAGTCGCTGCATTTTCCAGGGTGAAGCCCCGAACGGTAATGTAGTTAATACCCGTTTGCTCCGGATAGAATACGGTCTGCCGCACGTTGATCTCCACAAATTGTTCGTTCGGGTTGATTCCTTTGAACTGCGCCCAGATCGTGGTGTTCTGGCTGTCCACGCGGCCGAACCAGACCGCACGGGTGGTCATCGGTGCGAGGACTTCGTCCAAAGTGGCCGCTTCGGTCAACCATTCGCCCTTAAGATAGACCGCGCCGGTGTGATGTTCCCGGCCCCGGGCTTCGAACCAATCGCCGTGTATGAGATCACTGTAAGGATTGAAACTGCCGAAGAAGGAATCCGGCAATGTCACCTGCCAGGCATCGTTCCCGACTTTCACCCAGTTGGTGATCACCTCCGACCCCTTGATCTCGACCGTCTCACCGGGCGCGGCCTGATAAACGATACGTTTCCGGTCCGACGTACCTCCACGCGGCGGGCTGACGCGTTCGCGATAAACGCCGGCATGCACGGTGATGACATCGCCCGGTTGGGCGACCCGGGCGGCAGCCGAGAGCGTCCGGAAAGGCCTGGCCGCCGTTCCCTCATAGTGATCATCTCCCGTGAAGGATACCTGTAATTCCCGCGCGTCAAGGGCCTGGACCGTCAGCAGCCACAGCAAAAGAACGATTCCATGTCTCATGGTTTAGAACGATGTGGACCGGTTCATCGGTGGATGGGCCGATATTGCATCCATCAATTGGCGCGGGCCAGAATTTTTCGACCAGAAACCAACGAAAGGCAGAAATCGGAAGCCAGATGCCGGATGTCGGAAGTCCGAAGACTGAGGATGGCAGCCGGAATTTATCAGCGTGGATCAGCGTGAATTAGCGGTTTCTGTCTTCGCACAGCTCCC
>JBGPDH010000163.1:0-8475 GCA_041482195.1 Verrucomicrobiia bacterium
GTCAGCAATTCGCGCTTTTTGCCCTTGCTGGTGGCGGATTTCACCAGTTCGGAGGAATTCCACTCGCTGAAATAGACCTTGATCCCCTCGGCTTCGAGCCAGCGTTTGAGCAGATAAATCTGGGTGGACTTGCCCGAACCATCCAGGCCCTCGACCGCGATCAGTCGCCCGGGGAAATTCAATTCGGCAAAAGTTTTCATCATTCGCGGAGTGCGCGCGTATTGCGTTTCTTAATTCTACGCAAATGGACGCGACTCACAAGCGCAAGTTGTAGCACGGCGGACGCCATCGGCCCTGTTAATTTCCGGTGAACTTTTACGCCTTTGTGAAAAAAATCACAAATTTGCTTGCCCCGCCTGCAGTCACCCATTACGTTGATTTTGCTCGTTTTTTAGCAATTAAGGTCTATGCGCACCAACACCGAAATCGGTTACGATTCCAAGATTGAAGGGGATGTCATCGTTACCACGGTGGACGCGGCTCTCAACTGGTTCCGGAAGAATTCGGTCTGGCCGATGCCGATGGGCCTGGCCTGCTGCGCCATCGAATTGATGGCCGCAGGCGCCAGTCGGTTTGATATTTCCCGGTTTGGCTCCGAAGTCATGCGTTTTTCCCCCCGGCAGGCGGATTGCATGATCGTCGCGGGCACCGTCACTTACAAAATGGCCATGTGCGTCAAGCGCATCTACGACCAGATGCCCGAGCCGAAATGGGTCATCGCCATGGGCGCCTGCGCCTCCACCGGCGGCATGTATCGCAGCTATGCCGTGCTCCAGGGCGTGGACCACATCATCCCGGTGGACGTTTATGTGTCCGGTTGCCCGCCGCGACCTGAAGCCGTGCTGGATGCGTTGATGAAATTGCAGGACAAAATCAGCACGCAGCCGGTGCTCCGGGAGCTGGTCGCCGTCAAAGCACTCCATCGTGAACCCAAAGTGCCGGCCTGAATTTTAATTTAAACCACGGATTAACAAGGATGAACACGGAGTTTTTAGGAGCCTATTTCAAACTGTTTCCCGCCGTGGCCCGTTTTTAGAATGGTGACGGCACTGGAACAGGCAAAGAAGATCAAAGTGAGGTTCGGCGACCTAATCTCCGAACCTGAGGAATTTCGCGGCGAAGTCACCCTCAAAGTCGCTGACGCGGAAAGGATTGCCGAGGTTTGCCGCTACACCAGGAGCGACCTGGATTTCAATTACCTCGTGGATATCAGCAGTGTCGACCATTACGGTGACGACCCGCGCTGGACGGTGGTCTACCATTTGCGCGGCCTGCTGCATGGCTGCGAATTGCGGCTCAAAACGGATGTGAGCGAGGAAAAATCCGAGTTACCCAGTGTCATCGGCGTCTGGGCCACAGCCAACTGGCACGAGCGCGAAATCTACGACATGATGGGCATCCGGTTCCGCGGTCATCCGGATTTACGCCGGATCTTGATGTGGGAAGGATATCCGTATTTCCCTCTGCGCAAGGACTTTCCACTGGCCGGCAAACCCAGCGAGCTGCCCGGCGTGGCGTTCACCAGGCCCGCACCCCTCGAAGGCGGACCGTTTGTAACGGTAGCCGGGAGTGGAGACGCCACCAATCGCGAACCGCGTGTCCGCAATCCTGAAGAATAAATTTAATGGCCACGGTTCAAGACATTGAGATTCGCGATTCCGCCGCGCGGGCAGCGCAGGCGGCGGAAGAGCTCCAGGATGTGCCGGGCGACAGGATGGTCCTGAACATGGGCCCATCGCATCCGGCCACGCACGGCGTGTTGCGCATTGTGCTGGAGCTGGACGGCGAAATCATCACCAAGGCGGACCCGGACGTAGGTTATCTGCATCGGGGCGACGAGAAAATCGCCGAGAACATGACCTACACGCAGTTCATTCCCTACACCGACCGGTTGGATTACCTTGCGCCGCTGGCGAACAACGTTGCCTACGCGCTGGCGGTGGAAAAGCTGCTTGGAATCGAGAAGGATTTGCCGCCGCGCTGCCAATATATCCGCGTGATGTGCGCGGAACTCGCCCGCATCTCGGCGCATCTGCTGGGCCTGGGCGCGTTCGCTATGGACCTGGGCGCAGTGACGGTTTTTCTGCTCACGTTTACCGAGCGCGAAAAGATTTACAACCTGGCCGAATCCGCCAGTGGCGCGCGGTTCACCACGAGTTATACGCGTATTGGTGGACTGATGCGCGACATCCCGCCGACGTGGCTGGATCAATGCCGGAAGTTCTGCGACGAATTCATCCCCGCACTCGACGAGGTTGAAGTCCTGCTGACCCGCAACCGCATCTGGGTGGACCGCGTTCGGGGGTTGGCCGTGATCTCGAAGTCCGACGCGATCGATTACGGTTTGAGCGGCCCAAACTTGCGCGGCAGCGGTGTCGAATGGGATTTGCGGAAAAACCAGCCGTATCTGTGCTACCCGGATTTGGACTTCGACATCCCAACCGGTTCCGTGGGTGACTGTTATGACCGCTACCTCGTACGCATGGAGGAAATGCGCCAGAGCGTCCGGATTTTACGACAATGCATCGAGAAAATCCCCGGGGGCGCCGAAAACCAGACGAACGAACCGGTCAACGTGACCAATGGCAAGGTGGTTTTGCCGCCGAAACAGAAGGTGCTGACGAAAATGGAGGAGTTGATTCATCAGTTCATGCTTGTGACCGAAGGAATGAATTGTCCGCCCGGCGAAATTTATTTTGGCCACGAAAATCCGAAGGGCGAACTGGGATTTTACATCTACAGCAAAGGCGGCGGCACACCCTACCGGATGAAAATTCGTGCGCCCAGCTTTGTAAACCTGAGCATTGTTCCGAAGATTTTCCCGGGCTGTCTCATCAGCGACACCGTGGCAATTCTCGGCTCGCTCGATTTCGTCATGGGAGAATGCGACCGATGAGTTCCGCGCAAACCACACCCATTCCCAATCCGCTCCAGCATCAGGGCGGTTTTGCCGTGCCGGCCGCACTGGAGGCGGAGGTGGATGAATTGGTCACGCATTACCCGGTTAAACGCGCGGCCGCGCTCATGGTATTGCACGCGATCCAGGAGCAATTCGGCTGGATTTCGCAGGACGCGGTGGAATGGACGGCCCGAAAACTCGAACTGCAGCCCATCAACGTCTATGAGCTGGTGACGTTTTATCCGATGCTTCGGCAACAGCCGATGGGTAAGTATCAGATCAAGGTCTGCCGCACGTTAAGCTGCGCGCTGGGTGGTGCGTACGAATTACACAAACATTTTTGCGAGAAACTGGGCCTGGACGCGCAGGCGCACGGCGCACAAACGACAAAGGACGGGAAGTTCACGGTCGAATTCGTCGAATGTCTCGCCAGTTGCGGCACCGCGCCGGTCATGATGTGCAACGACGCCTTTTACGAAGGCGTCAGCCACAAGAAAGCGGATGAGATTGTCGCAAACTGCAAGTGAACGGAAGTTGATGCCAATCGTAAATCGGAAATCTGAAATCGTGAATGGCAGTTGGCTGCCCGACATGGATTTGAACCATGACAAACAGATCCAGAGTCTGCTGTGCTACCGTTACACCATCGGGCAAGGACGGATAGCTAAACTAAACAGTTTGAGAAATGAGTCAAGAAACGTTGAATGGTTAAATAGTTGAATGGTTAAACCGGTGCAACGATTCAACTTCTCAACGATTTAACAAAGACAATGCCTTCGGAATACAAACTAGTTTTGACATACACCGATCAGCCGGGATATACGCCCGATATCGAATGCTATCTGCGCCACGGCGGTTATGACGCGCTGAAGAAGTCGCTGGCCCTCCAACCCAAAACGCTGCCCGATGGAAAAACCCAGTCGCCCCAGGAACAGCTCCGGCAGGAAGTGATGACTTCCGGTCTCCGCGGCCGCGGCGGTGCGGGCTTTTCCTGCGGGCTGAAGTGGAGTTTCGTGGACCGCAAGAGCGGCAAACCGATTTACCTGATTTGCAACGCCGATGAATCCGAGCCCGGCACGTTCAAAGACCGCCAGATCATCCACAAAGACCCGCACCAGCTTATCGAGGGCATGATCATCGCGTGTTTCGCAAACGACGTCCATTTGGCCTACCTATATATCCGCGGCGAAATGCCCGATGGCGCCAAGTTGCTCAACAAAGCGATCAACGAGGCTCGCGCGAAAAATTTTCTCGGCAAAAACATCCTCGGCACCGGTTATGATCTGGAGATTTACGTCCATCGCGGCGCCGGCGCTTACATTTGCGGCGAGGAAACCGGCCTGATCGAATCGCTCGAAGGCAAACGGCCGTATCCCCGCATCAAGCCGCCGTACTTCCCGGCGGTGCTCGGCCTGTGGATGTGCCCGACCATCGTCAACAACGTTGAGACATTGTGCGACGTGAAACACATCGTAGCGATGGGCGGCGCGGAATACGCCAAACTCGGCACGCCGAACAATACCGGCACGCGCATCGTCAGCCTGAGCGGGCACGTCAAACGGCCCGGCTATTACGAAATCGAGACCGGCAAGGTCACCATCGGCCAGCTCATCAACGATCCCGCCTTTGGCGGCGGTTTACGAGAGCCCGAGCCGGGCGGGCCACCGCGTAAACTCAAAGCGGTGATTCCCGGTGGTTCCTCGGCGAAAGTGTTCAAGGCGGGTGAGAAGTTCAAACTCAAGCGCAAGGGCCCGGATGGCCAGATGACTGAACAGGAAGTGGACATGCTGGATTTACCGTATGATTTTGATTCGCTCATTGCCGCCGGCTCCATGAGCGGCTCCAGTGCCATCATCGTGATGGATGACAGCGTGGACATCGTCGAAGCGCTGGCGAACATATCCGAATTTTACGCGCACGAAAGCTGCGGCCAATGCACGCCCTGCCGTGAAGGCTCGCTCTGGATGAGCAAGGCCTTGCATCGCCTCACGCACGGTGAGGGCCGGGCCAGTGACGCGGATTACCTGATTAAAATCGCCGATAACATTCCCGGTGGACGGACCATCTGCGCGTTCGGCGAGGCCTGTTCCTGGCCGGTGCAAAGTTTTGTCGCCAAGTTCAAAGACGAATTTATCGCCAAAGGCAAAGCCGACGAGGACTGTCGCGCGAAGGAAAAGAAAGAACCGAAGACCGAGACGCCAGGCCAGCGTGAATTCGCAACGGCGCATTGAATGAAAATTGACCAAACAAAAGCTGTGGGTAGCACCCGCCTCTGGCGGGTTCAATTCGGCGTCCCGCCGAATTACCACAGCGCGCGCATGACAAGTGTTCGCCATAGAATTACTGGGGATGGCCGTCGACGCTCGGTTTCGGGCGTGACGCCCGAAACAACCCGCGGGACACGGGTGCTACCGATAGTTTTTCCCGCACCTTTGCGCCTTCGCGTAAAATAAAATGTCAGCAACAGCGACAACTGAAACGAAGCCCGCCGCACCGGCGATTGAAAAGATCAAGGTGAAGGTGGACGGGCGCGAGCTCGAGGTGCCAAGGCTGACGCCGGACTGGTCCGGCAAACTCGTGCCCACCACGATGATTCAGGCCTGCGAATTGGCCAAAACGGACGTGCCGCATTATTGCTATCATCCGAAGCTGCCGGTGGCGGGCAATTGCCGGATGTGCCTCGTCGAATTCGGCACGCCGGCGCTCGGCCCGGACCGCAAGCCGGTGATGAATCCGGACGGCAGACTGAAGATTGCGAAATCGCCGCGTCCGGCCATCGCCTGTGCCACGCCCATTTCACCCGGCATGGAAATCTATACGAACACACCCGGCGTGAAACAAATGCGCGAGGGCGTGTTGGAATTCCTGCTCATTAATCATCCGCTCGACTGCCCGATTTGCGACCAGGCCGGCGAGTGCAAGCTGCAGGAATACTCGGTGGATTATGGCCAATCGGCCAGTCGCTTCGTCGAACCGAAGGTCCACAAGCCCAAGGCGGTCGACCTCGGTCCGCGCATCGTCCTCGATGACGAGCGTTGCATCCTGTGCACGCGTTGCATCCGGTTCACCAAAGACATTGCGGGCGACGACGCACTCGGCATCGTTAATCGTGGCAGTTACAACACGCTCACCGCCTACCCCGGCAAGGTGTTCGATAACAATTACACCTTGAACACCGTGGACATCTGTCCGGTGGGCGCGCTGACGTCGAAAGATTTCCGCTTCCAGATGCGCGTGTGGTTCCTCAAGGAAACCAGGAGCATTTGCACGAGCTGCGCGACCGGTTGCAACATCATCGTCGGTTCGCGCGAAGACAAGGTTTACCGCTATACGCCGCGCGAGAACGACGCGGTCAATGCGTGTTGGATGTGTGATCATGGCCGTTTGAATTACAAGTGGATCGGCCGCAAAGACCGGCTGACGGAAGTTAGAAGGCAGAAGTCAGAAGGCAGAAGTGAAAAGACCACCTGGACGGCGGCGCTCAACGAAATCGCTGAAAAGCTGAAAAAGGCGCCCCACGGTTCGGTGGCCATCATCGCTTCCGCCCGGCAAACGAATGAAGAGCTTTGGCTGCTCCAAAAACTCGCGGACAAATTCGGCGCGCTCACCGATTCCGTCGGTCATTTTGGTGAAGGCGACAAGCTGCTGCTGCACACGGACCGGACCCCCAACCGCACCGGCGCCCGGCTCATCGGCATCTGCCAGGCAAATGTGGGCATCAAAATGATGGTGATTGCCGACAGCATCAAAGTCGGCAAGGTCAAAACCCTGATTGTGTTCGGCGAAGACGTGACGAAAAGCAGCATTGACGCCGAACTGCTGGGCAAGCTGGACACACTGATCGTCAGCGATATTCTGCCGAACGAAACCACGAAACGCGCGCACTACCTCCTGCCTGGCTGCGCCCACGTCGAGAAACGCGGCACGTTCACGAACGTCAAGGGCCGCGTCCAGAAATTCATGAAGGCCGTCGAGGCGCCCGGCGATGCCCGGCCGGAATGGGAGTTTTTGCACGAGCTGGTTTACAATGTCACCGGTCAGGACGGTTTCCTGACCATCGAAGGGCTTTTCAACGAGATGGCCAGGGATGTGCCGGCGTTCAACGGTTTGACGTGGGCGAGCCTCGGTGATACCGGCGTGACGGTGAAAATTTAATTAGCGCAAAGACGCAAAGTTGCCAGGACGCGTGGCATGAGTATTGAATTAACAAAAGCTGTTGGAAGCACCTGCCCCCGCCGGGTCCAATTCGGCGTCCCGCCGGATTGCCGCGGCGCGCGCACGGCAGCAATTCGACTTCAAATTGCTAAGGGCACCCGTTCCCATTCAGTTTCGGGCGGGACGCCCGAAACCACCCGCGGGACGCGGGTGCTACACGATAATTTTTCTCCGCGCCTTTGCAACCTGGTGGCAAAAAATCAATGAACTGGAACTTCATCATTTTTAGCGTGGTCAAGATCGCCATCGTGGTTGGCGTAGTGCAGGGCATGGTCGCCTATGCGGTGCTGGCCGAGCGCAAAATTTCAGCTTGGATTCAGGACCGCGTCGGACCCAATCGTGCCGCGCCGCCGTTTGTCAAAGCTATCCCCGGTCTCGGGCCGTTTATGATTCGCCTGGGCCTCTTTCAACCATTGGCCGACGGCTTGAAATTCATGCTGAAGGAGGACTTTACGCCAGCGGGTGTACGAAAGGTTTATTTCTGGCTCGCACCAGCCATCGCGGTGATTCCTTCAATGCTGGTCATCGCAGTCATTCCGTTCGGCTCGCAAATCGGCCACCAGCAAATGGTCATCTCGGATTTGAACGTGGGTATTCTCTACACATTCGGCATCGTGTCGCTGGGCGTGTACGGCATCGTGCTGGCGGGTTACGCGGCAAACTCAAAATATCCGTTTCTGGGCGGCATCCGGTCCAGCGCCCAAATGATCTCGTACGAAATTTCGATGGGCATGTCGGTCATCCCGATCCTCCTCATCGTGGGGAATTTGAACCTGAGCCAGATCATCGGCTGGCAGGCGCAGCACGGCTGGCTGGCCATTTACTCGCCGCTCTCGTTCATTATTTTCCTGGTTGCGTCCTTTGCGGAAACCAACCGGCTGCCGTTCGATCTGCCGGAAGCGGAAACCGAGCTGGTCGGCGGTTACCACACGGAATACAGCGCCATGAAATTCGCGCTGTTTTTTCTCGCGGAATATTCCAACATGATCGCCTCGGCGGCGATGATGGTGACGTTGTTTTTCGGCGGCTGGACGCTGCCATTCTGGGGACTGGACCATCCGGCGGGAACGCTGGTGGCGGGCATCGCGCACATCCTGGTGTTCGTGGTGAAGATGCTGCTGTTCGTGGTGCTGTTCATCTGGGTGCGCTGGATGTTTCCGCGGTTCCGCTACGACCAGCTGATGGATTTGGGCTGGCGGCGGTTTGTGCCGCTGGCACTCGCGAATATTTTAATCACAGCCATTGTGCTGTGGATGAAGAGCTGAACCGTAGCCGCGTTTGTAAAAACGTGGAACGAATTTGAATTTGTCCGCCGGTTGACATCGGCGGCTACGAAGTACGGGATTTTGAATGATAGTTAA
>JBGPDH010000164.1:0-8456 GCA_041482195.1 Verrucomicrobiia bacterium
GCGCAGGCTTTCCAGTCCCGCAGAGCGGGATTCCGGGGACTTTCCAGTCCCCGGTTAAGAACCGTGTCAAGATGCACCCCATCACTGCGATTCCTAAAAATGTTCTCGTCAGCCGCTGTGAAAACGCCTTGAATCCCGGACCAAACATGTACCCCGACCAAACCAGTTCTCCCCGTGGCGAAACCCGACGACAGTTCATCCGGAAAACCGGCATCGCCACGGCCGTCGTGGCCGGCTCCGGCCTGTTCCCGTTACCGCTTTATGCCACGGAAACGAATCCGGTCATTTACCTCATCCGGGATGAATCGGACCCGGTCACACAACAACCGCCGGTGCAATGGGCAATGCAACAATTACAGGAAACCCTGGCCGGACGCGGCGTCACCGTGCAGTTGCGCGAGCAGATCGAACAAGTTCCGCCTTCGCACTTATGTATTTTCATAGGCGGTTCCACATCGAGCCTTTCCCGACAGCTGCCCGAGCTGACCGGGATTTCGTTGCCGGACGGACCTGAGTGTCTGGCATTGGCTCAGGCAACGATGGGAAAGCGCACGGTCCTGGTCGCGACCGGCTCCGACGCGCGCGGCCTGATGTACGCGGTGCTCGAGTTGACGGACCGGGTCCGTTTCGCGGATGACCCGTTGGCCGAATTAAAGGCGATAAAGCCGGTCAGCGAAAAGCCGGCCAACTCGATTCGCAGTGTCATGCGCGCCTTTGCCAGCAATGTGCAGGACAATCCCTGGTACAACGACCAGGCTTTCTGGCAGTCCTACCTGACCCTGTTGGCCACCCACCGGTTCAATCGTTTCAATCTCGCCTTCGGACTCGGATATGATTTCACGACGAACATCACCGACTGTTACTTCCATTTCGCCTATCCGTTTCTGGTTTCCGTCCCCGGTTACAACGTGCGCGCGGTGCCGTTGCCCGACACCGAACGCGACCAGAATCTGAAAATGCTCCAGTTCATCAGCGCGGAAACCGAGCGGCGCGGTCTGCACTTTCAACTGGGCCTTTGGACCCATGCCTACAAATGGACTGACAGTCCCAACGCGAATTATCTCATTGAAGGACTCACGCCGGAAACCCAGGCCTCCTATTGCCGCGATGCGCTGCGCACCGTGTTGCAGGCCTGCCCCGCCATCCGCGGCGTGACCATCCGCACCCATGGCGAAAGCGGCGTGCCGGAGGGAGAATACGGTCTCTGGCGGAAAATTTTCGACGGCGCGGCGAAATGTGGACGGCCAGTGGAGATTGACCTGCACGCCAAGGGCGTAAACCAGCAGATGATCAACGCGGCACTGGACACGGGCCTGCCGGTGACCGTCTCACCCAAGTTCTGGGCCGAACATATGGGCTTGCCATACATGCAAGGCGCCATCCGGGCGCTGGAAATGCCGCCAAAGGATGCGCCGAAGACGGGCTTGTTCACGCTCAGCACCGGCTCGCGCTCCTTCATGCGCTATGGCTACGGTGATTTGCTGACCGATGACCGTCGCTACGGCGTGTTGCATCGCATCTGGCCGGGTACGCAACGAATGCTGTTGTGGGGTGATCCCCAAATGGCTGCCGACTATGGACGGGTTTCCAGCTTTTGCGGCAGCCACGGCGTCGAACTGTTCGAACCGCTGGCGTTCAAGGGCCGGAAAGGTTCGGGTCTGCCCGGCGGACGCAATGCTTATGCCGACACCTCGCTGGAACCGGCGCTCGACTTCGAGAAATTTTCCTACACGTATCGTGTCTGGGGCCGGAACTTCTACAATCCCGGAGGCGATCCGGAAGGCTGGCAGCGCGAATTACGCCAACAGTTTGGCCGGGGCGCAGACAAGGTGGAAGCAGGCCTGGCGTCGGCCGGCCGGATTCTCCCGCTGGTCACCGTCGCGCATTGTCCCTCCGCGGCCAACAATAATTACTGGCCCGAGATGTACACGAATATCGCCATTGTGGCTGAAACCAACCCGCAGCCGTACAGCGACACCCCCAATCCACGTCGCCTGGGCACCGTCAGCCCGCTCGACCCGGAATTCTTTTCGGGCATTGACGAATTTGCCGATGAATTAATCGCCGGCAAATCCAGCGGCAAATATTCGCCGGCCTGGGTGGCGCAACAGCTGGAGGCAGCGTCCGCAGTGTCATTACTCCGGTTGCGCGAGGCTAAATTGAGAGTCAATGATTCCCGCAGTCCGGCGTTCCGGCGGGTAGCGATTGACATTCCGGTCCAGGCCGGGCTGGGCCGGTTTTTCGCGGCACGATTCCGGGCCGGCATGCTTTACGCGCTTTACCAGCGCAGCGGTTACCGTCCCGCACTGGAGGCCGCGATCAAATCAAACCGCTCAGCCAGCAGCGCCTGGGCCGAATTGGCCGAACGAGCCCAATCGCCTTATCTCCCGGACATCACTTATGGTCCGGAATTTTTCCAGCGCGGCCAATGGCTCGACCGGCTCCCGGCTATTGATCGGGACACGGCGGACCTGGAAAAACTCCTGAAACAACCACCCGCGGATACTCAAAAGACGGACGTAAAAGTGATTCAACAGGCCATGCGGGCGGTTCTCAACACATCACCGGGCGATGAGCATCCAGTCCCCGCCGATCTCCACACTCCACCGGCTTCCTTCCAGCGCGCCAAACCATTTCCTGTCGTCGCCAAACCCGGCAGTTCCAATGCGATCGCCGGCTTGCGTTTGCGTTATCGGCACGTCAACCAGGCCGAAATCTGGCAGTCCGTCGAAATGGAACAGGCCGGCGAAGATTACCGCGCGGTGATTGCAGCGGAGTACACCGACTCGCCGTTCCCATTGCAGTATTATTTCCAAATCCAGACCGCTCCCGGAAAAGCATGGTTGTATCCCGGACTCGAATACCGCTGGCATGGCCAGCCTTACTTTTTCGTACGCCAGGTGTAAACCACTCTCGTGCTTCGTCCGCAACCGGCGCGAACTTCACTGGTTCGGGATCAGGCCACCTCTTCGCACTGGGTGGTCGCATTCGTCCTGGTCGCCCCGCCGCGCACGATTAACACCACCGCGGCAACAATCAGCAACCCCGCCACGAACAGTTCGTGCGAGAATGGTTCATGGCCGATCGTGCAGCCCAGCAGGACGGCGATCAGCGGATTCACGTACGCATACGTCGCCACCCGCGCCGGGGTGCTGGCATGCAATAACCAGACGTACGCCGTGTAACCGACCATGGACCCGGCGGCCGTCAGATATAACCAGGAACCCGCGGACAACCAGGTGACCCGGTCAATTGAGAATTGCGCTGGTTCCCCGCGCGCCACCGCAAAACCGAGCATCAACGTGCCGCCGGCAATCATTTGCATGGCCACGCCCAGAAGCGGTGAGGGTGGCTTGCGCGCCTGCCGGTTGAAGATGGAACCGCATGCCCAACCGACGGAGGCCATCATCAATGCGACGATGCCCCAATCATAAACCGGCCCGGAATGATTTCCTCCGCCACGCGCCAGCAGGCCAACACCCAGGAAACCCACCAACAAACCCGTGACCACGAAAGGTCGTGGGCGAGTGCCCCCGGGCCGCAGCCAATCCAACAACACCATCCACACAGGTGTCAAAGCCACCAGCAAGGCGGTGACCCCCGAGGGTATCACCTGTTCGGCCCAGGTCACGCCGCCATTGCCGAGCGCCAACATCAATCCCCCGGCGATGGTGGCATCACGCCATTCGATGCGCGATGGCGATACGCTGCCGCGAGCACGTGCAAGCGCATAGAGCAGGAGGCCAGCGGCCAGATTCCGGCTGCCCGCCATCAGAAAGGGCGGAATGGATTCGACCGCGTAGCGAATGCCCAGATACGTCGAACCCCAGATCACGTACACGGCGGCAAATGCGGCCACCACACCCCACGCGGGTGCGGTTGTAGATGATGTTTCGTTTTTCATGTTCGTTGGCCGGCACGACGATGTTTCCCAATGAAACGAAAAACCCACCGCCTTTTGCCGGCGATGGGTTTGGTAAATTTTCTCTGCAGCCCGTCTATGAATTCAACCTCCCACCGCCCGCGACATGCGTGGTACCGACAGTGCGCTGCCACGCGGCGCGCTTCGGCATCCAATTCATTTTGGCGATGATCGGTTTCATTATCAGGACGCGCAAATGTAATCCACTTCCACCCGCGGTCAATGGATTATTTATTCTACGAGACGTTTGGGTTATACTCCCCGCTGGAGCGTTTACACATGTTACGTAGCGCAGATTTTCCAATCTGCGGGTTCTGGCGACTTTCCAGTCGCCACTTTCGGACAGCAGGAACGCGGGACAGGAATGTCCCGCAAACCTGCAGACAGGAATGTCTGCACTACAGGAAAGATGGAATGGCTCTATAACAGGTGAAACCTGGTCAGATAAAAATCGTTTCCGGCGGGCAAACCGGCGTAGACCGGGCCGCGCTGGATTTTGCCATTCAATCCGGCATCAACCACGGCGGATGGTGTCCCCGCGGACGGCTCGCCGAGGACGGTGTCATTCCGCCGATTTACCGCCTGCGCGAAACCGACTCGGCGGAGTACGATGAGCGAACGGAGAAGAACGTGCTGGATTCGGACGCCACCTTGATTGTGGCGCGGGCAGGAGAATTGTCCGGCGGCACGGCATTCACGAAAAGCCGCGCGGAACAACATGGCCGTCCGCTGCTGGTGATTTTCGAGCGGGACGGTGTGCCGCAAGGTGCTGCTACACTCTCAAAATTCCTGAAGCAAAACAAAGTGCGGACGTTGAACGTGGCCGGCCCACGCGAGTCCCAGGCGCCCGGACTCGGAAAATTTGTCCGGGAATTGCTTGAAGCTGCTCTAACCGCTAAGCTGGCGAGGTGAGCACGTTCCCTGTCAGCCCGGAAAAGGAAGCCCAACTCGTGCGCCGCATGGCCGCATTGGACGTGCGCGAATCCGATATTGAGGAAAGCTTTGTCCGCTCGGGCGGACATGGTGGTCAGAACGTCAACAAGACTTCCACGTGCGTGATGTTGCTCCACCGCCCCACCGGTTTGCAGGTCAAATGCCAGGCCACGCGCCAGCAGGGACTCAACCGTTTTCTCGCCCGGCGGCTGTTGCTCGATAAGATTGAGGCGAGGAAGACCGGCTTCGTGGCCGCGCAACGGGCTGAGATTGAGAAGATCCGCCGGCAGAAACGAAAACGCTCCCGGCGCGCCAAAGCCCGGATGCTCGCTGATAAGTCGCATCATGCCGAAAAGAAAGCCGCCCGCCGCACCTTCCCGATGGATTAAGCGGAATTGACGCGCCTTGCAGAGCGCACTATCAAGAGTACAGATTCCTGGGCAACCTTGAACCCCGGCCTGCGGGAGAAAGCACACGATGCAAACTGTTCTGACTTCAGAATTCAAACGCGGCATGGTCCTGCTGCTCGATGGGGAGCCGCAGATGCTGGAGGAGTTCCATGTCAGTGGCACTGCCCAGACCCGGCACAAGCTCCACGCCCGATTGCGCCATTTGAAGACCAACCGGCTCGCCGACCACACGTTTGCCGAAGGCGAACGCGTGCCGGTCGCCGATGTGCAACATCGCCGCGTCCAATTCAGCTATCACGACGGGAAGGATTTCGTCTTTGCCGACGTGGAATCGTTCGAGGAAATGAACCTTGGCGCGGAGCAGGTCGGCGAGCGCCGCGGCTTCATCAAGGAAAACGTGGAGTACCGCGCGTTACTCCTGGACGGGCGCCTGTTGGATATTGTACTGCCACCCAACGTGACCCTGGAGGTCATTGCCACCGATCCGCCCATTCGCGGCAACTCCGATACCAATTGGAAACCGGCCAAACTCGACACCGGCCTCGAAATCATGGTCCCGCTGTTCATCGCTCCCGGCGAAAAAATCCGCGTGGACACGGCCACCCGCAAATACGCCGGCCGCGAGAGCGAGGGAAAGAAATAGGAGCGCGGACAGCTTTGTCCGCGTGAGGATGTGAACAAACAACGACGCTCAAGACACGCCTTGGAATTGGTATTGGAAACTCGCGGACATGGCTGTCCGCGCTCCGGTTACGCCGCGGCTTTGGCCGCCGCTAAATCAGTCCGCCGTTGGGCCATGGACCGGAAAAACTCATAACCTTCGCGGCAGCGGCGGACGAGCACGTCCTTGTCCTCCAACATCGTCTTAATGATGCGCAGAATTGGTTTCGGACGCAGATAATAGGTGCGATAAAAACGGTCCACGGACTCGAAAATCTCGTCTTTGGTCAGCTCCGGATATTCCAGCGTGCTTTGCTGGAAACCGTCTTCCTCCACCAGGTCGGTTTTATCCTTCTTCACAAACCAGCCGTTGAGTTTGGCCTGTTCGTAAAGCTCCGTGCCCGGATACGGCGCAGCCAGCGAAACCTGAAGGGAAAATACGTCCAGTTCCTGCGCGAACCGGACGGTGTTTTCGATGGATTGCCGGGTCTCCACCGGCAGGCCAAGAATGAATGTGCCATGAATCACCACGCCGGCCTGATGACAGGCCCGGGTAAACCGGCGCATCTCGTCCATCGTTACGCCTTTTTTGATGCGCGTCAGGATGTCGTCGTTGCCGCTTTCGTAGCCGACCAGAAACAATCGCAGGCCGTTGTCCTTGAAACTTTTGATGGTGTCGTAATCGAGGTTGGCGCGGCTGTTGCAACTCCACGTCAGGCCGAGCGGGCCGAGTTTCCTGGCAATCTCTCGGGCGCGCGGCAGGTTCGCCGTAAAAGTGTCGTCGTCGAAGAAGAATTCCTTCACCTGCGGGAACAGTTTCTTCATGTACGCCATCTCGTCGGCGACATTTTGCGGCGAGCGGACGCGGTATTTGTGGCCGCCGATGGTCTGTGGCCAGAGGCAGAAAGTGCATTGCGCCGGGCAGCCGCGGCCGGTGTACAGGCTGAGATACGGATGCAGCAGGTAGCCGATAAAATAGTTCTCAATCTTCAGGTCACGCCGGTAAACATCCGCCACCCACGGCAGCGTGTCCATGTCCTGGATTATCTCGCGCTCGGGGTTGTGTTTGATCTTGCCGTCCTGGTCCCGCCAGGAAAGCCCGGCAATGGTCGAGAGATCACGGCCTTCGGCCACTTCCTTGCAGGTGAAATCAAATTCCTTGCGGCCTACCCAGTCGATGGCCGGTGACGCCTTGAGCGTTTCGGTGGGCAATACCATGGTGTGCGCGCCAATGAAACCAATTTGGGTATCGGGTTTCCGTGCCTTGATGGCTTCGGCTACTTTGCAATCGTTCTTAAACGACGGCGTGGAGGTATTGATGATGACGTGGCCGAAATCGCTTGCGATGCGCAGGCATTCCGACAGGCCGATGTTATGCGGCGGGCAGTCGAGCAACCGGGAATTCGGGGTCAGAGCGGCGGGTTGCGCCAACCACGTCGGATACCAAAAACTGGTGACCTCCCGTCGCGCCTGGTAACGCGATCCGGCACCGCCGTCAAAACCATCATAACCCGGCGGTGAAAGGTAGAGCGTCCTGCTCATTCAAACGTGGCGCGAAAACCTATTCCGGCCGTGATTCAATTTTCTTCGCGGCCTTGAGTTGCGCGGTGTCGCTTTCGGCACCGCAAAAAGTGCCGACATGGGTTGCCTCATCGCCATTGCGCGAAAACGCGCCTTTCGCACCGGCGGCGGGATTGATGGCCGCCTTCGCCTCAGCGAGATGACCCTTGCCGATGGTCACACCGTTGTAAGCGCGTGTGGCCAGCTCGGGTGAGGAGGGAAACGGCTTCGGCTTCGCACCGAAGTTGTATTTCATATTCTTCCAGTTATCGCTGAATTTAGTGCTGAGCGCGCCGCTGGGATCGTAGCCGCAATGGACCATGCAATTCTCACAGCGCGGATCGCGCGCGACGCCATCCACCACGCCATATTTGTTCCAGTCTACTTTCGCGAGCATCTCCTGATAGCCGTCGTAATGGCCGTCGGTCATCAGATAGCACGGAGCCTTCCAGCCCTTGACGTTGTAGGTGGGAATCGCCCACGCGGTGCAGGTCAACTCGCGTTTGCCAGCGAGAAATTCCTGGTACGTCACGGTGCCAAAAATCGTAAAGCGCTCGCCCCATTCCTGAATCCTGGCGAATTTCTCGCGGGTCATTTTACGCGTAAGGAAAAAATCTTCAGGCTGTTTGGCCAGGCGCTTGACCATGTCTTTCTTGGCCGCATCGTATTCGTAACCGGGCGAAATCGTGTGACCGTCCACCTCGAGCGAGGAGAAAAACTCGAACATGTCCTCGATTTCCTTGGCGTCCGTCTCGCGATAGACCGTTGTGTTCGTTGCGACTTGAAACCCAAGCAACTTTGCCATCTTGATGGCTTCGACGCATTCGGTAAAGACACCCTCGCGCTCGACGATGAGGTCGTGGGTGAATTCGAGGCCGTCGATATGGACGTTCCAGTACATCCATTGGGTCGGGCGGATGACCACCTTTTGGCGCGCGGCGGCGTCGGACTTGCGGATCGTCTCGGCATCC
>JBGPDH010000165.1:0-8455 GCA_041482195.1 Verrucomicrobiia bacterium
AATCGCTTTTGATTGGCCAGACAGCCAATGACCTGGGAATTCTGCCGGGTTCCCGCCAACGCTGGTATGAGCACTACGATAAGCAGTGCCACGGTGGCGAGCACTACCAGAAGCTCGATTATCGTGAAGCCTTTTTGACGCACCATACTTTGCACGTCAGTTATTGATGAACCGTGGTTGCCGAAATGAACCAGGACAAATCGTGCGAGCTGGGGTCAGCTGGGACATTATCCCCGCTTGCATTTGCGCCGATGCCGTGAATCATGTTGGCATCCGTCCAGCGATGAGCGTCCGAATGCCCGTCGGCAAACGCCAGCACGCTGGCATTGCCATGCAATACCGACGGGCTGTTAAACCAGGTCGTTGTTTGCCGGGGATCCACCGCAAAATAGGCGTCGTCTAGTCCAATCGGGCTTTCCTCCATAAATACCCATGTCCTGCTCGGCCCCGGACGGGACATATCCGCCAGCTTCGTATAAACAATGTAGCCGGTAATCCCATTCCACGCAGCCGTATGGTAGCCGGCGGTATCCATGGACTGCACCCAACTATTCATCGAATAAGTGCGCAGGGCGGGTTTTCGGAATGACGGAGGGGCGGTGCTCGGAACCTGGTTATGGTCGGCTGGGCAATGGTAAGTGCTTACCCTATTCAGATAGGGATAGAGCAAGCCCGCCTTTATCCACTGATCATAATTCAGGGCGATGACGCTGTTCCGCATATTCCCGGGACACCATTGAGCAAACTGTCCTCCCGGTTGCAAATCGGGATTGGTTTGCGGGTTAAGCGTCAAAGGAGATTGTCCACCCAGACCCCGGTTGGGCACCAGTACCTCGTTATTGTCGCGGGCATACATAATCCACCCGGCGACCAATCGCTTTTGATTGGCCAGACAGCCAATGACCTGGGAATTCTGCCGGGTTCCCGCCAATGCGGGCAGAAGCATGGTAACCAGCAACACCACGGTGGCGATAACCACCAGCAGCTCAATCAAAGTGAAGCCTTTTTGGTGCGCCATACTTTGCATGTCGTTTATTTATGAACTGTGGTTGCGGAAAGCAGCCAGGACAAATCCTGCGAGTTAGGGTCGGCTGCAACCCTTTCCCCGTTTGCATCGGCTCCAATGCCGTGCATCATGTAGGCATCCGTCCAGCGATGGGAATCCGAATGTCCATCGGCAAACGCCAGCACGCTGGCATTGCCATGCAGAACCGACGGAAAGTTATACCACGAATTCGTTTGCGTTGGATCCACTGCAAAATAACCGTCGTCCATTCCAATTGGACTCTCCTCCATAAAGACCCAGGTCTTGCTTGGACCCGGACGGGACATACTCGCCAGCTTCGTATAATTGATATAGCCGGTTATTCCATTCCACGCCATCGGGTTGTAGCCAACTCCATCAATAGACTGCACCCAAGAACTCATCGAGTAGGTGCGCAGTGCGGGTCTGCGGATTTGTGGAGCGACGGTGTGCGGAACACGGTTATGATCGCCCGGGCAATGGTAAACACTCAGGCTATTGACATAAGAATAGAGCAAACCTGCCTTGATCCACTGATCATAATACAGAGCGATTGTAATGTTGTTCCCCACATCACCAGGGCACCATTGGGCAAACCTTCCTCCCGGTTGCAGATCCGGGTTGGTCAGCGGGTTTAGAGTTTGGGGAGACTGTCCACCCAGACCACGGTTGGGTACCAGAACGTCATTGTTGTCACGGGCATACATGGTCCATCCGGCCGCCAATCGCTTTTGATTGGCCAGACACCCAATGACCTGGGAGTTCTGCCGGGTCCCCGCCAATGCGGGCAGCAGCAACGTGGCCAGAATCGCAACGCTGGCGATGACCACCAGCAGCTCAATCAACGTGAAGCCTGTCTTTTGCGCTTTCATCTTTGCACCTCTCTGTTTGAGTTAATGTTTCATTGCGCAACCACCTGATAGAACCTTTGGCCGGAAGCCGGTGCCGAATCGGTCAGGGAAGCCTGGTTGCCGTTGATATTCATGGCGCCGGCAACCGGCTGCCAGGCATTGTCCGTGAGGTTGTTCTTGTATTGGACTTGATAACTGTGCCCGGAAACGTATGGCCAGGTGAGCGTCGGTCCCTGCCCGGGAGCCCCCAACGCGATATTCAGGTAAAGGAACTCGAAGGCAAAGATGTCACTGAAGTGGTTGAAATCATCCGGGGCCAGATTGGAAGCCCAGCTGGCAAATACGAGCGTCCGGCTGTCACTGCTGAACACCGGCGTCAGAGACCGGTTGTCACCGCTGGCAGCACTGGTCGAAGCGGTGCTTAAGAGTGTATTCAAGCCGAGCAACCGGTCATAGACGATCAGCTGGGGAACGCCACTGGTACTGCCGGCCGCCAGGTCAGTGGCCGCGCTGCGATAGGCAATAAACCGGCCATCGGGACTGATGTCCGGAGAATCCGAAGCGCCATTGGCAGGCTGAAGTGTGTTGGGGTTTTGGCTGATGAGAACATTAGTCCCCGCCAGAAAATCATAGAGGTAAACATTCGCAGAAACGGAACCGAGCGGCGCCGCAGCATAAGTGAGGAAACGTCCGTTACTGCTGAACTGTAACCCGGCAAATGGCGACAGAAACACCGCGTTCGATTGAATGATCCAAGTGGTATTGGATGTAACATTTACACCGAATATTGTGCCGTATATGCCTGGATTGCCTTGTAAGCAGGCCAGCTGTTGGCCACTGGCGCTGATAGATATCGCCTGAGGTGTACCTGAAACCGTAGGTAGAATGTTGGTATAGGTGATCCCGGCCAGAACCGTATTCCAGACATACACGTAACCGCCAAAAGTTCCAGGAATACTTCCCACAAATGCGACATATCGACCATCAGGAGTCATCGAAGCCTGAATGACTTGGCTCGAAAGGCCGGAGGTGAGCGCATAGGTTGTTCCCGCCTGGAGGTCACGAAGAAATAGATTTTGCCACCCGGCCGAGAACGAACCCGGAGCCAGGTTCGACGCCTTGCTGTAAAATAAAACATATCGTCCGTCCGCGCTGATGGTGGGCGAAAACGAATCAGCATTGCCGGGATGAATGCCGTCGGTGCTGACGCTCGCCAGAGCAGTGGTTCCTGACTGCAAATCGCGCACGAATACGTCCATGGCATTGTTCGTGTCGTTCGCCACCAGGTCGTTGGCGCTGCTGGTGAAGGCCAGGTAACGACCATCGGCGCTAATAGATGGATCTGTGGAAAGCCCGTCACCGGGAACGCCGTTGGTGTTCAGACTCGCAGGAATATTCGTGCCGGTCATCAGGTCGCGTACGAATACGTCACGGCACCCGTTCGTATCATTGGGAGTAATATTGTCGCCATCACTGAAGAAAGCGACGTAGCGGCCATCGGCACTCAGCGAACCAGCCGCGACTCCGCTGGCTCCACCAATGGGTGTCACCGATGACAGACCGGGATCGTGGGCGGAAACCAGTTCGGTCGAGCTGGCCGCCAGCGCGCGCACAAAAACGTCGCTGTCCAGATTACCGTCATTGGCCACCACGTTGTCTTCGCCGTTCTCGAAGGCGATGATACTACCATCGCTGCTCATGCTTGGAACTGTGACAGAAATCACTCCGAAACCACCGCCGTTTGCGTCAACATCCAGCAAACTCGTGGTGGCGGCCTGTACGTCTCGCAGATACACATGATATTGGCCGTTCAAAAGATTCGTAACCAGGTCGGTACCGGCAGAGAGGAAGGCCACGTACCGTCGATTGGTACTGACAACGGGAGAATCGCAAACACCATTGGCCGGCAAGCCGGTGATCAGATCCGGACTGACCAGCGTGTTGCTGCCGGTCTGTGCGTCCCAGAGGTAAATGGTGGTATTGGTCAACGAATTGTTCCCCACGGTGGCGACATAGGCAACAAACCGTCCATCGGGCGTCATGTCCAGGTCGTGGATGCATTCGAAGCTCTCCGTAGGTACCGGGGCATTTGAATAGATGACGTCGGTTAAACTGCTCTGGAGGTTGTAACGAAGAATGATTCCGCCTGAAGGGGAATTGGTGCAGACCTCAAAAGCAACGAATTGCCCGTCAGCGCTGATGCTGAAATTGCACGAAACCTCGTTGGTGCTGCCCGTCACAGATTGGGAGATGGCGTTGGCACTGGCGCTGGCCCAAAGGGTGGTTCCCGCAACCAAATCACGCACATAGATTTCCCCCGGCGTGGTGGTGCCGGGAACCAAATTGGTAGCGCTGCTGAAAAATGCGACGTACCGGCCATCGGGCGTGATTTCCGGTACCTCGGAACTGCCGGTCGGAACAGTGCTGCCCGTTGACATGGCGCCGATACTTACCAGGGTTGTCGTGTTCGATTGCAGGTCGCGGACAAAGATGTCCGGAATTCCATTGGTATCTCCCGGTACGAGGTCGCCGGCAGCGCTGGTGAATGCAATGTACCGGCCGTCCGACGTCATGGCCGGATCACGTGATTCACCACTGCCGCTCCACCCGTTTGTGTTCACGCTCACGAGCGTGGTCGTGCCGTTGACCACGTCGCGGACAAAGACGTCCTGGGCATTGTTCGTGTCGTTGGCGACCAGGTTGCTGGCAGAACTTTCAAAAAGCACAAACTGGCCATTGGTTGAAATACCGAACGGCAGGGAATCGCCGTTGCCGCCAGCGGTCCCGGCGAGATTGGCGCTGACCAGCGTGGTGGTATTACTGGCGCGATCGCGGAGGAAAACATTCAGCGCCGGCAAGGTCGGGGCGATCATCGGTGCGCCATTGGTCATTAACGCGAGATTGTTCGCCGTGCTGGCGAAAAGGACGTAACGGCCGTCGGCGCTGACAATCGGCATTTGAGAAGAGCCGCCGCCGCCGGACACGGCTGGCAGCGAGCCATCGCGCGGCGAGACAAGTTGAAGGAACGATGCCGGTACCCGACAAGAGAATAAGGCGATAAACGCCGTGACCACAGCCAGTTGCCACCTCCCAGACAAGGGTTTCATGTGCACGATCCTTTCTTTAGCAGACATTTTCATCTTACCTTAATAGCTCGCAAGTACCAAGACAGTTCTTTCAAGAAATTTTCCATCGGGTCAGGTTCCGATTGCAGCGGGTTGGCGGAATAAGCCTGGAAATAAAGGATTGGGAATGCTGCAACCACCGTGTCTGACGCGAGCACAAGTACCAGGATGGCTTTGGTACTCAGGTTACTTCCAGTAACTCCAATGCATGTCCGGGAAAAGGTTGTCGTGCGATTCCACCTCTCCCAGCCATTTTTCATCCACGGTGGTTTCGGTCAGTTGTTCATGCAGGGCAATGAAACGGAGCAGATGGTCTTTCACCCGCCGGCGCGCGTAATCGGGACTGGTACCCGTACGCAGAATGAACGGCCAGTCGCTGGCCTGCGCCAGCAGCAATTCGCGCGCGGCCTGTCGCAACGCCCGCGCCTTCAGACCGGTGGCCCGGGGGAATTTTTTGGCCAGCCCGGTCATCCGTTCCTGCGCAATTTGCAGATGGGGATAAATCCACTCGTTCGATTCGTTCAACCACGCGCGCCAGTAACCCTCCTCGCCCCAGCTGGACGCACCGGGCGCGGCGATTTGATTGGTGGGGTGGCGATGCAGATACTCGCCCGGCGTAATGAGCGAAAGGATTTTCTGGTCGTAAAAAAGTTTGCGGGCAAAATAATCGAGAAATTCCAGCCCTTCATACCAC
Organism: Verrucomicrobiia bacterium; assembly: GCA_041482195.1. GTDB lineage: Bacteria > Verrucomicrobiota > Verrucomicrobiia > Limisphaerales > UBA11358 > UBA11358. Next base: position 5,695 of record JBGPDH010000165.1, read on the forward strand.
CAATGACCGAATAATTCCGCGTCGTAAGGCGCCACGGCGATCGGCGGCCGGTCCAGGTACCCGGCGACGCTCTCGGTCTGTTTAATGCGCTCGTCGAGGAAATGCCGGGCATGTTCGCTCGCCGCCTGCAACGCCAGGTCCCGCTGATAAATCTGCTTCAGACCGGCCCCGCCGGTGATACGGTAATATTTAATACCGGTGAAACCGCGGTTGTCCGGCGACGGCAGGTGCGGTTTTACGTAATCGAAATCAAGGTCGAAGCCGACGTCGCGGTAAAAATCGCGGTACCGGGCGTCACCGGGATAACCTTCGTGTTTGCTCCAGACTTGTCGGGAGGAATCGAAATCGCGGCCGAACGCCGCAATGCCGTTGGGGGTAAAAATGGGCGCGAACGTGCTGTACCGCGGACGCGGGCGGGCATGCAACACGCCATGCGTGTCGAGGATAAACCAGCGGATGTTGGCCTCCTGCAGGAAAACTTCAATTCCTTCCACGTACGCGCATTCCGGCAACCAGATGCCGCGGGGATCGCATCCAAAACAGCTGCGGTAGTGGTCGCGCGCCGTCAGAACTTGCGCGCGAAGCGAAGGCGGATGACCGGCGAGCAACGGCAACAGGGCATGGGTTGCCGCCGTGGTGATGATTTCGATGCGGCCCTCGTCCTGAAGTTTGCGAAAGGCGCCAACGAGGTCGCCCTGGCAGGCGCGCCAGGTGTCGCGCATGGAAACAAACCGGTGATGATACATCCAGGCCAGTTCGCGAAACGCCCGGTCCCAATGCGTGCGGTGAAGTTCCTTTTCCGCCAGGTCAATGAGGCTGTTCAGGTGCCGTTCATACCGCCCGCGCAATAATGGGTCCAGCAACATCGCGCACAGGGTGGGCGAGAGCGAAAGAGTCAATCGCACTTCCATGCCGTCGCGGCGCCAGCCCTCCAGCGTTTGCAGCAATGGAATGTAGGTTTCGGTGACGGCCTCGAACAGCCAGGATTCCTCCAAAAATTTTTCGTGCTCGGGATGCCGCACAAAGGGCAGGTGTGCATGCAGCACGAGCGATAGATATCCTTGCATAATCTGTCAGGAACCGGTGATCACTCGTCCAGCTTGTTTGCGATCCACGTCGCCAAAGCGTCCGCTTTGATCAAAAAAACCATCCCCAGCACCAGGAGAACGGCCGGAAGCACAAAATCAATGACCCGCATGGGCAGATGATGCATGGAGTTTTGCACCCAGGACAGACTTAATATAATCACGCTGAGACCAATCAAGGCCACGGCAATAAAACGGACCAGCATCAGGGCTCCGCGGTGAGGCGCGTCCATGAGGTCACACGTTTTCGGGCAAAGGCGCTTTTAATGACGGGTCTTGCGGATGCGCGCCGACGTCGCCAAGGTAATCCGTCGCGCGGCTGAATTTCAGGTCGGCGGCACGGGCCTCCGTACCGTCGGTCGAGACCGCCACCGCCGGCAAATCATACTTTCCGTCTGGCAAAGCGAACCGGTAACTGAAGGAACCGTCGGGACGCAATTTGATCTCGTGGCCGCCCAGGGTCACCTTCGCGGTCGGCTCGGTCGCGCCATAAATGATCAATTCCGCGTTGACGTTGAACCAAAAACCTTTCGCCGATGGAATACCCCCAAAAGGACTGGAAAGGCTGGAAACCCCGAGCGAGGAGATTTCATGAACCAGCCGGCGGCGGATTAATTCCGTGATTTCGAACGACCCCATCCATACCCGGCGGACATCGTCAATATTGATGATCCGGGCGAGCGCCTGTTCCTGTTGCGGCGTCCAGCCGGACGGTGTCCGGGAGGCTGCGCGAGGCAGGTCCGGGTGGCCTTGTCGACGGAGTTCCTCCAGCGCCTGGGCCAGAGGCAGATTTTCCTGCACGGCCGCTTTGATGATATCCAGCAACCGGGCAAAGGGGAATTCGAATGGAATCGTTGCAAAATCGGCGCCGCCTTCGGCGGAAACGTTGTCCGGCGGTGTGACGGTGGAGGCCGACACCGCCACGCGCACCCATTTACCGACCGGCGAGTAATAGCCCAGTTCCGCCCCGTAAGGATTTCCGGCACGTTCGACGTGCGCAAACCAGTGGCGCGATTCGGGATGGACGTGAATTTCGTTGATCGGGTGCCCTTCGATTTTATGGGAATAAACGCGCAGAACCAGATGACCATCGGCCGAACGCGTATTGCAACGGGCCTGCTGCTCGCGGGTCAAATCCCAATGCGCATAAAGCCAGTGCGGATCGCGGGCGGTCAAAAACAACTGGCGTGTGCCATAACCGTCGGGCAGTTCGGCCTCCGCCGTTTCAAAGGGTTGTGCCGGCGGCACCGGGCCCAGGGCATATTTCTGGCCGGGCCCGCTGACCGGTGGAGGTGCCGGCCGGTCCCCCTCCAGCAGAATGGCCGGGACTTGAATTCTTTTGGTCCGGGTCGTTCCCCCGATTCGGGGTTTGACCGCGCGTTTGGTTTTCATCGGGGTACTGACGGCTTCCAACGCGGAGGCCAGGGTGTCTTTCAATTTTCTCGCCGGAGAACGCCGGGTCCTGGCCGCCTTGACGGAGTCGGCGGGAACGGCGCCGGCGCCGGAGGTCTCAGGCAGGGTTTCGGCAGCGCTGGGAGGAGATCCGGTTTGGGTGTTGGTCTTCTTCTTGATTAATGTGTTTGCCGATTTTCTTTTCATAGCAGCAAATCCCTGTTTCGTTGCGATGCCTTTATTGCCATTAGGAGTTTACGGCGGGAGCGCAACCGGCGCAATGG
>JBGPDH010000166.1:0-8453 GCA_041482195.1 Verrucomicrobiia bacterium
ATACTTCGGTTTGCGCGGTCTGGCAGATTTACCCGCCGCAGACGAGCTTCGAAAGATCGTTGTCCAGAAACCGCCGGCACCGGTCACGGTTGAACCTGGCCTGGCCACCACGCCGCCGGAACAACTCGCCTTGGGAAATAAACCGGGCGATAGTCAAACTCAGGAAAATCAGCAAGCATAGTTCCCTTTTCAAAGAATGCCTTTTACTCGATTCGCAATCAAAAAGGCCTTTAAGGGTATTCAGAAACGAGCTACTGGCTTCGTTTTGCTGGCGATTCTATTTCTCGTTGTCGGACTTTTGCAGGATTCTTTTGTAAGCCATCAAATTCGGAAGACAACGACGTCAGAACTCCTCGAATCTGCAGATAAAATTGCCAGCGTAATTTATACAAATGACACGTGGGATCTAGTGAGTTATCGGCAAGTGTTCATCCCCTCGATCTCAAGCTGGTACGTTTTTTCCGCAGATGGATTGTTGGTTGATAATGAAGCGCCAATACCGGGTCTTTTGAGTCTGTTTCGCTCTGTTGAATTTCCCACCAATTTAATTTTTGGAACTCCGCAGACGTTTACTTCAGAAGTCGGTGGGAAATACCGTTTACTGGCGACAAATATCCAAGGTGGTCAGGTCATCGTTGGCATTGACGTTGAAGAACCTACTAACAGCCCATGTGCCGAATGCATTGACCACCGATTAGCGCTGAATTTGGAAAAATTTGGATCAACACTTGACGATGCTAGCGCCGTGTCATCCAGAGAAGTCGATGAAGACCTCAGTTATGCAGTTGTTAGTGGCCTGGGGCGCGCGGGTTCAAGGGAGTTAAAATCAGGGTTGGGAGAAATTCCGTTAAAAGTTGATCCGGCAGCTTTGCTTACCGCCACCCAACTGGGCCGGACTACGAACTTCGATGGAAGGATTTACTTCCTCGTCACCAGAGAAATTGTCGATTCAAAAAATAAAATTGTAGGAACAATTGTTATTCCGAGAGACATTACCCTCCAGCAACACGCGGTGGAAGAACAGTGGAAATTTAATTTGGTTCTATCAGCGTTAGCCTTTGCAATCGCAACGGTAATTGCTCTTTATTTCATCGGTAGAGAAATAGCTAGAACCCCTCAATTTGAAGAGCTTCCAGAAGCTCTCAATACGGACGAAAACCTGAATAAAGAGTTCAAGAGTTCATTTCAATGGGATATCAGCCAAGGCCAACAGGATTTTGACGAGCGTTTAAAAACGCTGAAAACCATTACGGCCTTCTTAAATTCGGAAGGCGGAGTTCTTTTCGTCGGTGTAAATGACAATGGCACAATCCGCGGAATAGAAGAAGATTTAAAGCTTTTCAAAGGTTCCGAAGACAAGTTCCAACTGCAAATTAGAGACCTAATCAGTGACAGGATTGGCGCGGAATTTTCTCCGCTGATAAAAATCCGGTGCGAATTACACGAAGGTAAAAGTGTATGCGTAATTGAGGTAGAAAAGGCAACTGAACCCGCTTTTCTAAAGGACGATAGCAAAAGCCATTTTTATACGCGTGAAGGAAATCGAACCAACGAACTTGATCCGAAGGAAACGAACGCGTTCATTCGGGGTAAGCGTTGGGACAGTTAAACTTGGAATGCGGGGGAGGATTTTGCCGGTCGCAACTATCGACACGAACGTGTCTGGCAGGACGGCAAGAGCCAAAGAAACAGGTTTTCTTCTGATTACCATTCGGGCATGCTATGCCGCATGACAAGCGCAACCCACCGTTTCTTTTCTCTTGTCGGCCTCCTCGGCCTTTGTGGTCTGTTGGCCGGTTGTGTGCATGCCAAAGTTTCCGATGAGAGCGAAATTGCCCCGGCTCCGGCCGGACAGCCCGCAAAAATCTATGTCAGCGACTTTGATCTCGCCGCGGCTGATATCAAATCGGAGTCGCTGATACCCTGGAACGGACCGGTCCGACGCTTCGTGGTGGGTTCGTGGAACCGGAACCCGCAAGTGTTCCGCGAGAAGGCGGTGAATTCCATGGCCGAGACCATCGTCAAGAAATTGCGCAAGGCCGGTTACAAAGCAGAGCGTTGGGCTCCGGACGAGAAGTTACCGGGGGACGGCTGGCTGGTGCGTGGTGTGGTGGTGACGGTGGATCAGGGAAACCGCGTTCGTCGCGCCGTGGTGGGTTTTGGCCTGGGCGAAGCCGAACTCAAGGTGGCCGTGGATGTCAGCGATCTGGCGTCCGGCGCGCCCAAACCGTTTTACCACCTTGATACGGAGGCCGACAGCGGCAAGATGCCCGGGGCCGGGCCGTTGATTGTTCTCTCGCCTTTCGCCATACCGGTGCGCTTTGTGATGGCAGGCCAGGACATGAACCAGTGTATTGACCAAACCGCAGTGTTGATCGGCAACGTAGTCGTGGGCCGCATCAACAAGCGGGACTCTCAAGCAACCTCGCAATAGTTCGCCCGCTTTGACTTGCGTTCCGGTTCCGTTGCGCGCAAGAAAAAGGGCATGGTTTACCAAAAACAAATCCTGCTGGAAACCAAAGGCCATCGCCAGATGCACGACCTGACGGCGGACGTGGCACAAATCATCCATGACTCCGGCGTGCGCACGGGCACGGCGCACGTGTTCAATGTCGGCAGCACCGGCGCGATTGGCGCCATCGAATTCGAACCGGGGCTGATGGAAGACCTGCCCGACCTGCTGGACAAACTCATTCCGCCCAGCCGTAACTACGGACACGAACGTGCCTGGCACGACGGCAACGGCCATTCGCATTTGCAGGCCACGCTGCTAGGACCGTCGCTGATCGTGCCGGTGGCCGGCGGCAAACCGGTGCTAGGCACCTGGCAACAAATTTTCCATCTGGAATGCGACATCAAACCCCGTCGCCGCACCATCGTGGTGACCGTCTCCGGCGAGTGATGGTTTTAACCACGGATGGAAACGGATCGACACAGATTTTCTAGCCGCAAAAAGACGCGGAAAGCCCAAAGGTTTTGACACGAATTTCACGGATTTACACCAATTTAAATGCGCTGAAGGTGCAATGAAAATTAGCCCAGGGTTGGAGCCGGGCGACTACCCTGGGTTCGCGTCACAAAAAAATCCCTCGCCCGCGGGAGCGGGAGAGGGTGGTTGAGCGGTAGCGAAACCGGGCGAGGGTTATGGGGAATACGCAAATATGAGAGCGATGGGGAGACGCTGAAATTTTGAGTCCGGCCGGAAGCTAGGCTCCCGACCGGACCGGTTTCGGCAGGTTCCAGGTTCAATCTCTGTCTTTATGAGATTTCTTTGGTGCCGGAATGATGCTGCCGAACAGGCCGTCGGCCTCGCCGTTCAAGCCGGCGGTGAAGTAGAGCGCATCGGGCACACCGGCCTTGCCGCCGTTCCCAAACGCCAGCCCCCACAGGCCGTCAATCATAATGGGCTGATGATTCGGGTCTTCGAGGAAACCCCGGAAATCACCGTCGTCGTCAAATGTCATAATGGTGCCGCTGCCGAAATTACCGACCAGCAATTCGTCACCATGAAGTCCGAATTTCCTGGGAGCTACGGCGATGCCCCACGGCGAGCTGAGGGCGTCCAGATGCCCGCCGGCGTCCGTGCCGGTGGCAAACCGGTGGAAATGGCCGGTCTTCGGGTTAAAAATATCAATCAATCCATGACCAGCGCCGGGCACGTCGTCGTGTTTCGCGTCGTCCTGTTTGGCGAACGTGACAATCACCAGCCTGCCGAGGCTCTTGACATTGAACGGCGCATAACCCGCCGGAGCAGTCGGGTCCGAAAACTGGACGAGGTTGAAGTTGGTGTCATAGACATCCACGGTGGCTTCGGCGAAGTTGGCCAGCACCAACAGCGGACCATCGTGGCCGGACACGAGAGTAATGCCCTTATAAACCGCGTTGTCGCGCGAAGTCAACAATTCCGCCGAATGACCCAGGGCATTGCGCCAGCCGGAAACGGTGCCGTCCTCACCGGCGAAAATGAAAATATCGCCGTTGAAACTGCCGTTGCCATCGAACAATTGTCCCGTGGGCACACCTTCACCGGGAATGGCCACTTCCAGTCCCTGCTTGACCACGTGCGGCGAACTTTCGGGGTCGTTGGTCACGGCATACAACGTAGCCAGGCCGGAGCCGTTGTCACTGATCCAGAACGGGCTGGTGGGGCTGAAAGAGATGCCCCAGGGATTCACCAGGTTCGTGTCCTGCAATTGCGCCACTCCGGGCAGGTCGGAGACGAGATTGGTTTGCAGATACGTGTTGGACTTGTGGTCGTTATCCTTCGCCAGCGCCGGTGTCGAGACCAGCACCAGGGCGGCGGCCAGACCCGGCAGACCGGGCCGGCAACGATAAAAGAGAGCGGTGACAGTTTTTGTACTCGTGGAACTTTTCATAATCTTCGTTTGTTTTTACGTTTTTGACTTCGCCTCGGGGCGTGGACTTCCACCGGCTGCAAAACGCAGCTTGGCTCAGATCCTGGAGCGGTATAAACGCCGCAGTCCCCCCTCGAATCGCAACGCAGTTGGTTTCGCGATTCGCTTTTTTTGCTTCCCCGTATTCAGCGATGTATCATTGTGATGACACGGGCCGCATTTTGTTCCATGACAAATTTTTTAATGCCGGAAGGCAGAGGTATTAACTGCGGATTACGCGGATGCACGCGGATTGTTCTCCTCAGAATTGGTTGCTCGCGCCGAATTCTTTCCAGATTTTTATGGCCTGCTCAGAATCTTCGTCCAGTTGCGGCGGCGAAGTGCCGGGCTTGACGCGAAAAGCGCCCTGTTCGTAGCACTTCGCGATACCCGCCATCAAGTTCCTGGCTGACGGGAAAAAGACGAATTCATTGTCCTCGGTGAATGTGTAAAACACCGCACCATCGGATGGCTTGCGCGTGGGATCAAACCAGTAGCCGTCCCGTGCGCCGTCGCTGAACAGGCAATACCATGAATCCCGCTGTCCGGCGAAGATCCGATAGGCTGCGCGCTGCAACAACGTGGCCGGGCCTTTACCTTCCGCCGCTTTTTCCGCCAGCATCTCCTCCAAAGGTACAAACCGATGGATGGGAATGAAATCGTCGCCAACGTAATTCGTGGTGGAACGCGCGCCGTCGTGCCATTCGTAAATCGCCTGGATATCGTCCGGCAGTTGGACGTGATATTGTTGTTCCAGTTTGGCGATGTCGCCGGCGGCCAGACCGGGCTGCAGCCCGGCCAATACCTGCGGCGCGTTGGTTTTCAGGACGGATTCCAGCCGGGCGAGAATCTCCGGCATCGTTTCGCTGACCACGGCAGGCATGGGAGGCGCGACAGGATAGAAAAAACTCCGCATGCGCACCTGCGCCCAAAAAGCCAGTGCCACCACGGCAACGACGGCGATGGCAAATCCAATTCCAATTTTATGCCAGCGGTTCATGTTCCGAATCAACTCAAGCCCGCGACCCTGCAAAGTGCAGAGTAATTCCAGACCTGAATAAACCACGGTTTTTTGTCTTGCTCTTCAGCGGGTGGCCCGCAGAAACAGCAAATGAATTCTCGGTTGGGCGACAACTGCAGTCTCCATATTGGACTTTTGCCTGGTGGGTCCAGCAAAATTCCCGCACTACCGTCGCCAAGGTTTAGAAAACGTATGACGCCTTCCATACCACAAAACAGCAGCCGATTTAGCGCTTCATCTAAAATCACGTCGTAAATAAAATTTGAGTAATAACGGTCATCCAAAACCCCCGGTTGCGTATCTGTTCGCGGGGTTATGGCAAACAGCGGCTTGGGCGTTGCTTCTGTTGCGCTGACTGTTTCATCCCAATCAAGTACGCGGAGACCAACAGTAGTGGCACAAAACAACATCCGACCATCAGGACTGCATTTTAGATTCAGTATGTGGTCTGAACCTTGAACACAGCCGCTTTTCCACTCTTCCAAGTCCCTTTGGCCAATTCCAGCTTGTTCGAGCGTTCCGCTAAACACAGACGCGAGGGCTGAATGATCCATTTTCTTCCCGGACAAAAGAACCTTTTCCAATTTTCCAGTCTCCAAATTGACAATGCCTAATCTATCATCTCGTGGTCTGGTTATCAGATATTTATTGGAAGGATGAAGCGCTTGAACGTGAGAGTTGGTTTGGAAGGTTTGAATCATCCGTCGCGTTTCCAATGAAACCACGTCAAACTTTTGCTGCCATTGGCAAATCAACAATTTTTCGTCCTGGCTGAATAGAACAGGAGTGCCATTAATTTCAATATCGTCCAACAATTGACGACGGCGCCAGTCCCACAATTGCAATCTCCGGTCGTAAAATGCCAGCCATTTGCCCGTTGTGCTCATGGTCAGGTGACTATGAAAGAAAGGGGAAAATCCGATTTCTACTATTTGTGGCTCGGAAGTCCAAGGCTTTTGAAAGTAGAGCAGTTTGGGTGTTGGAGGTTCGCCAATGGGCGTATTCCATAGAACCATCAACCCTCCGCCCACCGGATCGAAACAGAATTCGCCTCGCGCATTGATGCGTTGCCGTTTGTTTCCCGGAGGCAGGCTTTCGACACATAACAGTCCCTCCTTTTGCAGTCGTTGCTTTTCTGCGCGCAAAGCAGCTTCCGCCGCCTTTTTCGCTGCCTTTTCCGCGCTCTGGTCGGGAACGTGAATGAATTCCTTCCATCCTTTGACACCATCGTGTTCCCCATGTGTTAGATACTCATAGCTGGTCAGAGTGTTCTGGATTCCAAGCAACCCGGCAAATTTTTCCAACCGGCGTTCCTCATAATCAAATTTCACAGCGCGGGCATTACATTCCAACAACCGTGCCAGTTCCGTGAATTTTTCTGGAGAGCTTATCCACTCACGGAAAAAGTCAGGCTTGGCTTTGAGGCGTTCATGCTCCGCCGCGGACACTTCCTCGAAATAGTCCGGGTTTGAGCAATATTCATTCAACAATTCGCCATCGCGAAAGAGGTTGTAGAAAAAGATGTCACTGTCGTGAACCATCAAATAAAGCGCTGTGGTTTTTAGTTCCTTGGACAGCGCGGCTGCACAGTGCTCACCCTTCCCAGCATCATCCGGATAAACGGCAATCCAGCCGCCCAATGACGGTCCAAGGAGGTATTTGTTTCCAAACTCACGGGCAACGCCCTCCACTACGGCTTTGACAACATCGCGATTTTCGCTCCGCACCTGGATTGAACTAAAAAATGCACCCATAACAACGCTTGTTGGTGATCGCCATTAACCCCGCCGGGGTAATAGCGAGTGAACACCCCGTTGTGGCTGAAGTCAATGGCGGGATTGCCACCCGGCAGTCCGTTCGTGTCAATTCGTGAAATCCGTGTAACAGATTCAGTTCGCGCGGAAACGGGTTTGATTCTTCCTTATAAATTCTTCATTCTTCCTTCGTTTTGAACATTCCCAAACATCGCCAGGCGATTGACAAGCTGGACGCGAGCATCGTCCGGCTGCTCAACGAGCGCACAAAACACGTGCTGGCCATCGGCGCCATGAAGCTCAAGGCCGGCGAGGAGATTTATGCGCCGCACCGCGAACGCGCCGTGCTGCAACGCATCGGCCAGTTGAACCAGGGGCCGGTCACCGACGAGCAGCTCCGCGCGATTTATCGCGAAATCATGTCCAGTGCGCTCGCGCTCGAGAAGACGATGATCATCGCCTATTTCGGACCGGAAGCGACCTTCACGCACCAGGCGGCCATCCGCAAATTCGGCGCCAGCCTGCGTTATTCCCCGCAGAAAACCATCGCCGACGTGTTCACCGAGGTCAGCAAACGTCGCGCGGATTACGGCGTGGTGCCGGTCGAGAATTCCACCGAAGGCGTCGTCACCCACACGCTCGACATGTTCGTGGACAGCGATTTGAAGATCGTTTCGCAGATTGTCCTGCCCATCCAGCAATGCCTGATGGTGCGGCCCGGCGGTTCGCGGGCGCGCATCAAAAAACTATTCGTGCATCCGCAGTCGCTCGCCCAATGCCGCGGCTGGATCCAGAATCATCTGCCGCGCGTGGAACTCATTGAGACGTCGTCTAACGCCCGGTCGGCGGAACTGGCCGCGAAGGACAGGAACGCGGCGGCGATTGGCGGGATTCTGGCCGCCGAGAAATACGGCCTGGACGTTCTGGAACAGGACATCCAGGACAACGCCGCGAACGCGACGCGCTTCCTCGTGTTGGGCCGCCAATGCAGCCCGCCCACCGGCCAGGACCGCACCAGCCTGCTCGTCAGTGTGGCCGACAAAGCCGGCGCGTTGCACGAGGCGATTGCGGCGTTCCGCCGGTACAAGATCAACATGACGAAGATTGAATCGCGCCCGAGCAAACGGAAGGCGTGGGAATATTTCTTCTTCATTGATTGCGACGGGCACGCGCAGGACCGCAAGGTGGCCAAGGCCATTCAATTGCTCGGTCAGCACTGCAACTTCATCAAAATCCTCGGTTCCTATCCGAACGCGGAGTAAAAATCCGTAGCGGCGCCTCGGC
>JBGPDH010000167.1:0-8361 GCA_041482195.1 Verrucomicrobiia bacterium
GGCATGGCGGATTATTCGTTGGGTCTGGCGCTGGGTTACGGGCGCGAACGGGCAGGGCGGATCGGCACCGGTGTCGGGTTCAATGCCTGCAAGATTTTCAACGGCAAATATATTGAAACGGGCGGAACGATCCGCAAGACCGGCCAGACGCACGTGATTGCCTGCACGCAGGACCATTGGTCGATGGAAGGCCGACCGGCCGTACGCGAGGCGAACTTCGATGAATTTCGGAAGAACCCTGCGTTTGCGCAGGAGATGCGGGAAAAGGAACCGCCGGTGGTGGCGCCGCTGTATCCCAATCCGCTGGATAAAGCCGCCAGGACGGCACTGCAACAGTGGGGCCTGGTTGTGGATTTGACGGCGTGCGTCGGTTGCGCGACTTGTGTTGTCGCCTGCCAGAGCGAGAACAACATTCCCATTGTGGGCAAAGACCAGGTGCGGCGGGGACGAGAAATGCACTGGATGCGGATAGACCGTTACTACACCACCGACCCGGCCAAAAAGACATTGGCCGACTCATTCCTGAAAGACAGCGAGCAACAGTTTGAGCGGTGGATTGATAACGTGCAGGCAGTGAACCAACCGATGCTCTGCCAGATGTGCGAGGCAGCGCCGTGTGAAAACGTCTGCCCGGTCAACGCCACGATGCATGATCAGGAAGGTCTGAATGTAATGGTGTACAACCGTTGCATCGGCACCCGTTATTGCTCGAATAATTGCCCCTACAAAGTCCGGCGGTTCAATTACCTCGATTTCAATAAACGTCCGCTGGCCGATCTCAAAGGTCCGTTCTATCCCACGCCACTCCTGCACGAGACAGACGGGAAATGGGATATGTTGAACTGGTGGAAACATCCGAACACCAGCGGCATGCGGCCGGATGACGAATGGGACTTGCTCAAAATGGCCAGGAACCCGGACGTGACGGTACGCCAGCGTGGTGTGATGGAAAAATGCACCTATTGCGTCCAACGCATCCAACGCGCGGAAATTGCGCAAAAGGTCAAAGCCGGTCCCTCGGGTGACGTCCGCTTGAAGGAATCCGAGGGCACGATTCCCAAAACGGCGTGCCAACAGGCGTGCCCGGCGCAGGCGATTGCGTTCGGCGACATCAGCGACCCGGGCAGCACCGTCAGCAAATGGAAAGGTTTTGGTCGTAATTATGCCGTGCTCGGCGATTTGCTGACGAAACCGCGCACGACGTATCTGGCGCGTGTCCGGAATCCAAACCCGGCCATGCCCGATTATCATGCGCCTTACAGCACCGAGGAATATCGACATGACGGCGGCGAATTTCATGTCGGTAAGGAAGGCAACAGTTAATGGCTGAATCCACGAACCAACTGGAATCGCTCGTGCCGCCGAAGGAACTGCGGCGCGGCCCGCAAGCGCCTTATCGGCACGGCCTGGGTTGGCTGACCGACCATCTCACCGCCATGCCGGAAGGCAAGACACCGCGTTGGTGGTGGATACTGTTTATCCCGGCTGCATTCTGCGCTGCGGTGGTGCTGCCCTCCATGCTGATCTATTTGATTTCAACCGGCGTGGGTGTCTGGGGTAACAACGTACCGGTGGCCTGGGGCTGGGACATCATTAATTTCGTCTGGTGGGTCGGGGTCGCACACGCCGGGACGTTGATTTCAGCCATGTTGTTCCTGACCCGGCAGCACTGGCGCACGGCCATCGGGCGCGCGGCGGAAGCCATGACCGTTTTCGCTGTCATGTGCGCGGGGCTTTATCCCGCCGTCCATGTCGGGCGCGTCTGGTTTGCCTGGTGGCTGTTTCCAATTCCGCTGACCACCGGCATGTGGCCGCAATTTCGTTCGCCGTTGATGTGGGATGTTTTTGCCGTGAACACTTACCTCATCGTTTCCTCGTTGTTCTGGTACATGGGGTTGATTCCGGATCTGGCGTTGCTGCGCGACCGGGCACAAACCCGAATTCGAAAATTCCTTTATGGGTTATTTGCACTCGGTTGGACGGGCTCGGCACGCCAATGGCACAATTATGAGAAGGCGTACCTGGTTTTGTCCGGCCTGGCGACACTGCTGGTATTCACGGTAAGTTCCATCGTTGGCATGGACTTCGCCACCTCGCAACTCGCCGGCTGGCATGAAACGATCTTTCCCTTTTACTTCGTGGCGGGCGCAGTCTTTTGCGGCTTCGGCATGGTGTTGGTGCTGTTGATTCCCCTGCGTAAATGGTGCCACCTGGAGGAAGTCATCACCCTGCGGCACATTGACCGGATTTGCAAAATGACGCTGATGATGAGTTGCATCATGGGTTACATCTATGTGATGGAATACTTCGTTGCGTGGTATTCCGGCAGTCCATACGACGCCTGGGTGTTCGTTCACCGCCTGTTTGGCCGGTATTACTGGTTCGGCGGCTGGATCATGTTGTTGGTGAACGGCCTGATGCCGCAATTGTTCTGGTTCAAAAAAGTGCGGCAAAATCTTGTGCTTATTTTCGTTATTGCCGTTTTAATCAATATCGGCATGTGGTTCGAGCGCTTCACCATCATCGTCGGTTCGTTGTACCAGGATTTCCTGCCTTCTGCCTGGCACCCGTTCTATCCGACGTGGGTGGATGCCTGTACTTATCTCGGTACGCTGGGTGTGTTTTTCACCATGTACCTTCTGTTTGTGCGGTTCCTGCCGATGATCGCTGTTTCGGAAGTCAAAGCCATCACCCCGCTGGCGGACCCGCATCATCCGCTCGGTGGCGCGAAAGGAGCCGACTAATGGACTCCAGTCCCTACGGCATGATCGCAGAGTTCGATTCACCCGCGGCAGTCCTGTCGGCGGCGAAGACGGTGCGTGAAGCCGGTTTCCGGCGCTGGGACGTTTTCTCGCCGTTCCCGGTCCATGGCCTCGACAAGGTGATGGGTTTCAAAAATTCGTTCGTCGGCTGGTTTGCCCTGGTCTTTGGCGCCGGCGCGTTTATCGGGTCCATGCTGATGATCTGGTACATGAACGGGTACGACTATCCGATTATCACCGGTGGCAAACCAATGTTCAGCCCGCCGCAGGCCCTGGTGCCTTCCTACATTTTGCTCGTGCTCGCGTCGGCGGTCGGCGCCTTTGTCGGAATGGTCGCGTTGAACCGGTTTCCGCGGCTCTATCATCCGCTGTTCAAGAACAACCGGTTCGCAATGGTCTCGCGCGACAAATTTTTCCTGGTGATTGAAACGTCCGACCCAAAATATTCCGAAACCGGAACCCGCGCGCTGCTGGAGTCCGCCGGCAGCACGCATGTTGAAATGGCCCTGGAATAATGCGCTATTTCCTGCTCATCTTGCTGACGATGGTGGCCGTGGTATCCGGCATTGCCGGCCTGCGCGGGCACCTATCGCGCAAGCCGCCCATCCTGCTGATTCCGGACCTGAACCGCCAGTTCAAGCTGCGGCCCGAGCAGCCGAATGGCTTTTTCGCCAACGGCCTCAGTTCGCAATTGCCGCCGCTGGGTGCCATTCCGCGCAGCCAGCCCGTTCAAGCCCTGAGCGGCCCGGTTTATCCCTACGAAGATTCTCCCGTCAACACCGGGCGCGTCACGGGGACGACGAATTTTGTGGAAACGAATCCGTTGCCGGTCACTCCGGCATTGCTACGGCAGGGACGCGAGCAGTTTGATATTAATTGCACACCGTGTCATGGCGCGCTTGGTGACGGCAATGGCATTATGAAAAAACTCGGCGTGATGCCGGCCGTGGCCAATCTGCACGACAAGCGCATTGTGGAAATGACCGACGGCGAGATTTTCTACACCGTTACCCGCGGGAAAAATTTGATGGCTGCGTACGGGCCGACGGTGGCGGTCAGGGACCGCTGGGCCATCATCGCGTATCTGCGGGCGCTGCAATTGAGCCGGCTCGGTTCCACCAATGATTTACCGCCGGACATGCAGGCGGCGTTGAAATAGTGACCATGAATTCGCCGAACGAAACAAATCAATCACCGCTGGATTTATCCGGGTGGCGGAAAGTGCCGGGGATTTTGATGGCGGTTGGCGCGGTGCTCTCGTTGATTGGATTGGCACTCAATCGGGCGGAATTTGGTTATGCCTGGCTGACGGCGTTTATGTTTTATCTGAGCATCGTGCTGGGCGCCCTTTTCCTCGTGATGATTCATCACCTGACGGACGCCGGTTGGTCGGTTGGCATCCGCCGGTTCTGTGAACATCTCGGTGCGTTGCTGTTTCCGTGGTTGGCGGTTCTGTTTGTACCCGTGGTGGCGCTGGCACCGAAAATTTATCACTGGATGATGCTCAGCCCGCAGGATAACCGCGCTTTGAGTGCCAAATGGCCCTTGTTTACCTGGCCGGGCTTTTGCATCGCGTCGATCATTATCTTCGGTATCTGGTGGCTGCTCTCATCGAAACTGCGCTACTGGTCCCTCAAACAGGATGAAACCGGCAACGCGCTTTGCACCTATCGGATGCGGTTTCATTCGGGGTGGGGGATACTGGCCTTCGCGGGGACCATCACCCTGGCTTCCGTTCTTTGGATGAGCTCGTTGCAGTATCAGTGGTCCTCGACGATTTATGGCATGTACTTCTTTGGCAGTAGCGCGTTCGTCGGCGTGGCCACGGTTTATTTCATCGCACTGATTTTGCAGCGGCAGGGCGTGTTGACGAGCGTGCTCCGTGACAGTCCGTTTTACTACCTTGGCACACTGCTGTTCGCCTTTACCTTGCTTTATTCCTACTTTGGTTTTGCGCAGTACTTCGTCGTCTGGAATGGCAACCTGCCCGTCGAAACTTTCTGGTATCTGATCCGCGAAAACCGCTCATGGTGGTGCCTGGATATGCTCCTTATCTTTGGTCATTTCCTGTTGCCGTTTCTGGTCCTGCTGCCCATCGCGATCAAGTCTAATTTTAAAATCATGTTCTGGGTATGCCTCTGGGCATGGGCGATGAATTATGCGGACATGGCCTTCAACATCCTGCCCGTCCAACATCCGGACGGTTATCCGTTACGTTGGATCTGGCTGCAATTTGGCTGCCTCGCATTCATGGGCGGTTTGCTGGCCCGCGTTTTTCTAAAAGATTTCGTTGCGCATGCGCCGTTTCCGAAGAAAGACCCGCGGCTGTTGGAAGCGATGGGCGTTAAATACGAGACGCCCGAGGAAATCGCCGCCACAACTCCTGTCTCAGGAGGTCAGCCATGAACCCGGAAATGACCCACGAACGGCCCGTCTGGCATATCGGCCTGGGATTTGTAGTGGCGAGCTTCCTGTTCGCCGCACTGGTTTTCATCCTCAAGTGCTCTACCTCGCCCCCGGCCATTGATGCCGACCGTGCTGCCGAGCGCAGTCGGGATCTGGCTCAAGTTCGTGTTTCTGAAACCCAAGCCCTGGACAATGCCGCTTGGATTGACCAACAGCGTGGCCTGGTGCGTCTGCCCATTGATCTCGCCACCCAAATTGCCGCCCAGGAATGGCTGATTCCGGCCCAGGCGCGCGCAGACCTGATTGCCCGTGAAGAAAAGGCAAGCGCGCCTGCGCCCGCCGCACCTGCGAAACCAAACCAGTTTGAATGAACGCCAACCAACGAAAAATGTTTCCTGCGTTTCATTTGCGCCTGACTGATGCGCCGGCGTCTTGGACTGCGGCGGCAAGCGAAGCGCGACGCCGCTTTCGGACGCAACAAACCGATGCTCCCATCTAAATTGAATCCGATTGAATGAGCACAAGCGAAACAAAAAGTTTGAGCACAAGCGAAATTGATCGTTCCTGCTGCATTCCGCTGCTCGCGCTGTTTGGCGGTGCGGCGCTGTGGCTTCTGGCCGGCTCCGTGCTGGGCTTGCTGGCTTCGATCAAATTCCACGCGCCGGACTTTCTGGCCGACTGCCCCTGGCTTACCTATGGCCGCCTGCAACCCGCAGCGGATGACGCGTTACTTTATGGATTTTGCCTTCCAGCCGGATTGGGCGTCGTGCTGTGGGTGCTGGCTCGCCTCAGTCAAAAGCCATTGAGTGGAGCCATTGTTCCCATTTTTGCCGCCAATCTCTGGCATCTCGGTGTGCTCGTCGGTCTGGTTGGCATTTTCATTGGTGACAGCACCGGATTCCCCTGGCTTGAGTTTCCGCGTGGCGGTTCAGTGCCGATCTTCTTTGCGTACCTGTTGATCGCATTGTGGGCGATGATGATCTTTGCCGGTCGACGGGAACGCGCGCTGTATCCGTCGCATTGGTTTCTGGTCGCGGCGCTTTTCTGGTTCCCGTGGATTTATTCTACGGCCAATCTCTTTCTGGTCGCCTGGCCGGTGCGCGGGGTGGGGCAGACCGTCATTGGCTGGTGGTTCGCGAACAATTTGACTCTTGTCTGGATGGGGCTGACAGGACTGGGCGTGGTATTTTATTTTCTCCCAAAATTGAGCGGGCGTCCGCTGCAAAGCCACTATCTGGCATTGTTCGTCTTCTGGACATTCATCTTATTCGGCACGTGGTGTGGTATACCGGCTGGCGCTCCCGTACCGGCGTGGCTGCCGACAATCAGCACGGTGGCCGCGGCGTGGTTAATCGTGCCATTGATTATCCTGGTCGTGATGACCTGGCGGACGGTTGGTTTTATTACATCGGAATGCCTGGCCGGAGGGTCTTATTCCTTTATCCGGCTTGGCCTCGGCTTCTTTCGGTTATCGCTTCTGCTGCTGATTATTATGGCCTGTCCGCACTTCGGGCGTGTGACCAATTTTACATGGTTCGGAACCGCCGACATGCAATTGCGCCTTTATGGTTTCTTCGCCATGACCATGTTCGGCGCAATTTATTATCTGCTGCCACGAGTGGTCGGCATCGAATTTCCGTTTCCCAAACTGGTCCGCGTTCACTTTTGGCTTTCGCTGGCCGGCATTGTTTTGCTGGTGCTGCCGTTGCTCGTGGGCGGAGTGGTGCAGGGGTTGAAACTACAAAATCCCGACATTGCGTTTGCCGAATCCACCCGGTCCATGCTGCCATTTCTGCGGATCAGCACAACGGGCCTGCTGCTCATCGTCTTGGGCAATCTGCTGTTTTTTGCGAATATCATGGTCCTGACCGTCCTCTGGAAATTTGCGCTGGCCAAAAAGTTGATTGCGTTTGTGAAGTCGCCGCTGGACGAAACGGGGTCCGCCTACGCTTCGCTACCGCGCGACAAGGAGGTGGGTGCATGAAGAACGGTCTTCTGGTTTTCCTGGCTTCGCTGATCGCACTGGGTGGTTCCTGGTGCGGGTTTGTGCTCGCGCCCGTGATGCAACTGGGTGGCCAGAAGCAAACGACTGTTCTTAATACTTCCGACCTTTATCCGCTTGGCCGGCCGGGTATGGCCAACCAGGGTTTACAGGTCTACCGCGCCAACGGTTGCGCCGCTTGTCACACGGAGCAGGTCCAGCAAAGCGGTGTCGCTTGCGATGTGGTGCTGACCGGTGCCGGAAAGAATCCGGCGGCCGTCACCAATGTTATCTCCACGCTGAAACTGAATCGCATTGACAAGGATGCAGCTGATGCTGCGGTGGATCAAATCAATGCTGCCGGGGGGAAAGCCGAAATTCACATTGTTCCGCTCGGCCCGGACATCGCACGGGGTTGGGGATTGCGTCGCAGCGTTGCCGAGGATTTTCTCTACGACGACCCGGTGCAACCCGGCAGCGTGCGTATTGGGCCGGACCTGGCCGGAGTGGGAACCCGTCTGCCTGATGCCAACTGGCAATTGGTTCATTTGTATGCACCCCGGAGCGAGGTAAAGGATTCGGCGATGCCGCCGTTCCGTTATCTCTTCCGGGTCAAAAAAATAAAAATCGGCGCTCAACCTTCGCCGGACGCCTTGATTTTTCCGAAAGGATCCGAACCACCGACCGGTAATGAAGTGGTGCCAACTGAAGAAGCACAGGAGCTGGCGGCCTATTTGTTGAGCCTGCACGCGGATGTTCCGTTATATGATGCGCCGTTTACTCAGGCCGCTGTTTCCAAACCATGAGTGACGAATTGAAATCCAGCATGTCCCGGTCGTCCGATGTCGAACCAGCCGTTTCGCGGTCGACGGTGCCCATTTGGATTATTGTGCTGACGCTGATGTTGTTGTTCCTGGGGATGGTCTATTTCGATCATCATGGTGGCTGGTTTGATTCCCAGGTTTACGGACCTTACGCGTCCGCCGAGCAATTGGAAGCCTACCAACCCAAATCCGGCGCGGCGGCGTTTTTAGCGGTAGGCAAACAAAAATATGAACAAAATTGCGGCATCTGCCACGGAACGGATGGCCTGGGGAAAACTGCCCAGGCCCCGCCGTTGGCCGGATCCGAATGGGTTAACACCAAGGGAATCAATCGTCTTATCCGCATTCCGCTCGCCGGACTCAACGGCCCGATTGTCGTGAAAGGCCA
>JBGPDH010000168.1:0-8308 GCA_041482195.1 Verrucomicrobiia bacterium
CATCGGTGCGACCAGCTGGTCCAACTGGGATTCCTTGAGCGTGCCCTTCCGCACCAGCTCGACGAGGTGCAGGTAACAATCCGGCTCGGGAAATTCGATGTTCACGCCGGCGCGCACCGCCAGCTCACAGGCGTCTTTTTTATCCCTGGCGACAAAGTGGCCATGGGTGTCCGGGCGGTAACTCAATTCCCAAATGGCGTAATAATCCGAAACCACAAAGCCTTTGAAACCCCATTCCCGGCGAAGGACATCACCCAACAACCATTCGCTGGCATGGGAGGGCACACCGTCAATTTCGTTGTAGGACGCCATCACGCTGATGGCGCCGGCCTTTTGGATGGCCTCTTTGAACGGATACAAAAAGGTTTCGCGCAACAGACGCATCGAGACGTTGGCCGGGGCGCAATTCTGGCCGGATTCGGGCTCGCCGTACGCCGCGAAATGTTTGAGGGTGGCAATCACGCGCTTTTTGTCCCGGAACGACCCGTCACCTTGAAACCCGCGGACGGCGGCCACGCCCAGTTGCGTCACCAGATACGGGTCCTCGCCGAAGGTTTCCTCGACTCGCCCCCAACGCGGGTCCCGCGCCACGTCCACGACCGGTGTCAGTGCCTGGTGCGGGCCGCAGGCACGGGTTTCCTCGGCTGTCATCGCGTATAACAGTTCAACCAATTCGGGATTGAACATTGCGCCCAGGCCAATCGGCTGGGGAAAGCTCGTGCTCCCGTTTCCCACGTAGCCATGCAGGCATTCCTCATGAAACAGTACGGGGATGCCGAGGCGGCTGTTTTCGATGAAGAATTTCTGGATGGCGTTGGTCAATTCCGCCATCTCGCGCGGGTTTTTACCCTTGCCCGAGTCACTGACGCGGCCCACCTGGCCCAGACCATGGCCGCGTTTGAAGGCGGATTTGGCTTTCCGGAGATCAAACTTTCCCTCGGCATCCAACAGCGTCTCGGATTTTTGCTGCCAGACACCCACCATTTGCGCGGCCTTTTCCTCGAGGGTCATGCGCGACAGGAGGTCCTTCACGCGTCTGGTTGCCGGCAGGGCCGCGTTTTTGTACGGCAGGTTCCGGGAAATGACTCGCTTGCTGGCAGGAGTTGGGATCTTCATGCGTTCCAGTTCTTCCGAAAAGCTTGGGCCTACACGGCGTCACTCATGAATGGACGTTTAATGCCCGCTGCCGCCTGGGCTGTCAATTTCGAAATGCCGGCGAACCACCAAATCTTCTGACACGAATTGCACGAATGAACACGAATGAAATGGGAAGCCCGTCAGGGCTGACATCGTTGTAGAAAACAAAAATCAACGAATTCAAAAGTTCCGTCGGGAGCGAAATCTTCAGAAGATGCTACCCTGATGTTGGTGGTCGGTGCGAACGGGCTTCTGCAATGTGGACGCTCAAATCTTCTGACACGGATTGCACAGATTAACACGAATGCGCAACCGCACTCCCTTTACGAGCACCCTCTCCGCCAACGAAGTTGGGGGAGAAGATTCTCCGCTTTTCGTCCCCCAAATCCAAATTTTATGAAATCGAGTTGAAGATTCATCCATCCGCAAGGAAAATTAATTGTCAGGAGCTTGCGACTTTGGCTCGGCTGGTCTTTATAGCACAGAGCCAGGCCAATGGCGTCGGCAGAAGCCGCAAGTCCTGACCGGCGAGTTGTAGCGAGTCTCGTGCCGTTGGCTTTAGCGACCATCCCGCGTGGCCTGCAGCGATTTGATACTCCCAGTTAAGCCCTGTTGGTTTGTTAGGCGTCAGCCTTTGGACTTGCCAGCCGCGAGCGCCTTCACGTCGTTAGTGGTGAGAGGATTGCCACCAATTCCCCAGTCGCCACTATTGACCTCTTCGATAACAACCCACGTCACTGGTCGCATGTTCTCGCCTTCGATGGATACCATCGCGTCAGTGAGCTTGCGGACCATTTCCTGCTTTTGCGCGGGCGTGAAAACGCCTTCGATCAGTTTTACGTTCACCAAGGGCATAAGTATTCTCCAGTCTGGTGTATTGAGTTGCTTTAGTGATTCAGCACGCGCCGCAACTCTCACGCACGTGCCGAATAGTGCGATGTCTTCCCCAATACCGAACTGTTATTAAGCCGTCAATGCCTTCTCCATGATAAAGTTTGGCGCGACGGCACCGCAAATAATATTGCGCTGCTCTTTTACAACCCGGAACCCCATCCGAAGAAAAAAAGCTTTCGCATTCAGGCTCACGGCGGCATGCAAGCGTGGCAGCTCCATCCGCCGCGCTTCACTCTCGATTGCCTCATACAACCTGCTGCCGATGCCTCGACGCTGGTGCTCATGGTCGCAGTAGAAGTAGTCAATATGGCCATCGTCTTCCAGTTCGGCGAAGCCCAGTATCCTTCCGTCTTCTTCGGCGACGAATGGATTCTTTGCGCGAATCCTCTGCTTCCACTTGGACACGTCTGTAACCGCAGGCGCCCATCGCTCACACTGTTCAGGAGTGTAATCCTTGCCGTTAATGATATGTGTCGTATCATGGTAAAGCTGCCACAAACGCTCCTCATCTCCCGGCTTGTATCGGCGGACGTTCATCCTTGACGGCTTACCTCAGAGGTGAGCTGACCCGTTTATGACACGAATTGCACGGATTAACACGAATGAAATGGGAAGTCCGTCAGGGCTGACAAATGCGTATCGCTCGTCATTTAACCTTTGTATCAGATGTGGCAAAATCATTAAAGCTGTTATAGTCAACAGTCAATTCCTCGCCGGCCTTGATGTTCCTCATCGCAAAAAAATCAAAATGTTTATCACACCCTACATTAGGTTTTGGTGAGTGATTGAGATACCAGGATGTTGTCATGTTGTTGAAGTTCACTGGACTCCCGTAAGATTCCCCGCCGTTTTTAATAATGCAGAAATCGTCATATAACCGCTTGATACTTCTCGGCAATTGTTTGAGCGCACGCTTTTTCAGCCAGACTATTTGAGCTTTATCGTTCGGAAAAATATAAGTTCCCTTTTCAATTCTGCGGATTGCAAACACACCCACACCATGAATTTTCGATGGTTGGATTCGCACATAGACATCATCGTGAGGTTTCATTTCCGTGGTGGAACGCCTTTGGACAATCTAACGATGTCCGCGCGTAGGGATAAAGCATCTAAAACGAAAATTGACAAGGCAGCCACAGCGACGTACCAAACCCAGACAGGCAGGTGCCAAGAAAAAGATGGAAGAAACTGTGACGCTAGTCCAAAGACCAAAGCCAAAGCCAAATTGAAATCGAAGACATAATATGTAAAATAGAAGTCGTCCATCTTATCCAACTTCTCGCTGCTAAATTCCCAAATGTAAGCCCAACAAATCGCGTGCTTGGGACACACTATGCTTATCAATTCCTCAATTAAGTTACGCAAAGCATCTAGGAATTGTCCCGCTACAAAGGCTGTAACTGCAAATGCGAGCCCAGCAGTAGCTTTTCCAACAACTTCTACAATGTGGTTGAAATGGCTGTGGTCACTTTTTAGATCGAAAAGCAGTACGATTGCCAGCACGAGAAATCCCGGAATCCAATGCGCCACCAATTGATGAGGTTTAAGCGAAAATGGCATCGTGTTCGCGAACTTATCACTTTGGAATTCGCAGTCAAAGTGAATCTAAAAAGCATCATTTAGTGCAAAGTCAGGCCGGAAGCGATTTCCCCATATAAGTGCAATTACGTATCAGTATTACCTTGTTCTCGTCCGCCGCTTTCCGTAGAAAGGGCGCGCGCAAAAGCCGGCGTGGGGCCACGGCAACAAAATTTTATTCGAGTTTCAAACGGATTGTCGGTTGGCCAATGCCGGGAAAACGCTTGCGCGAACCATGATGAATACAGCCGATCAGACCAAATCGGGACCCGGAGGCGCCGTTGCTGGCCAGCCTGCTCTGAAGGACGCTTTCAAGGATGACTTTTATATCGGTGCCGCGCTCAGCCTCGACCAGATTAGCGGCAAGGAACCTGAGGCGATGGCTCTGGTGGCCAAACATTTTAACAGCATCACCCCGGAAAACATCCTCAAGTGGGAAGAAGTCCATCCAGAACCAAACCGATACAATTTCGACGCAGCGGATCGTTATGTGGCTTTCGGCGAGAAACACGGAATGCACATCATCGGCCACACGCTGGTTTGGTGGCATCAGACGCCGGATTGGGTTTTTCAGGACAAGAACGGCCAGCCGGCCACGCGTGAAGTATTGCTGGAACGGATGAAGGAGCACATTTTCACCGTGATGGGTCGCTACCGGGGACGCATCCACGGTTGGGACGTCGCCAACGAAGTGATTAATGCCGACGGTTCCTGGCGCCAATCCCGGTGGTACAAGATCCTCGGTGAGGAACATGTGGCGAAGGCTTTCGAATTTGCCCGCGAGGCGGATCCGAAAGCCGAGCTTTATTACAATGAGTTTGATCTGGAAAATCGTCCCAAGTGCGAAGGCGTCGTCCGCCTGATCAAGGGGCTTCAGGCCAAGGGCGTAAAAATCGACGGTATCGGCATTCAAGGCCACTGGTTTCTGGATTATCCGCCGATGGAAGAAATTGAACACCAATTCAATGTCCTTGGCGAACTGGGACCCAAGCTCATGATTACCGAGTTGGACCTCGGCGTGCTTCCTTATTATCCACTTGAATCAAAAATCGTCGACATTTCGTCCTTCGACGCCGAGGCGCAGAAGAAACACAATCCGTATCCGAATGGTTTGCCGGACGCAGTTCAGCAACAGCTGGCGAAGCGATATGCGGACTTGTTTTCACTGCTCCGGAAGCGCCGCGACAAATTCGGCCGGGTGACGTTCTGGGCGGTGGATGACAAACAATCCTGGCGCAATTACTGGCCCATCACCGGCCGGGCGGATTATCCCATGCTGTTTGATCGTCATGGCCAGCCCAAACCTGCGCTTGACGCTGTCATCAAAGTGGGCCTGGGAAAAAGCTAGGGCGGTTTGATGTAGCGCAGGCTTTCCAGCCTGCGGGTTGGCGGGACATTCTTGTCCCGTGTTTCGTCCGCCCGGAAGTGGCGACTGGAAAGTCGCCTGAACCCGCAGACAAGAATGTCTGCGCTACATGAAAGATGGAATCACTCTCACGTTGGCGGCTCCACTTGTTTTGAATTTGTTCCTGAAGACCAGGCTTACTTCTCCAGCCTGCGGGTTGGCGGGACATTCTTGTCCCCTGTTTCGTCCGCCTGGAAGTGGCGACTGGAAAGTCGCCAGAACCCGCAGACAAGAATGTCTGCGCTACATGAAAGATGGAATCGCTCTACCGTCGGCGGCTCCACTTGTTTTGAATTTGTTCCTGAAGAACAGGCCTACTTTTCCAGCCTGCGGGTTGGCGGGACATTCTTGTCCCCTGTTTCGTCCGTCTGGAAGTGGCGACTGGAAAGTCGCCAGAACCCGCAGACAAGAATGTCTGCGCTACATGAAAGATGGAATTGCTCCACCGTCGGCGGCTACACTTGTTTTGAATTTGTTCCTGAAGACCAGGCTTACTTCTCCAACCACAGGGCCGAGGTGATAATTCTTGGATAAAACCGGCTGCCGTGGGCCTCGCCGCTGACGATCTGGTCGCAACAAGCCCAATAGCTGCTGCCATCGGTCTGCCATTTGACATGGGCGGCGTCGGCGTCCGTGAAGATTCGCTGCACCTTCTCGTCCTGCTCGAGCCCGAACAGGCGCCGCGCCACATGCAGGACCAGGCAAAGCTTGCTCATCCACGAATTGTTCGAAGTGGAGGAGAGTTTGATGCCACCGTCGGCGAACAGGTTCCGTCGCCGGGGATCCAGCAACAGCGCCTGCGTATGTTTCTTGAGCACTTCGAGCAAAGGCGCCGGCACGGGTGCGCCCCACATGAGCGGATAGACCAGGCCTTCGCACGCCGGCAGGATCCGTGAATGATAACCGGGGTTGTCCTTTTCAAAGACTGCCGGGAAAACGCCCTCACCGTCTGCTCGCCCCTGCAGGTCGCGTTCGATTAGTTCCATCTCCTCGCGGGCCGTTTGGGCGATGGGCGCTTCGAGTTTCTCCAGCAGCAGCGCCAGGCCGAGATAACCGGCCCAGCACTTGACCGCCATGTAAACGTTGTTTCGGGTTTGCGCCAGGGAATTGTCCAGCGAGTCGTAGGTGGTGATCTCGGCGCCTTTTCCACAGTGGGCCGAGTCGTAGTGGACGTAACCGGTTTCGCCGCCGCGGTTTACCAGGCTGTTCACGCACGCGGTCAGCACGTGCTGATTCAGCCGTGCCCAGTGCAGGTCGCCTGTCTTGAGCACATACGTGGCCGCCAGCAGGCTCCAGTTGCACAGTTGTTCAGCCGTCATATAGCTGAAACATCCGGTCAGATTTTTCAACTCATAGCTGCTGGTGCCGGGGGGCGCAAAGTTGTTATGCACCCCCATGTCATGGGCGAAGCTGATGCCCCCGGGCGAACGGCGCGAATCATCACTGCGCTCGCGTTTTACTTCGTCAATGTAACTGTAATGGCGGAGAAAATTGTCGAGCAGGTTCCTGACCACCCACGGGTTCTGTTTCAATTCCCAAAAAACGTGATCGATGCTCAAATCCAACGTGTTCATCATGCAATATTCACCCTCATTCACGATGAAGAACGGTTCGCCGCCCACTTCGAGCAATTGCGTGCTGCCATAGTAGCTGCGGGTGGAATGGGCGATGAGGAACTGCTGATCCGCGGAGAGACCGGAGGCCAGCAATTCTTCATCGCGCGTTTCGGCGGTGGCGCGCAGTTCGTCCGCGCGCTCGAGCGCTTTCGACAAGACCTCGCCCAGACTGCCAAAATGATGCGCGTAAAGGTATTTCCCCTCCAGCCCCGTCGTGACGATGTGATCCAGATAGGAACCGATGGCGATGACCAGTTCGTACGATTTTCCCGCCGGAACTTCAAATCCAATGCCGACGGCGCTGCCCAACATATGAACCGGATTTACGTCGCGTAACCCGCCGTCCACCGTCCATCGCTGGAAGAGAAAGGGTTGTTCCGCGGGAGTGTTATTATTGCCGCTTTCCCGCAATTCCGCCGCGACGCCGAAGTCCCGCCGGTAAGCGAACGCGGGCCGGATGCGCGAGTTTGCTCCCAGGTCCAGCGGGCGCGCGCCGGGTTCGTGAAAATGCAGGGCAAAGAAACCGGTTTTGATGCCCTTGCCGTTACGGTTGTCCAACGTCAGTCGGGCGGTGATGGCCGGCAACAGCGCGTCACGCAGGTGGTGCGGCGTGGCGATCTTCGGGTCGGGAATATTGCCGAACGGCGTGTAGAGGGAGAACTGCAAATCGTCCGTCTGCCACCGATCGGTGCCCCAGCCGTAGAAACGCTTGATCTGGTCGGCAGGGAACGATTGCACTTTTTCCACGGCCCTTTGCTGTTCGGGACCGGCCTCAACCAGAAACGCGGCGGTGGCATCTTTGGCATTACCCTGATAAAACGGCAGGCATCGCGGCGATGAATCACTCTTACGGTCGCCATCCTTGACGCCGATGTAAATATCCTGGTTTCCCGGCTGGCCAATCTGGAGCCCTACGCCCCCGCGGGTGCCGAAGTTACCGCAGGTGAAGCTCATGAACGCGCCCATCGGCGAGTGCTGGGCATTAAAGCTGATATTGCCCGCAAAGGGTTGAGGTTTGTGACTCATCTTTAAGAAGTTTTACGAAAGCAGCATGTTGACATTCCCCATGGCATTTGGGCCGCCCTTTCTAGGGAAAATAGAAGTCCGGGACAAGGTTAAAATGAATCATTAGAGCGTTTGCGGTTATGATGTAGCGCAGGCTTTCCAGCCTGCGGGTTGACGGGACATTCTTGTCCCGCGTTTCCGGCGACTGGAAAGTCGCCGAAACCCGCAGGCTGGAAAGCCTGCGCTACAAGAAAGATGGAATCACACTGACGTCGGCGGCTACACCTTTTCTAAAAAGGCTCGAAGATGGAGACTGGCGTGGCGCCCGACCTGCGGCGCGACTGTAACTACGGGGAATGCTTTTCCTTCAGCCTTTAGAATTCCACCTTCAGACTTCGCCCGGCCGCCGGCTTGACAAAACGGCTGGTAAAACATAGTTTAACATCATGGTTAAAACAATTTCCAAGATTGGCAACTCGCAAGGGCTGATGTTTGACGCAGCGCTGATGGATTTGGCGCGCTTGAAGGCCGGCGACCAGGTGAACGTGGAGGTTCACGAGGGCGGCACGATCACGCTCACGCCGTTACGGCCCAAGCCGTCGTGCGCCGAGGTGTCGCGCGTCATCAAGTCGACGATGAAGGATTACGCCCGGACGATGAAGAAGCTGGCATG
>JBGPDH010000169.1:0-8299 GCA_041482195.1 Verrucomicrobiia bacterium
ATTCTCACGGTGCTGGTGAAACTGTTTCTGTCCGAACGTCTGCCCGTCAGCGCACCGGCCGCGCACGATCGCGGCGCGGCATAACCTGTCAGAAGTGGATCGCCCTCCCAAAGATATTCAGGGAACACTCCTGGCGTTCGCGTTTGCCAAATAGGTTGGGCTTTTGGCAAGATTAGCCACGCCGGTTCCCATAAGACCTGTAAATTTCCTGGGGTGAAGGATGGGAATATCCGTCCCTTCGACCGCTCACAGAAGCGATGATGGTGATGGCCGGCATGGAAATACCCGGTGGTCAGACGGAAAGTCCGAATGCAGGAAAACTGCAGCCTGAGAGACGGAACACGACTTTGATAATGCATTGAATATGAAGAACGAAAACCCGGAGCCCCGGACCTCGCGGCCGTCCTTGTTGCGCAACTGGCTGAGTCTTACAGGATTGGTTACCGTCATCGGCGCCCTCTTCTCATTCGTTCAGTTGTTCATTCTGGACACGGTGGCGCACTTCTCGAATCCCTATATCAGCATCTTGACCTGGATGGTGGTGCCCGCCTTTCTGGTTTTTGGATTGTTTCTAACGGTGATTGGGGAGTTGCGCGAGCGGCGCCGGCGGAAGGGAGGCGCCTCCTTGATATCCATGGTCCAGGTTGATCTCTCCCGTCCGCGCGACCGGCGGAACATGGCGATCTTCCTTGCCGGGGCCGTGTTTTTCCTCCTGCTTTCGGCGGTGGGCAGCTACAACTCCTATCAATTCACCGAGTCGGTGGAATTTTGCGGCGAGACCTGCCACACGGTGATGAAGCCGGAATTGACCGCTCACGCGCTGGGGCCGCACGCGCGGGTGGCCTGCGCAGAATGTCATATCGGGCCGGGCGCAAGCTGGTTTGTCCGGTCCAAACTTTCCGGTTCCTACCAGATATACGCGACCCTCTTCGACAAATATCCGCGTCCCATTCCCACCCCGATCAAAAACCTGCGTCCCGCCCGCGAAACCTGCGAGCAATGCCATTGGCCCAGGCAATTCATCGGGAACCTGGATCAAACCTTTCATTACTTTCTGAGTGATGTTTCGAATACGCCTTATTCGATTCGCATGACGGTCAAAGTTGGCGGCAGCGATCCTCTGTCTGGCCCGGTGGGCGGCATTCACTGGCACACGTCAACCAGCAACCAGGTGGAGTATGTCGCGAAGGACCCGATGCGGCAGAACATCCCCTGGGTGCGGATGACGGATGCACAGGGCGTAGTGACCGTCTATCACCTGCCCAACTTCACCAACGACGTCAACCAACACCAGATTCGCACAATGGATTGCATCGATTGCCACAATCGTCCCTCACACCGGTTAATGTCGCCGGACGACGCGGTGGATCTCGCCATCAACCTCGGCCAGATACCGCGCACCTTGCCTTGGATCAAAACCAATGTCGTCTACGTCCTGACACGCAAATATGATACCGACTCGGAAGCCCGGGAAGGCATCGCCACCGTGCTGGCTGAACATTACCCCGATGACCCGCGCATTCCCCAGGTGATTTCAGTCGTGCAACGGATTTATGGGGACAATTTCTTCCCGAAAATGAAATCCGATTGGAGAGCTTATCCGGACAATATCGGACACTTGTTGTGGTCCGGCTGTTTCCGCTGCCATGACGGCAGTCACAAATCCGCCGATGGCAAGGTCATCACGGCCAGTTGCAATGCCTGTCATGTTATCCTGGCACAGGGCAGCGGCGCGGAGCTGCAGCAATTAACGCCCGAGGGCCAGCCGTTCAAACATCCGGCCGGCGATATCGACAACAGCTGCAACGATTGTCACGACGGCACGTTGTAGCCGGTGCGCTCCAGACACGGCGGATCGCGAAAACCTGGCACATTTACCCGGGAAACACCTTTGGCAATGATGACGTCTGCCACGACCGCGATGAAACAACCGATGATGGCAAACCGATAATTTCCGCCACTTAAAACTTGTGTCACATCATTTTGGTTCAAAGCCGCGGCCTACAGCTGGAGCAACTCAACGCGACCGGCGATGACTTCTACGACATTCACCCGGTCTATAGGGATCCGTCCCGGGCCATATGCCATACGGCAGGCGTTATTGCTGCGTAATAAATTTGTCGCCGGCGGTCGTCAAACATCCCCTTGCCGTTTATGCCTACAATTAGTAAGTTTTTTAGAATGAATTCTATGTCCTTACCTGCCGGCCGTCCGGCTCTCCTGAACCGGTCCGGGCTCCTGCTGCTGCTCCTCGCGCTCACCGGTTGCGGCCGCGATAACGTCCAGGTCTATCGCCTCTCCAATGATGATTCCTCCTCCTCTTCTCCACCTCCTGATGCGACCGCGCCAAACGATCACACCGCCGCGCGACCACAGTTGCACTGGAAACTGCCGGAGGGCTGGACCGAAGCCGCGCCCGGCGCGATGAGCATCGCCTCATTTAAAGTAATCGGCCAAAACGGAGCGGAAGCCGAGGTGAGTGTGGTGCCTCTCCCCGGTTCGGCCGGCGGTGACACCGCTAACGTCAACCGCTGGCGAGGCCAGGCAGGCCTGCCGGCGGCGACCGCGGACGAACTGCAGAAAATGGGTGAAGCGGTCCAGGTCGGCGACCAACCGGGAACACTCTATGACATCGTCGGCAGCGACAATGCCAAGCGCATTCTGGGCGCCATGCAGGATCGTAGCGGGACGACGTGGTTTTTTAAAATGACCGGCGAAGCCGGACTGGTTGAACAACAGAAACCGCAGTTTGCCGCTTTTCTCAAATCGCTGACCTTCTCCACGGCAACGCCGACAGGGGCATTGCCGCCCGGACATCCGCCCATCGGCGGCGGGGACCAGAATGCACCGGTGCTGTCGGCGGAACCGGCGGGTGTGGGCAAACCGGCCTGGACCGTCCCCGCCGGCTGGAAGGAAGTACCGGCGGCCCAATTCCTCCTGGCTGAATATTCCATTGCCGGTGCCAACGGCGCGAAGGCCGAAGTGAATGTCGCCCAGTTGAGCGGCAACGGCGGCGGCGTGCTGTCCAATGTGAACCGCTGGCGCGGACAAATTGGCCTGGATCCGGTGGACGAAATCGGTCTGGCCAAACTGACCACGATGGTGGCCGTGGCCGGCGGACAGGCGACTTTTGTGGACATGACCGGCAAAGACATGTCCGGCCAGGACATGCGGCTCATCGCCGCCATGGTCCCGATGGACGACCAGACCTGGTTTTATAAACTGATGGGTGACGAAAAAGTCGTTGCCGACCAGAAGGACGCCTTCACCAAATTTGTGCAGACGGCGAGGTATTCCAATGCT
Source organism: Verrucomicrobiia bacterium (assembly GCA_041482195.1). GTDB lineage: Bacteria > Verrucomicrobiota > Verrucomicrobiia > Limisphaerales > UBA11358 > UBA11358. The sequence goes on from JBGPDH010000169.1 coordinate 3,304, forward strand.
CCTTGATAGCCTCATTAAATTTTTCACGTCGCTGCGGCTGACCGTTGTCCTGCTGGTGTTGTCCCTGGTGCTCATTTTTATCGGCACGCTCGCCGAGGTGCATCTGGGACTTTACAAGGCGCAGGCGGAATTTTTCCGCAGCTTTTTCATCTATTGGCATCCGGCTAATGCGACCTGGAAAATTCCGGTATTCCCTGGCGGTTACTTGATCGGCGCGGTGCTGCTCATCAACCTCATCTCTGCCCACCTGAGCCGGTTCAAGCTGACCCGTGACAAAATCGGCCTCTGGATCATCCATGCCGGGTTGATTTTGTTGATTCTGGGCCAGCTCGCCACCGACCTGTTCGCCGCCGAGAGCCAGATGCACCTGCGCGAGGGCCAGATGAAAAACTATTCCGAGGCCGAGCGCGTGGATGAACTGGCCGTCACTGATATCACGGACAAAAAGCTTGAAATCGTTGTGGCCATTCCCGAATGGTTGCTGGCCAAAAAAGGCGAGATCCAGAACAAACAACTGCCGTTCGTGGTGCGTGTGAAGGAATTTTACCCCAACTCCGAACTGTCCACCAATGCCGCATCCGGCCTGGCACGGGTCAACGCGGATTCCGGTTTCGGCGCCGGTTTATGGTGGAAACCAAAGCCGCGCGAAACCGCCATGGACCGGCGGGACATGCCGTCGGCCCTGGTGGAAATCGTGACCCCGCAGGATTCGGTCGGCACCTGGCTGGTTTCAGAATGGCTGGAACAACCGCAGACCTTCAACGCCGGCGGCCACACCTATCAACTGCAACTGCGGCCGGTGCGTTTTTATCTACCCTTTAGCCTGCGCCTGCTCAAATTCCATCACGATATTTATCAAGGCACGGACATTCCGAAAAATTTTTCCAGCCAACTGTTGCTCAACCGCCCGGACACCGGCGAACGCCGTGAAGTGTTGATTTACATGAATAATCCGCTGCGTTACGACGGCCGGACCTTTTACCAGGCCAGTTTTGATCCGGACAACGCCGGCAGCGTCCTGCAAGTCGTGAAAAACCCCGGCTGGCTCACGCCGTATCTGGCCTGCATTCTGATTGCGACCGGCATGGTGGTGCAATTCCTGTCGCACCTGGTTCCCTTTTTGAGAAGGAGGCTGTCATGAAAAAAATTATTCCCTGGATCCTGGTCGCGGTCTTTGCCGGGTGGGTTTTGTCCGCGCTGCGTCCCCCGCCGGAAACCGGTTTCCACACGCGCGAATTCGGCCAGCTGCCGGTCTTGTTGAACGGACGGATCCAGCCGCTGGATTCGGTGGCGCGCAATACACTGCTGCAAATCCATCAGCGCCAAAGCGTCGGCGAACTGAGCGCCACCGCGTGGCTGATGGAAACCATGATGAGTCCGGACGCCGCCAACCGGCAGAACATTTTCCGCATTGATAATCTGGAGTTGCTCAACCTGCTGCACTTGCCCGAAGGGCCGAAATATTATTCCTTCGACCAGATCCAACCCCACCTGGACGATATTTCCAAACAGGCGGCACGCATCAACAACGTGGAAGACGCCAACCGCACCGTGTTTGAGCAACAGCTGCTGAAACTCGACAACGCGCTGGAAATTGATCAGCGATTGAAATTGAGCCTTTGCCCGCCGGGCACGACCGATTTCGTCGGGCAACTGGCGGCGTATGAGGAGGCCATTCCCGCCGGTGTGGCTGCGGTCCAGGCGCGTGACGCGGGCAAAAAGTATGATCAGGCGGCATTCAACCGGTTGCTCGACTTTCTCTCCAGCTACAACGACCTGTCGAAATTCGCTTATCCGCTCATGGTTCCGCCGGCCTCGGATGCCAAATCGCGCGCTGACTGGCAGAACATCGGACAGAACCTGATGAGCGTTGTTCGGGGCAACGACCTCAGCCCGGCGGTAAAGGATTACGCGGCCATGGCCACTGCCTACAATCAAAACCAGCCCGCCGCCTTCAACCAGGCCCTGGACAGTTATCGCAATTGGCTCGGCAAATGGTTCGCGCCGGAAGCCCGGCACGGCGCGCAGGAATATTTCTTCAATGAATTCGAACCGTTCTACAAGGCCATCGTGATCTACGTGACGGCGTTTTTGCTGGCGGTCATTGCCCTGCTGACGTTTGCGCTGGCACCGAAACTGTCGGAGACATTGCGGCGTTCAGCGTTCTGGCTGGTGGTGCTGGGAGGCATCATCCACACGTTCGGCCTGGTGTTTCGCATGTGGCTCGAAGGCCGGCCACCGGTCACGAACCTGTATTCGTCGGCAATTTTTATCGGTTGGGGTTGCGTGGTTCTGGGGATTATCCTGGAACGCGTCTTCGCCGTTGGCCTCGGCAGCGCCGTGGCCTCGTTCGCAGGTTTCGTCACGCTGATCATTGCCCACAACCTGTCGATGGACGGTGACACGATGGAAATGCTGCGCGCGGTGTTGGACACCAATTTCTGGCTGGCAACGCACGTCGTCGTCGTCACTCTCGGTTACGCCTCGACCTTCATGGCCGGCTTACTCGGTGTCACGTACGTATTGCTTGGCCTGTTCACACCGTTGTTGAAGTACAAGTCGGGCAATATGGAACTGGGCAAGGTGCTGGCAAAGATGGCTTATGGCATCGTCTGTTTCGCCGCGTTGTTCAGCTTTACCGGCACCGTCCTCGGCGGCATCTGGGCCGACCAATCCTGGGGCCGGTTCTGGGGCTGGGACCCCAAGGAAAACGGCGCGCTGCTTATCGTGTTGTGGAACGCGGCCATCCTGCACGCACGCTGGGGAGGCCTGATCCGCGAGCGCGGGTTGATGAACATGGTCATCTTCGGCAACATTGTGACGAGCTGGTCCTGGTTCGGCGTGAACATGCTGGGTATCGGCCTGCACAGCTATGGTTTCATGGCCGCCGCGTTCTGGTACTTGCTTTTCTTCGTCCTGAGCCAGATTTTGTTGATCGGCCTCGGCCTGTTGCCGCCGACCCTGTGGAGAAGCTTTCGGACTCCACCGGGACCGGCCGGTGCCTGATCCAATTCATGCAGTGGCGTTCGGTGAGCGCCGAAACATCAAACGCTAACTGTCCGGCGGTTATAGATCGCCGCTACAACTCCGCCAAAAATCAGGCGTGACAATGATGCAAATTTCGACATCGTGCAGGTAACCGTTCGTTATGAATCTCAAAATCATTCCCGATTCCGATACCGGTTTTAAGCGCTTTAAGAACTTGAAAAGAGACCTCTGCAAAAGTCATTTCGCCAGCACTCGGAGCGCCGAGCACCGCCTCGGCCCATTGAGAAATTCCATCACGCCGCGCCGGGACGGTGCCCGGCGTTCCAGCTTTGCAGCGGTCGCGAAAGCTCATTTCTTGAAATCCAAGTTCATGAGTTTGTGCCTGATTGCCTTGCTTGCCGGTGGAATCACTTCATGCGTCAAGCAGTCAGACGTTGAATCGAGTGGCCCTGCCCCGGGTCAGGCGACGCGGTCGGCGCCCTCGTATGTCGTTCAGGACTTGCTCCCGTACGCCAGGCCTTTGTGTGGCACCGCCGCCGATGGCGACCTCTACCCCGGCGTTTCGTCACCCTTCGGGATGATTCAGTGGAGTCCGGATACCGGGTCGGGCCAGCACTGCGGGGGTTACGCGTACGAATATTCAAGCATCTGCGGGTTCAGTCTGGATCATCTCAGCGGTGCCGGTTGCAATTACGGCGGCAATTTCGCCTTCATGCCGGCTCTGAGCGCTCCGGGCGATTCACCCGGCGGCAACCGTACTGCTTTCAGCGCTGGATTTTCTCATGACCAGGAGACAGCCAGACCCGGTTATTACGCCGTCACTCTCGGCAACGGTATCAAGGTGGAATTGACGGCAACGGAACGGAGCGGGTTCGGCCGGTTCACCTATCCAGCCGGCGGCCAAGCCACCCTGGTCATTAACGCGGCCAGTGCAGCGACTGGCGTCAGACAAGCGGCCATTCAAATCCATCCTGACCAACACGAAATCACTGGTTGGGCGGTCGGAGGCCATTTCTGCGGCGGCCCGGATGAAGGCCGGACTTATTTTTGCGTCATTTTCAACCAGCCCTTTGCCGGTTATGGCACCTGGGGCAATGCCTCCCTGGATAACGGCGGTACGAATGCCATCGGCCGGGCTGCCGGCGCATTTGTCAGTTTCAATCCGCCGACGGATCAGACGGTACTGGTCAAGGTGGCGATTTCCTATGTGAGCGTCGCCAATGCGCGCGCCAACCTGGAAGCAGAGAATCCGTTGACCGCGTTTTCATCGAAGGATTTCGATCAGGCCGCGACCACCGCGGGTCAGGCCTGGAATTTATATCTGAATCGGATTCAAGTCAGCGGCGGTACAACCGCGGAAATGGAAACGTTTTATTCGATGCTCTACCGCGTCTTTCTCGGCCCGACTATCTGTTCGGACGCGAACGGCGAATACATGGGCTACGACGGCCAGGTGCATCGCACGGAAGGTCACCGCGTGCACTATGCCAATTTTTCGGGCTGGGATATTTATCGCAGCGAAAGCCAGTTACTGGCCATGTTGGATCCGCAACGCGCCGGTGACATGGCGCAATCCTTGTTGCTGGACTATCAGCAAGGCGGCACGTTCCCGCGTTGGGGCGTGCCCAATGAGGACAGCGGCGTCATGATGGGCGACCCGGCCGCTCCGATCATTGCCGACTTTTATGCGTTCGGCGCGACGAATTTTGACACGCGCGCGACACTGGCCGGACTGGTCCGGGCCGCGACCGACCCTTCAGTCTACGCCGCGCGCACCGGCACCTACGAACGGGACGCGCTGGCCGATTATCTTAAGCTGGGTTACGTGCCGGAATTTCAAATCGGCGGTTACGGCAATGTTTCCATGACCCTCGAATATGTCTCCGCGGATTTTGCGTTGTCGCAATTCGCCCGGGCGCTGGGCGATCAAACGAACAGTGTCATGCTCCTGCGCCAGGCACAGAACTGGACCAATCTGTTTAATCCGGAAACCGGCTTTTTCCAAATG
>JBGPDH010000170.1:0-8224 GCA_041482195.1 Verrucomicrobiia bacterium
GGGATCAAAGTGAAACCGGAAGTCATGATCCCGCTCGTCGGTTTCAAGAAAGAACTCGACCTCCAGGTCGAAGTGGTCCATCGTGTCGCCAAGGAGGTCATGGCCGAGCAAAAAGTGAAGCTCGATTACCTCGCCGGCACCATGATTGAAGTACCGCGCGGCGCGTTGACCGCCGATGAAATCGCGCAGACGGCACAGTTCTTCAGCTTCGGCACCAACGATCTTACGCAGACGTGCCTGGGCATGAGCCGCGACGATTCCGGCAGCTTCCTGCCGCCGTACACGGAACTGGAAATCGTGAAGAAGAATCCCTTTGCCACGATTGACCAGGCGGGCACAGGCCAGTTGATGAAAATTGCGGTTGAGAAAGGTCGTTCGACGCGGCCGGACATCAAGCTGGGTATTTGCGGCGAACACGGTGGCGACCCCGAGAGCGTAAAATTCTGTCATCGCCTGGGGCTCAATTACGTCAGTTGCTCGCCCTATCGCGTGCCGGTGGCCCGTTTGGCCGCCGCGCAGGCCGCCCTCGAAGAAGAAGCCGCCAAAAAAACGAAAAAGTAAACAACCACAAAAATCTATGCAAAAAAGCAAATCAGTCATCCGGACCGGGATCGTGCTGGCCGCGCTATTCGGAGCGGCTAACACTTTTGCCGGTGACGCGGACATCAATCTGCCACCGCTGCAAAACGTGACGTTTTTCAACGGCGGCCTGAGTGGCCATGCCTTGCTGTATCTGGGGTTGGCCTGCTGCGTGATCGGCGCGCTATTCGGCTTCTGGGAATACGGGCGGTGCCGCGCCTTGCCCGTTCACAAGTCCATGAGCAGCGTCTCCAACATGATTTGGGAGACGTGCAAAACCTATCTCGCGCAACAGGGGAAATTCCTGGTGCTGCTCTGGGCGTTGATTGCCGTGTGCATCGTTTATTACTTCTACTTCCTGCAGGGAAAAACTCCCGGCTCGGTCGCCGTGATTCTGGCGTGTTCGGTACTGGGCATCCTCGGCAGCTATGGCGTGGCCTGGTTCGGCATCCGTATCAACACGCTCGCCAACAGCCGCGCTGCATTTGCGTCGCTCCGGGGTAATTCGCTGCAAACCCTCCTCATCCCGCTGCGTTCGGGCATGAGCATTGGCCTGCTCCTGGTCTGCGTGGAACTGGTCTGCATGATCGGCATCCTGCTGTTCATGCCGCCGACCCTCGCCGGTGCGTGCTTCATTGGATTTGCCATCGGCGAATCACTCGGCGCGGCCGCGCTGCGTATCGGCGGCGGCATCTTTACCAAGATTGCCGACATCGGCTCGGACCTGATGAAAATTGTCTTCAACCTGCCGGAAGATGACCCGAAAAATCCCGGCGTCATCGCCGACTGCACCGGCGACAACGCGGGCGACTCGGTCGGCCCGACGGCCGATGGTTTCGAAACCTACGGTGTAACGGGCGTGGCACTGATCGCGTTCCTGTGCCTGTCGCTGGCGGCTGCGCCTGCCATTGGCGCTAAGCTCATCGTCTGGATTTTTGCTATTCAAAGCCTGATGGTGTTGGCGTCGCTCGGTTCGTTCTACGTCAACAAAACCGTCAGCTACTCGCTTTACAACAACAAGAAGGACTTCAACTGGGAACAGCCGCTGACCAATCTGGTCTGGTTGACCTCCGTCGTGTCCATGATTTGCGCCTTTGTCGCGAGCTGGTTGTTGCTGCGTGACTTCACGGATGCCACCGGCGCGGCCGACCCGAACTTGTGGTGGGTGCTCGCCGGCATCATCTCCTGCGGCACGCTCGCCGGTCCGCTCATCATGGAGTTCACGAAAATCTTCGTCAGCACCAAGTCGCGGCACGTGAAAGAAATCGTCACCGCGTCTGGCCAGGGCGGCGCGTCGCTGAACATCCTGTCCGGGTTCGTCGCCGGCAATTTCTGCGCGTTCTGGATGGGACTGGTCATCATCGCGCTCATGTTCGGCGCCTATCTGTTCTCGCAAAATCCTGCCCTGCTCAATCTGATGCCGGAACAATTCAAGTTCGCCGCGCCCATCTTCGCCTTCGGCCTCGTCGCCTTCGGCTTCCTCGCCATGGCGCCGGTCATCATTGCCGTGGACAGCTTTGGTCCGGTCACCGACAACGCCCAGTCCATCTACGAACTGAGCCGCATCGAATCGGTGCCGAACATCAGTGCGGAAATCGAGAGGACCTTCGGGTTCACACCCGACTTTGAGAATTCGAAGCTGGAATTGGAAAAAGGTGACGGCGCGGGCAACACGTTCAAAGCCACAGCCAAGCCCGTGCTCATCGGCACCGCCGTCGTCGGCGCGACCACGATGATTTTCGGCATCATCATGCTGCTGCAAAATGTGGGCGTCCAGACGGACCCCAATTTCAACATCATCTCGATGCTGAGCCTGGTGCACCCGCAGGTCATCCTCGGCCTGCTCATGGGCGGTGCGGTGATTTACTGGTTCACCGGCGCCAGCACGCAGGCGGTCGCCACCGGCGCCTACCGCGCGGTCGTGTTCATCAAGGAACACCTCAACCTTGACAAGGCCGAAGCCTCCATCGCCGACAGCAAGCGCGTCGTCGAGATCTGCACCATCTACGCGCAAAAGGGCATGATCAACATCTTTATCGTGGTCTTTTCCATGGCTCTGGCGCTGGCCTTTTTTGATCCCTACTTCTTCGTCGGCTATCTCGTCGGAATCGCCTTCTTCGGTCTGTTCCAGGCCATCTTCATGGCCAACGCGGGCGGCGCGTGGGATAACGCCAAGAAGATCGTGGAAGTGGATTTGAAACAAAAAGGCACCGAACTTCACGCCGCGACCGTGGTCGGCGACACCGTGGGCGATCCGTTCAAGGACACGAGCTCGGTAGCGATGAATCCCATCATCAAATTCACAACGTTGTTTGGTTTGCTGGCGGCGGAAATTGCCGTGACGATGAAAAACCAGGGCGTGAAAACGGGCATCGGCATCGTGTTCTTCCTGGTGGCGCTGACGTTTGTCTATCGCTCGTTCTACTCGATGCGTATCCCGGTGGATAGTCCGTCGACGGAAGGCGTCGCTGTGAAACCCCCGGTGCCGCGTATTGACGATGACGAATTGGTGCCGAAATAATCGCCGAAGGAATTATTCACAGGCGCGCCTCCGAAGGCGCGCCTTTTTTGTTCCAACCACAGCGGTTACCACAAGTCACCTTTTTACTGCGCCCCTTTTCAAACCGCCGACTTGCGGGTAGGTTCTGCCCGGCATGGCGGGGTACGTCATCGATATTTTTGTAGGTTTACTGCTGGCCGTAGCGGTTCTCGCGCTGTTGGCCCGCCGGTTACACATTCCTTATCCCATCTTTTTTGTAATCGGTGGATTGTTAATCGGTTGGATTCCGGGGTTGCCTGCGGTTCGACTTGATCCGGACCTGGTTTTCCTTTTCTTCCTGCCGCCACTCCTTTACCCGGCGGCATTGTTCACCTCGTGGCGCGATTTCCGCGCCAACCTCCGGCCCATTTCGCTCCTGGCCATCGGGCTGGTCCTCTTCACCACGGTGCTTGTGGCCGGGCTGGCGCATTATCTCTTTCATCTGCCACTGGCGGTCGGATTCGTTTTGGGCGCCATCATTTCTCCACCGGACGCCGTGGCGGCCACGGCCATTGCCGAGCGGCTGAACGTCCCGCGTCGCATCGTCACCGTTTTGGAAGGTGAAAGTCTGGTGAACGATGCCACCGCGCTGGTCACCTATCGCTTCGCCGTGGCGGCAGTGGCCACCGGCTCATTTTCCCTCGCTCAGGCCGGCGGTGAATTCGTGGTCATTGGCCTGGGCGGAATCCTGGTCGGATTGGCGGCGGGCCGGCTGGCGGCGTGGTTCCATGCGCGTGTGGATGATGCACCGATTGAGATCACCTTTTCTCTCCTGGTCCCCTTTGCGGCGTACCTGGCAGCCGAACGGCTGGGTGTTTCCGGCGTTCTGGCCGTCGTGACTGCCGGTCTGTATCTCGGGCGGCGTGAACCCGAATTGATCAGCTTCCGGACCCGGCTTCGGGCCGGGCCGGTGTGGGAAATGATCCAATTTCTCCTGAACGGTTTCGTTTTCGTTCTGATTGGACTGCAACTGCCCGGGATAATGCGGGCGTTGTCCCGCCACGCCGATTATTCCGTTGGCCAGCTCGTGAGCTATGCCCTGATGATCAGCATCGCCGTGATTCTCATCCGTATTCTGTGGGTCTTCCCCGCAGCCTATTTACCGCGGTTGCTCTTCAAGCTTGTTCGTGCCCGGGACCCGTATCCATCGTGGCGTCATGTCACCATTGTGGCCTGGACGGGTATGCGCGGGGTCGTTTCGCTGGCGGCAGCGCTGGCATTGCCGTTTACGGTTGCCAAGGGTGATCCCTTCCCCAACCGTGACCTGGTGCTGTTCCTGACCTTCACCGTCATTCTGGCGACACTCGTGGTTCAGGGGTTAAGCCTGCCCATTCTGATTCGCGGGCTCGGAATCAAGGATGACGGCGCGGCTGCCCGCGAGGAACATGATGCCCGGCTGAAGGCGAATCAAGCGGCCCTTGCCCGGCTTAAACAAATCGCCGAGCACAACCCCGCGAAAGCAGACGCGAAACGACGGTTGATCATCGAGTACGAGGACCGTATTCGCCAGTTGGAAACCAGCGACGCGGAAAGTCCCAGCACCCCGCGCCATTTGTTTTCCTCGGAATACGAACACCTCTCTCAGGAGACCTTAACGGAGGAACGGAAGACCATCCTCCATCTGCGCAACCGGGATGATATCAGCGATGAAGTCCTGCGCCGAATCCAACTGGACATTGATCTGGCGGAAGCGCGATTGCGACCCGAAAATCCGGAGGAGATTAAACCCTGACTGCGGGCACGGAAGTTCAGCCTGGCGAGTACCGTTGGATGGCCGTTCGCAGGGTTTCCACTTCAAACGGTTTGCAGATGATGGAATCAACCCCACCCAGCGCATCGATGGAACACTGGAGTTTTTCCAGAAAGGCCGTAATGATGACGACGGGTTGTTTGGGTGCGCGCCGTTTGATGGAGGCAGCCAGTTCATCACCCCTCATGTCCGGCATACAGTAGTCGGTGAAGATCATATCGAACTTGCCGGGCTCAAACATGGCCAGCGCTTCATATCCGTTTTTGGCCTCGTCAACGATATAGCCTTCATCCCGGAGTAACAATTGGATGGTGTAGCGGACGAGAGGTTCGTCGTCCACCACCAGGATGTGTTTTCGATGAGCGATCTGCTGGACCATGAACAACTAAAACCCGCATATTCCATGCCAGTTCCTTGCCTTTTTTAGTCCCGGGCCGCGGCCGGAACCGGAATCAAAATGAGAGAGGTAGAAACATGGATTTTAAGTATTAAGAACGATGAAAACTTCAAGAAACCGACGAACCTTCACTGGTTTGTTTGAGGACCCGGAACAGCCGGACTGGCATTGGTTCCGTAGCCTGCTTCCCCCGATGAAATCTGCTTTTTCAAAGTAAAATAGTCCCTGACCTCTTGCGCCGCCTGCTCGGCATTAGTATCGGCATCAGGCATCCGCGCGGCATGTTCGTAGGCAGTCAGCGCATCGTCAAACCGTCCCACCCGGGTATAGGCAATTCCGAGGTTATACCAGGCCCGGGAGGGCGCGTGCCTCATCCGGGTGGCGATTTCCAGGAATTTCACGGCGTCGACATCGTTGTTTTGCTTCACGGCCTCATATCCCGCCAGCTCGACCTCGGCCTCGGCATCCGCGGAAAGATTTACCCGGGGCCAAAACACCGTCGATCCCGCCAGTCCAATAAGAATCACCGCCGCCAGTCCAACGAGACTTTTCCACCGCAGAGCACCCCGGCTGCTGGCAGCGAATCCCAGAAGCACTCCCAGAACCACCCCAGTCCCATGCGCAACGTTCGCCACCGGCATCACATTGGCCAGAGTCAGCGCGATGCAAAGAAAAAACCAGATTACGAACAGGCGTGACGTCTGATAATCGACCGCTCCGGCGAATCGCACATCGCGTTTCTCCAGCACCCACAGCATTCCCCATAACCCATACCCCACCCCGGACAAACCCACCCCGCCGGAAAACAGCGTAAACTCGGCCAGGGAAGAGCCAAACGCGAGCAGCAGGAATATGGCCCCACACTTTAAATGACCGTACTCGCGTTCCACCAGTGCCCCAAATGTCCATACCCAGTAAAGGTTGAAGGCCAGATGAACGAGGTTGGCATGCGGTAACGTACAGGTCAGAGCGCGGCACAATTCGTAGTTCGTCCAGACCCGGCTGTTCATGACCAGCCAGTCAATGCTTTGTCCCGACCACCAGGTCCCCGTTACCACCATCGCGGCCAGTGCAACCCCCGCAGTCACCGGGTAGAACAGAACCTGCTTCAAGGATGGTGGTGCCAACATGGTTAAACCTCACGACTGAATTGAACCGGCCAACTATAGCAATCGGTAGCAGGGCAGCAAGCCCGACCGGTAACAGGACTCAACTATTTCAACAAAGGGCATATAAACCCAACGTTCAAATAGAAAAGAGCTTTGCATTGAAGCACTTGTTGAATTATTGGATACGTCAGCCAATTCAGAATCATGAATACCATAACCCGTCTCGCCTTGATAGCGGCAGTCGCCACAAGCGTATCTGCCACCCGTGCCGCTGATACCAAACCAAACATCGTTTATATCATCGCCGATGACCTCGGCTGGAAGGATGTTGGCTTTCAAGGTTCGGACATCAAGACGCCGAACCTGGACAAGCTCGCCGAAAACGGCGTACGGCTGGAACAATTTTACGCCCAGCCGATGTGCACGCCCACGCGCGCCAGTCTTATGACCGGCCGTTATCCGTTGCGTTACGGTCTGCAGACCCTCGTCATCCCTTCCAGTTACAGTTACGGACTGGCCACGAATGAATGGCTCCTGCCACAGGCGCTGAAGGAGGACGGTTATAACACCGCCATCATTGGCAAATGGCACCTCGGCCACGCGGACCCCATCTATTGGCCGAAACAGCGCGGCTTTGATTATCAATATGGCCCGCTCATCGGCGAACTGGATTATTTTACACACAAGCAGCACGGGGTGACGGACTGGTACCGCGATAACAAACCCGTTGAGGAAGAGGGTTACACCACAATCTTGCTGGGGAACGATGCCGTGAAATACATCGACCGGCAAAACTCAACCACGCCGTTTTACCTGTACCTCGCCTTCAACGCGCCGCACACGCCCTACCAGGCGCCGAAGGAATATCTGGATCAATACCCAACCATCAGCGATCCGAGCCGCCGGGCGTATGCGGCGTCCATCACGGCAATGGACGAGCAGATTGGCCGGGCGGTCGCGGAACTGGTCAAAAAGGGTCTGCGCGACAATACGCTGATAATTTTCCAGAGCGACAACGGCGGCACGCGCAACGCCATGTTTGCCGGCGAACTCGACATGTCCAAGGTCAGGATTCCCTGCGATAACGGCCCGTATCGCGATGGCAAAGGTTCGCTTTATGAAGGCGGCACGCGCGTGGTCGCGCTGGCCAACTGGCCGGGCCATATCAAACCCGGAATCACCGCGGAAGGGATGATTCATGTTGTGGACATGTATCCGACCCTTGCGGGTCTGGCCGGCGCTTCGACGGCGAAATGCCTGCCGCTCGACGGCCTGGACGTCTGGGGGACCATCAGCGAAAACAAGCCGTCACCGCGTACCGAAGTCGTTTATAACGTCGAGCCGTTCCGCTCCGGCATCCGCGAAGGCGACTGGAAACTGGTCTGGCGCACGCCCCTGCCGGCGTCAGTGGAGCTTTATAACATCGCGCAGGACCCGTCGGAGAAGAACAACGTCGCCGCCGAACATCCGGACATTGTGGCTGCGCTGCAGAAACGCTCCAACGAACTGGCATCGCAGGCGGTCAAGCCGTTGCTCCTTAAGGAGGAATTCGGAGCCATGCAGAAGCGGTTGCATCTGCCCCCTGCCCTGCCCGGCGAGGATTACCAGTTTAACAACGACGATTTCACGGGCGACAGCCATTAAACATCAGACCGCTAATCCACGCCGATAAACGCTGGCGGATAAAAAGGAGCGGGCGGTCCCTGCTCATTTGTTGAACCGGAAGTTTACCACGTCGTAATCCTGCACCACGTAGGTCTTCAATTCGAGGCGTTGTTTGCCGGCGCGCTTGGCCTGGGTTTCGCCGCCCGCCGCAACGAAATCCGCGAAGCTGATGATCTCGGCGCGGA
>JBGPDH010000171.1:0-8223 GCA_041482195.1 Verrucomicrobiia bacterium
AAACGGTCAGCGGCGTGTTGGAGGACCTCGAGGGCCGGATCGAGCAGGTCAAAGGACGTGTTGAAGTGGGCGTGCTTCCGGTGATTGACGCCGAGCCGTTGCAGATGCGGCAGTTGCTGCAAAACCTGATCGGCAACGCACTCAAATTCCGCCGGCCCGAGGCGCCGCCCGTCGTCAAGGTGGAGGCAGAGATTATTCCCGACCCTGACTCGCCCGAAAAGAAACGGTGCCGCCTGACGGTGAGTGACAACGGCATCGGTTTCGATGAGAAATATCTGGACCGCATCTTCGACGCCTTCCAACGGTTGCACACCCGCAATAAATATGAAGGGACAGGTATGGGACTGGCCATTGTCCGCAAGATTGCTTTGTACCACGGCGGCGATATCACCGCGAAAAGCACGCCGGGAGAGGGCGCCACTTTTGTTCTGACTCTACCCGCGGTTCATCCCCGGAAACCAGGCCCGGAAAGCAAATGACCGGGAAAGCGGTCACCGGTTCTGTTTGGCTCTGAAAAAAGATAACGGGCTGACTCCCGCAGTTGAATCGAACATAATAAATGTTCCCGTGCTGTTGCTCACGCCCTGGAAGTCCAGCCACGTCAACAGATCGGTTGATTTCTGGACCAGATAATTCCCGCCGGTTTCCGAGTCGAGCCGGAATTGAAACGTATTGGCCGGGTCCATTCCCAGCGCGGTCAGCGTCGCCGGTGGATGCACAATCGCCGCCAGGTCTTCTGAAAAGTCCGGCATGGGGAGAATCAAGGTGCCATTGGTTGTAAGTGCCTGGGTGGATCCGGCGTTTGTACCCGTCAAAGGATCAAACCAATCAGCCAGGAACCTCCCCGATGGCCAGTTGGTCAGCATCAGGTTCTGGCCATGTTGCACCGGCAAAACCAGGTTGGTGGAACTGCCGGAAAAGGAAGCCCATGGTGCCACAGCGTAGAGCAGCGACTCATGCGGCCCGCGCAGACCGATGGCCTCAGGTGAAGGTTGCCAGTTTCCGGTGTAGGTGGACGGCAACACCTGTTCCAGCCGCACGCGGTCGAGATAAACCCAGCCCAGGGAGGTGTTGGTGATTTCAATCAAATGCTTGCCGGCCGGGATGTTCAACGAAATATCCAGATTGTACTCGTTGTTCACGTCGTTGAGTCCGTCCAGATTTGGCGGGTTGGTGCTGTACAACGTGGAGCCGTCCAATCGCACCGTCATATTGGCGCTCACCGAAACCGAGTTGAGATGCATGACCAGCCGGGCGTTATTGGTAAACCAGGCGTTTAACGCAAAAGGAGCCTGGAAAGCGGACTGCCATGCTCCTTGGATAAAACTGTTCAAGCTGGCCCCCGCATATGCAGCCGCTTGCGGCGATGGCACCGCGAGCCGTCCGGATGGGCGGACGCCCCAGACACCGCCGGGAGTCAAAACCACATTGAACGGCTGGCCGCCGGACAGCGGGTCAGTCACCGTAGGCGGCGGCAAGCCGGCGGTTTGAAAATTAATATTTGTCCACATACCGTTCCCCCACCCGGTCCGGTTCAACACGCTGCCGAGCGCCGAATAAATCGGATAGTCGTTCTCGTTATGAATGGTTTCATACCACCACGACATCGCCGTGCCGGCGGTGCCTCCCACCGCTCCACCCCAGAGTCCCTGGCGAAACCCGCGTAGATAAAGATCATTCGTGCGGTTCCAACCCAGGGCGCTCGTGCCAAATTCTTCAATCAATACCGGTTTATGATAATTCTGGTGAAACGACTGCGCGACGGCGTTCATGCGCGTGGCTGGAAAGGCTTCGCCGTAACAGTGGTAATTGGCGTAATCAAGTTGCGGCAAGGTCCAGATTTCCGGACGGTCGCTGCCGCCGGTCAGGCTGGTGGTCACCAGATGCCCGAACGCGTCGTTGGTATGCATCCAGTTTCCTACGATCCCGTGCCAGGCCGCCACGTCGGTTGGATTGAGCCAGGCGTATTCGTTGTCAATTTCACTGAAAAATTCCCAGGACATCAAACCAGGACTATAACCATAACGGCCGATCAGGTAGCGCAATCGTTTTTCAAAAAGCGTTCGAGCGACTGTGTTGGTAAAAAAGGCGTCCTGATTGACGCATGGGCCGCCGTTGGTGGCGTTATAGGGATTGCTCTGCCAGTAATTGTCCGGGCCCCAGATGTCCGGGACGGGCTGCAGCATCAAATGAAACTCAATGCCAAGGGCGAGACGAAAGTGATGCTGCTCCGCCTGTTGAAAGACATAGTCCAATTGCCAGGCACGATCCAGCCGGTAATGGTTCAGCGAATTGGAATCGGTCTCCAGACCGAACGACCAGGGAGTGGTCAAAATGCGGCCGAAATTCATGCCCGCCGCCTGCATAGCCGGAAACCAGTCATCATAATCATATGTGCCGCGGCCAACAGGCCATCCGCAGTTCATCCCAATCAGTCGCAACGGTCGTCCGTCACTGGTTTGAAAATACTGCCGGTTGGTAGCCACCTGCACGTAACCGGAATCGGCTGGCGGTACGCCGGGTGGTACAATGAAATTCGTGACCACCGGCAAACCGTAGGCCTGATGGTTCGTTTCTATGGCGAGGCTGACTGTGTAAGCACCCGATTCGGGTGGCGTGAAGCGCAGCCGCCATTGAGGTGAACCCGTTGCGGTGAGGTATTCATAACCTCCTGACAATCCCCGTTGATACGCTTGATACCAGAATGCGGGAATGGTCATGGTCTTTCCCGAAGGCAACGTGAAGGTTGCATCGAGCCGGATCTGATCGGGATCAAACGGGTTTGTGGCGACAGGGACGTTGGAGATACCGAACTCAAGACGCTGCCACAATTGGGCTGAAGTCAGCTGGATAAATTGAGGTGCCGGTTGCGCCGGTAAAGCGAACTCCCACAGGCAAGTAAGCAGAAGAATAAAGACTGCTTTTGACTTCACATCTGAAGCCTGACTTATTTGCCGGGAAAAACAATCAGTAAACCACCTTGTTCAGCGGATACTCGATGATGCCTTCGGCGCCGGCGGCTTTGAGTTTGGGAATGATTTCGCGCACGATGTGCTCGTCTATGATCGTCTCCACGGCCACCCAGCCTTTCTGGCTCAAGGTCGAAATCGTCGGGTTACGCAACGCGGGCAATGATTTGAGGAGACCCGCCAGGTTCTTCTGGGCAATGTTCATCTTCAAACCCACCTTAGCCTCCGCCTCCAGTGCGCCTTTGAGCAGCAACGCGAGGGTCTCAATCTTCCTGCGCTTCCACGCATCCTTCCAGGCCGTGTGATTGGCAATCAACCGCGGCGTCGAGGCCAGCAAGGTGTCCACGATGCGCAGCTTGTTCGCGCGCAACGATGACCCGGTCTCCGTCAATTCCACAATCGCGTCCACCAGTTCGTGTGCCTTGACCTCGGTCGCGCCCCACGAAAATTCCACGTCCGCCTTCACGCCGTGCCGGCGCAAATATTTTTTTGTGAGATTGACCACCTCGGTGGCAATGCGTTTGCCCTTCAAATCCTTGACGGACTTGATTTTCGAATTTTCCGGCACGGCCAGCACCCAACGCGCCGGCTGGCGCGTTGCCTTGCTGAAAAGGAATTCGCCGACTTCGTGCACTTTCGAGCCGTTTTCCACCACCCAATCGTGGCCGGTGATGCCGCAGTCCAGGTAGCCGTGCTCGACGTATCGGCTGATTTCCTGTGCGCGAATCAGCCGGATCTCCAGCTCGTCATCGTCCACGTACGGCACATAGGAACGGCTGCTGACGGAAATATTAAACCCCGCCTTGGCCATCTTTTGGATGGTGGCTTCCTGCAAGCTGCCCTTCGGCAGTCCAAATCGTAGTTTCTTGCTCATTGAAAATTAACCCGGTTAATCTGCCAAGTCCGGCGTGGGAACGCCACCTTCTTCTTTTGTGGTTTATTCTGAGATCCTCCTCGTCCTCGCTCTCGTCCTCGTAATCGAAAAGTCGAAGGTCGAGGATGAGGACGAGAACGATTACGATATGCCCTTTTTCCAAACCACCCGTCGGCCAACCACCGAAATATCCCCGCGTGCAATCGCCGCCACGCACTTAGGATAAAGCTCATGTTCGGCTCCATGAATGCGCTGAATAAGACTGTCCGGTATGTCGTTATCCAGTACCGGCACGGTTTGCTGGCCGATGATGGGGCCGGCATCCACGCCCGCATCCACAAAATGCACCGTGCAGCCCGTTACCTTCACACCATGATCCAGGGCCTGTTTCCACGCTTCCAATCCCGGAAACGACGGCAAAAGCGACGGATGGATATTGACGATCCGCCCTTCAAACGCGCGAAGGAAATCACCCTTCAACACCCGCATGAAACCGGCCAGCACCACCAGGTCTACCTGCGCCTCTTTCAACGCGCCAACAAACGCGCGCTCCGCGTCCTCGTCCAGTTTGGTTCGGAATTTACCTGGTGAAATGAATCTGGCCGGAATCTTGCGTTCGCGCGCATGTCCCAGGATACCCTCGTTTTCGACGTCGCTTAAAACAAGCGAAACCTCGGCCGGGATTTTCCCGGCGGCGCAGGCCTCGGCGATAGCCACAAAATTGGACCCTTTCCCGGAACCAAGAACGCCGAGTCGAAATGGATTGCTCATCACATTCTGAATAACAGAGAGGTACCCCAAAACAAGTGAAAAGGGGATAGAAGGTCACTTTCATTGGTAGGGACGCGTCGCCGACGCGTCCGGACGGCTCGGCGAGCCGTCCCTACCATCAAACCAGGATAATGCCGAATCGCAAACTTTGCATAATAACCCGGAATGGACACGGAAGAAACAAACCTCAATTATTAACCCATGTCCTTTACGATAACGCAGCCGTTGGAGAGACTCCCGACTTTTGCGGAAATTCAAAAGCTGGCCGGTCAGCATGATGTTCAACTTCGCGGAAATGAACAGGCCGGCGATTTCTGCCATCCTGATGCAAAGCAACCAAAGGTAACGGGGCGTTACACTTTCGGGCCCAATGGCGAAATCGGCGGCGATTTCAACGTCAATGTCATGGGTAAGTTGGCCGGATGTTTTGCGCTGACGGCCGGAAAAGTCGAGGTCACCATTACTGAAAAACCGTTTCTATTGCCGGAAGCGGTTTTGAAGTCAACATTGTCCGCCGCGTTAAGAGAATTCTGCACAAAAATTGAAAGTGCCGGAACTTGAAATCTGCTTCTTTGGGGTCATCTGGGTAAAAAAGAAAGGCCGGACATCGGGTCCGGCCTTACACACGGTGGCACTGAGAACTGTGCCTAAATCTGGTAACAGCATACACCCGATCCGCTACCCGTCATGTCACCAGTGCTGGTGACAAGGTCAAAGTTCATATCATGTTATAATTTAATGTGTTACTTCGATAGGTCATTGACGACACCCATAAAAAGCACGGATTGGGTCCGGTTTTCTACGATTACAAAGAAGAATGGCCGATCGACCACCATCTCAAAGGGTGGTTGTGGCTGGAGAATCGCGGTGGTCTGCATAATCCCCGTCGTTACGGCTGCGGCTTCGGTGCCTTCCTCGTTCACTTCGACGTAGCTCTTCTGCTTCACTTCGCTTACCTCCAGCGATTCGTCCGACATCGCCGAAAAGTCGGCGCCATGAAATGCACGCCTCATCCCCAATGACTGTAACGCATCATTTAGCGTGACGCTGTATTCAAGTTTAAAGCGGGGCAGGAACAGGGTCCCTTCCCGTTGCATAAATCCTGCGAGCAGTTTATCGCGTTCCGGTCGCGCATTAAAACGGGCGAGCAGCTTCGTGAGGCTGGAATCGGTGGCGGGCAGGAAAACGTCCATGCACAATCGTCTCCCGGCGTACGACAGGCGCACGGCCTGAAAATCATCCCCGTTATTATAGGCAAAACGCCCATGCTGCCACATGGTCGGCACTTCCTTTTTATTGCCATCGGCCGGATAAAAGGGATGTGGTTTGGTGCTTTTCTTGTCAAAGGGACGGTCCCATTTGCCTTTGAAATAAATGGCATTGGCGAGGACAACGCGTGTGGCTGGATCGAATGGCCAGCGGACAACCTCCTGAATTTTCCCATGCGTGCTCCGGTCAGCCCAATCGTTGATGGTCTGCGCGGATTGGGGACTGTCAAAGTCTACTGCACCCAATTCCGCCTCGAAAAATTCCTTGTTCACGGAGACGAATCCCGGTTTCAAAGGAATGCCCTGTTTGTACCAGATGGCATTCGCGAGTTCCAAAGTGACGTTGGTTTGTGATTTCAGGGATCGGTTCAGGCTTTTGCTGGCTGTGTCCAACGCTTCCGCCGGCAGACCATCTGTGTGTAGAACCTGTTCCATTTCCTGTTTGGTGGCTCCCACCGCGCCATTGTCGATCATCTGCAACACCGTCGAGACGCTGAATGGGGAAATGAAAATATTGGCGTCCGGCTGTTCCTGAACGATTTGGTGGAGCAGATCAAAGGCGAAACCGGTGTTAGCGGCGACGAGGTTTGCCTGGTCCGAAGCCCGAGCGGCTGGCGCCGCCCAATTAACGGCGCAAATCAAAATGCTGAGCCCGATGGTTTGCCGAAGCAGCCTCATAGATTCGTATTGTTTGGATAAATTCAGTCCGCGTCCATTCAACCAACAACAATCAGACCCCGCCGAATCGGCGGTGCCGGCGGGCATATTCCTCCAGCGCTACAAATAATTGCAGCTTGCGAAAGTCCGGCCATAGCGTCGGCGTAACGACCAGTTCCGAGTAGGATATCTGCCAGAGCAGAAAGTTGCTCACCCGCATCTCACCGCTCGTCCGTATCAGTAAATCCGGATCGGGAAAGTTCCGCGTCCAGAGGTGCTGCGAAACCACTTCCTCGGTGATGTCGGCGGGTTCGAGCTTTCCTTTTTTGGCCTCTTCGGCGATACGCCGGACGGCGTCCACGATTTCGGTGCGACTGCCATAACTCAACGCCATAATGAGTGTCAACCCGTTGTTTTTGGAAAGAGTCTGAATGGATTTCTTGAGGTGTTCCTGCACGTTGTCCGGCAGACGCCAGATCTGGCCGATTACTTCCAGGCGCACATTGTTTTTATTCAGCTCCGGAGTTTCGGTCTTGAGATAGTGGATGAGATACTTCATCAGCGCGTCCACTTCGTCCTTGGGGCGGTTCCAGTTCTCGACCGAAAAGGCGTACAGCGTCAGGTATTTGATGCCCAGTTCGCCGGCCGTCCGGATGATGATGCGCGCGGATTCGGCGCCCTGCCGGTGGCCTTCAATGCGCGGCAGGCCGCGCTGTTTCGCCCAGCGCCCGTTGCCATCCATGATGATGGCGACGTGCTTCGGCAGCGACGCTTTGGCGTCGGCGCTGAGATGTGGAGCGGAGCTCATCGCAATCAGTTAAATGGTGACTGAGTTAAATGGTTTAACAGGCTTCAGGGACGAACACAAAACTCATTTAACTGATTTAACCTATTTAACCAATCACTCACATTTAAACAAAAATCGTCTGCTCGCGCGCCGGACCGACGGAGGCAATGAACAGTTTGGCGCCGCTCAACTCGGCAATGGCCTTCAAATAAGCCCGCGCTTTTGGTGGCAATTGTTTCCAGGAGCGCGCCTTGTCCGTTGGTGTCCGCCAGCCTTCAAACTCGGCATAGACCGGTTCGCATTCCGCAAGGGTTTGTGCGTCGTTCGGCACAAAATCGTAACGCGTTCCGCCGTGCCGATAGGCCACGCAAACTTTGATGCTGGCCACCGTGTCGAGACCGTCAAGATTGGTCACGGCCAGATCGTCAATGCCGTTGACCATGGTGGCATGGCGCGTGGCCACGGAATCGAACCAGCCGCACCGCCGCGCCCGGCCCGTCGTGGCGCCAAATTCACGCCCCATCCCGTGCAGTAAATCGGAAATCACCGCGTTTTCGGTGGGCAACGGTCCTTCGCCGACGCGGGTCGTATAGGCTTTCATGACGCCGACGACGCGGTCCATGCGATGCGGCGGCACACCGGAACCGGTGCAGGCGCCGCCCGCCGTCGTGTTGGACGAGGTCACAAACGGATACGTGCCGTGGTCGATGTCGAGAAAAGTCCCCTGCGCACCTTCAAACAAAATTCCGGCGTTCCGGCGCATCGCATCGTGCAACAGGACAACCGTATTCCGGACAAAGGGCTTGAGAAACATTCCCGCGGAGTTGTAATCGGACAGAACCTTTTTAAATGAAAGTGGTTTCGCACCGAGCGCCCGCAAAACCTCGTTGTTTTCAC
>JBGPDH010000172.1:0-8160 GCA_041482195.1 Verrucomicrobiia bacterium
CCCGCGAGATCAAAGGCCAGCCCCAAAGGTTGATTCAACCCGGAAGCGAAGGTGCTTTGGGCGGCGGTCGGGGTGAGTACATTGATTTGGCCGCTGCCGTAAGCCGCCACGAACAGATTTTGGGCCTCAGCGCCAGCAGCGGTCAGCAGCAGGATTGCTCCGACACAGAGCACTTTGACGAATGTAGGACACGCGGCACGATAGGAGGATTTGAAGTTCGTTTTCATAGGATTGCTTGGCGTTCAAGTCAGTGGACACTAGTTTATACCATAAAAGTACCTGATTTGTCCAACGTTTGTTCGAATAATTCGGCAACTGCTGGATTTTCTGTGAACCGATTACGGCCGACGGAGGATGCGAAGGGGAAGCTTTGGGACGGCAAAAGTTTCACCTAATTCTTCACCTAACGAGCAATAAAGCGGCGTTGAGGGAGCAATGAGTGAGCGGTGAGCGGGCGGTCTAAAAAGCAGCTTTAACTCCGATAAAATCAGGCTATAGTAAGCCTTGAACAGAGTGTGTCAGGCTCGGAACGGTAAAGCTTCCTCGTTCGATTCCGACCCTCGCCTCCAATGACTTACGTAGATTCATTACTTTTTTGGCGTTGGTTGAAAACCGACCTTTGACTTAGTTTGGCTCCGAGGTTTGAATGGAAGCGTGGCGGTAATTAATTCCAAGTTCGTCCAATCGCTGCGCGTGAATTTGCAGCCGACGTCTGAAGTCATCCCAGCTGTGCGATGACTGGGAAGACCAGGTGATTTCGGCGATGGCGCATTCACGGGGGAAAATCATGTACTCCGCGTGTTTCAAATTTGGAACCCATTCCGTCCACAAATTCCCCTGCGTACCCAGAATGTGAGACTGCAGTGGCGGCGGCATATTTGGCGGCATTGGATCAAAGGAATAAACTTTCCGTAGTGTAAGAGGCCCTCCCCAAGTGGCGGCCCTCGGCTCGGTGGTGCGATTTGTCGATTGGTAAAAGTCGAGATAGCAGTAAGCCGTCGGCGACATCACGACGTCGTGACCGGCGCCGGCCGCTTCCTTCGCGCCGCCGATCCAATCCATGACGACGGCATTGCTCGCCAGTCCGCCTTGCAGAATTTCGCTCCAGCCAATCATCGTGTGCCCGTGAGCACTCACGAAGTTTTCCATGCGCCGCATGAACCAGCCTTGCAACTGATCCTCATTTGTCAGTCCTTCCTTTTTCATGAGCGCCTGACAGGCTGGACTGTTCTTCCATGTGTCCTTCGGCACTTCATCGCCGCCAAGGTGAACGTACTTGTCCGGAAAGAGTTGGAACACCTCGGTCAGGACGTCATCCAGAAATTTGAAAGTCTCTTCATTGGCCGGGTTATAGATGCCGTTGAAAATACCGCCGGTGAGCGGCATGATGAATGGTCCGCCGGTGCAACTGAATTGTGGATAGGCTTCCAGCGCCGCCGTTGAATGGCCGGGCATTTCGATCTCGGGAACAACCATGATGTGCCGCGCCGCCGCGTATTTCACCACTTCGCGAATGTCGGCCGGCTTGTAAAAACCACCATAACGTCCATCTGGACCGTAAGCCGTAGAGGATTTCGGATCTAAGCCAAAACCAATACCGGGCCGCCACGCGCCGATTTCCGTGAGCTTCGGGTACTTTTTGATTTCAATTCGCCAGCCTTGATCGTCGGTCAAATGCCAGTGAAAGACGTTCAATTTGTGCAATGCCATCGCGTCGAGAACAGTTTCAACTTCGGATTTGTTAAAAAAGTGGCGGCTCACATCCAGCATAAGTCCCCGCCATTTGAAGCGCGGCCAATCTTCAATCTGAACACACGGCGTCTGCCAATCGACGCCCTGAACCACCTTGGAAGAAAAAATTTCCGGCGGCAATAATTGGAACAAAGTTTGCACGCCGTAAAACAGGCCAGCCTGCGTCGGCGCTCGAATCACAACCGAGTCCGGTGTGACAATAAGGTCATATCCTTCCGCACCCAAATTCGTGCTGGCATCCTTGGTCGTCAACAGAATGCCGCCCATGATGGCTGCGCCCGAAAAGAATTTCGTGTGGGTGGGGAGCGGATAACCGGTGGACTGGCGCAGCCGCTCCGTCAAAAACTTTCCAGTTTCGCGCGAAGCGGAATCCACATAGACGCGGGTGTCCGGCGTGAGTTTGAAAACACCGGCCTCCAAGGTCACCTTTTGCGGCCATGGAATGAGGGCCAGACTGTTGGTATCGGCGGCAGAAACGATTGCCACCGTCAGGCAAAGAAAAGCTCCTATGACAAACGATTTTATTTTCATGATTAATTTCTGTATGTCGTAGTTGACCAATCACATTCTCTTCCCACCTTCAAAATGTTCCTCGATTTCCTCCAATGTTTTTCCCTTGGTTTCCGGCAGGAAGAAGGTGGCGGTGATGAAATAAACGACCGTGCAACCGGCAAACACGAAGAACAGTGTCGAGTAACCGTATTTGCCGACCGTCGGCAGAAAAATGGCCGCGATGGATGTCGAGACGGCTTGATTGATGACTAGGGCGATGCTCATGCCGTTGGACCGGATGCGCGTGGGCATCAACTCGGAAAGTGCCAGCCAGACACATACACCGGGGCCGACGGCGAAAAAGGCCATGAAAATGAAAAGAAAAATGGCGGTAATCCAGCCGTTGCGCGCGTCGGGCACGGGCGTGATGAGCGCGGTGTCAATTTTCAACGGCGCAGTTTTGGCGGCGTCGAAATTGCCGAAAGGATTCGAGAAAAAGGCAATCACTTTATTTCCCGGAATGGAATTGGTGCGCGAGAGATCAATCGGTGCGGCCGATGCGTCGGAACGCGTGGCGGCAGTTGCCGCGCTGAAATCGCCGTACGAATAAATGACGACCAGCGTTGTCGGCTGGCTGGTAATTTTCCCCGCCAGAAGATTGGTCGCGGTTTTTTCGTTGAACGCGAGCGTGAGTGTCTGATTCGTTGCCACCATTGATTGCACGGCGTCCTTCACGTCCACGCACAATTTTTCAGTTTTATGAAACAGCAAGCCGACGCAGACCATAGAAACAATCACGCCGCTAGTTCCGAGCGTGAGCAAAAATTTCCGGCCTTTCCGGTCCACCAAAACAACCGCGCCGATCGTCGCAAGAAAATTCACAATGGTAAACAGGAGGTAACCCAGATGGGCTTGAGTGTCGCCGAGCCCGGCCTGGATCAGGATCGTCGCGTTGTAACCGATGATGGAATTGACGCCGGTAGCCTGATTGCAGGCGAGAATGACGCAGGCCAGCACAAAAGGAATGACATACTTGCGGCGCAGCAGCGATTCCTTGATTTTTTCACCAGACGAAGTCCTGGCTTTTTCGGCAGCGGCTGTTTCCTCCATTTCTCTCAATTCAACTTCCGCCTGTTCCTCTGAGCGCGAACGAAGAAGCGCTGTGCGCGCGGCGTCTTTTTTGCCGCGACGGAACAGCCAGCGCGGCGATTCGGACACCATGAAGCTGCCTATGACAAAGCAAATCCCCGGCGGCAGCGAAACCCAGAAAATACTGCGCCAGGCAATGTTTTTGGCCGCAAACAGTTTTTCGGGATCACCGAGTTTGGCCACTTCGTCCACACGATGGCTGAAATAAAAGCCGATGAACGCCGCCGCGACGATGCCCAGGGTCAACAGCCATTGGAAGATGCCGGTGCCCTTGCCACGATTGGCAGCGCCCAGACATTCCGCCAGGTAGAGTGGCACAACTACGCCAATCAATCCGGCACTGATACCCTGCAACAATCGGCCCGAAACCAGCGGCCAATAACCGTGCGCCAGGGCTATGATCGGAATGCTGATGACGAACAGGATGCCGCTCAAAGACATCATTTTTTTCCGGCCCACCCAGTCCGATAACAGACCTGCGAACAAAGTGGAGATGACGCTGCCAAGCAAGACCGCGGCGACAACGAACGACAATTGCCCGGCGCTCAATCCAGATGTAGCCTCGAGATAAGGCAGCGCACCGGATATGATGCCCACGTCCACGCCATAAAGCAACCCGCCCAAGCCGGCGACAAAAAGGAGAAACCGATTATATCCGGATCTGGTGTTACCTTGACTGGTTTTCATTTTTGGTCGGAAAAATGATTTGAACCGGGCTTCCGTCAGCGCACCGGCTTCGGCATGCTGCCGGCAGGCGGCGATTTTCCCTTCTCAATGAGTTGCGTGAGAGAAAGACCAGAATGATAACACGGATTCATGACGGCATGCTGGAATCCAGAACGCAACGCATGCTGGATATTTGACCGGAAGCCTGAACCGTTCAACCCCCAATTCAGGGGGTTGTTGCCCTGAGCCGGTTGGATAGAATTTAATTAGCACAGCGACCTTTTGGCAGGGAAGCCAGGCCGGTCTTAACAAATTGACTTTATGGAAGTTGTCGTTCGACCAAATGCAGAGGTCGCCACTGAGTTGGTGGCGCAGGTTATCGCCAAGGAGTTGCGGGACAATCCGCGCCTGGTAATTGGACTGGCCACGGGGCGCACCATGGAAGCGGTTTATACCCGGTTGGTCCGAATGCACCGCGAGGAAGATCTGGATTTTTCAGCCTGCCACACGTTCAACCTGGACGAATACGTCGGTCTGCCGGGCAGCCATCGCAATTCCTACCGACACTACATGAATCACAATTTGTTCCTGAACGTGAACGTGGATTTGCGGAACACGCATTTACCGGATGGCGCCGCCGCAGACGTCGAGGCCGAATGCCAACGTTACGAAAAGCTCATTGCACAATGCGGCGGCATTGACCTGCAATTGCTGGGCATCGGACTGGCCGGGCACCTGGGTTTCAACGAGCCTGTGTCCTCGCTGCGTTCCCGAACGCGGATCAAGGTACTCTCGCCGGTGACGCGCGCCCAGAACGAGGCGCTGTTCACGACGCCCGACGAAATGCCGCGCCGTGCCGTCACTATGGGAGTGGGTACGATTCTGGAAGCGCGCCACTCCCTTTTGCTCGCCACGGGCGAAGACAAGGCAGACATTGTCGCCCGGGCAGTTGAAGGGCCGGTCACGAGCATGATTTCGGCGACGGCGCTGCAATTCCATCCGCATTGCACGGTGATGTTGGACGAAGCGGCGGCCAGCCGGCTCCAGGAGGCGGATTACTACCGCTGGATTTTTGAAAATGAGCCACAATGGCAGCCTTTTCGCGACGGATTCAACGCTTCCAATCAGGATGCTCATCCGACTAAACCCGGGCGAAGGAAGAAAGAAATTGTGCCGGTTTTGGATCGTGCCGGATTGAATTCAAAGTGCTGAATTAATTCGAATTTCCAAGGAAGGAAAATCTTTGACGCCATGCTGTAAATAATTTTTCATGAAGCGTCTGGCGATGAAAACGCTGTCCAACCACCGTCGAAACAAATCGGACCGAAAGCTGGGTTCAACCGAATCTCCCGGCGAAATTTCCTCGACCGCACACCTGGAAAAAGATCCGCCAGAAAATCATTTTCCCAAGACCGATGCGCGTTATTGGCGGCAACGGTTGCTGCTGCGTCTTTATCGTTTTCCAGCCCCCGGCGAATCGAGTCAAGATCTCGCGGCATTTGTGGATCATGCCGGCACCGGCTATTTCTTTCCCCTTGGAACTGCGGACGGTGAAATGGCCGCCGCCAAAGTCTGGCAGATTTACCAGACGGCGGTTAAACAGGGATGGGCCGTCACCTGCCGGCAATTTTCTCGAGAACTGATCGTGAGTTTCGAGTGGTGTATGAACCCCGTGCTGTGGACTTACACTACTATACATACTCTAGTGGGGAAACAATCCGTGCCGGAATCCGCTTCGTCATCCGCCAATCGGAACCGGCAGCGTGTTCTCGTGGCTGAATTGGACCCGGGCATTCGCCGGGCGTTATGCTGGTGCGTGGATCAGCAGCACGGATTTGTCAGCATTCCCTGTGAATCTGCGGGCGCTTTCACCAATGCGCTCGCGCAGCACAATCCCCGCATGGTTCTGCTAAACCGCAACTTGGCCGGACGTGTCGGTTTCAAGTCCGCCGGCGGCGTCGCTCCAATCCAGCCGGGCGTGCCAGCCCTTACCTATTCGGTTCATGCGGACGGCGACCAAATGTTTGTTTCGACGCCCGGCGGCGCCGAGGGTTATCTGGTCAAACGGGTCAAGTCGGACCGGTTGCTGGAACCCATCCTCAAAGTCGCCAGCCGCTCGGAGCTGATGACTGAAGATTTTCTGCTGCGCGTCAAATATTATTTCCAGGAACTACTGCAACTGCATTCCGGCCACGAGAATCTGGTACTGGCCAAACTTACGCACCGCGAACGGGAGGTGATGGAGCTTTTGAGCAAAGGCTGCGTGGATAAGGAAATCGCCCAAGCCATGGGCATCAGTCTCTGGACCGTACACGGCCATATTAAAAATATCTTTGAGCGGCTTCAAGTACGCACCCGCACGGAAGCAGTCATCCGGTATCTGGAAAAATAATCCCGGCCGGAAGCCGGTGCTGCATCGGCCCGGTTCCGGTATCCCCCCAAAACAGGGGATGGACGCAAATCGGGCCTTCTCTTTACAGTAGGACCATGAATGGGACAGATAAACAGGCGAATTGGACGCTTGGTTTTAATCTCCAGACGAGACAGGCGGGAGTTCTCAACTAAACAACCTAAACGATATATGAAACCAAACATAAAGTCGGCTGCTTGGAGGCTTTTGTCGCTGCCCTTCGCAACAGCCATGGCATTTTTGAACACGCACACCGGCAGCGCGGCAGACTACCCCACTACCATCCTGGCGGATCATCCCGTCGCTTATTATCGACTCGAGGAGCCAAATGGCTTTACCAGCGTGGCCGACTCCTCGGGCAACATCTTCACCGGCTTCGTTACCTACGGTACTCAGGCTGATGGCACGAACACTTACCCGCGATTGGCTCAGCCGGGCATTGACACAAACTCGGCTCTTTTCGCGACTTCTACCGGCATTGGGCAGGGGAACATCGATGTTCCGGTCAATTCGACCATAAACCCCACACCTGATGGCATAAACGGAGGCCCTTTCTCGGCTGAACTCTGGGTGCAAGCGACTACCCAGCCGTCCAATTTTGAGGTGCCTCTGGACGATTCCTCCGATTTCGGTCAGCCTCCGCCCTTTAACAATTCCGCCGGCTGGAATTTTTATCAGACGGCCGGGCCGGGCAGCACTTGGTCCTTCAGCATGAGACCCAATCCCGGTTACGTTGGCAGCGGACCTCCCGTCACCGTGGGTCAATGGACTCACCTGGTAATCAGCTACAATGGCACAAACGCAACCTTTTACGTCAATGGTGTTGCGGCTGGAACGTTCGCCATTCCCCAGTTTTTGGTTAATAATGGAGCGGAAGATTTGATCATGGGCGAAGGGCCGGCTACCGGATTTGCCCCCTATGATGGTTACATTGACGAGGTGGCTGTTTACAACTATCCGCTGACCGCAGCCCAAGTGGCGAATCATTACCAGGTGGGGACGAACTCGATCCGGGTTCTGCCGACGGCGCCGACCTTTACCACTCAACCGGCCTCCACGAATCAGTACGCGGGCGTGCCGGTAACCTTTAATTCCCAGGCGCTCGGCACCGCGCCTATCACCTACCAATGGACGCGAGTCGGGACCGGGGCTATTTTAAATGCGACCAACAACAACTATACCATCACGCCGTCCTATCCTGCTGATAACAACGCGATGTTCTACGTGACCGCATCCAATTCCGCCGGGTCGACCAACAGCACCACGGCAACACTGACCGTTCAGACGAATTTGAACGTAGTCTTCAATCCATTCCCTATTATTCGCCGGACGGGCGGCTATGCCGCCTTTCGGGTGGTGGCCAATGGCGCCCTGCCGATAACCTATCAGTGGCATATCATTTCCAACGCGGTGGATCAAACTATCGCCGGCGCCACCAGTGACACTTTATGGTTGTCGAATATTCAACCCTCCGCCAGTGGCACTCTCTATTATGCCAAGGTCACTGGTCCGTTCGGCAGCGCTTCCAGCGGTCAGGCCAGCTTGACCGTCATTGCCCGCACCAGCTCGGCTCCCACAAACACCTATTCCACAGTAGTAATGGCGGACCATCCGGTGGCGTTTTGGCGTTTGGATGAAAAGAGCGGCACCAACGCTCTGGATACGGCAGGCAGCTTCGACGGCGCCTATTC
>JBGPDH010000173.1:0-8159 GCA_041482195.1 Verrucomicrobiia bacterium
CACCACGCCCGCTGCCACGGACCCGGCGGAACGCAACCGGCCGGAAGCGTACCGTGCGACCAGCTGTTCGAGCGGCGAAGGTTTGGGCGGCAAAAATTCGAACACCAACGTCTTACGCGTCAACAGGCGCGCCGCCAGACTGAAGGCGGGTGACACCGGGGCGTCTGGAGGAAGCGAGACACCAAACTCGTCCGGTGTATAAGCGGAAACGATTTCGACCGCCAATCCCATCGGTTCGAAACGCAACTCCATCTCGTCGGCCAGTTGCTGCGCCAGTTCACGGGGACCGAAAATACGGATGTGTTTCACCGCTTCGCGCAGTTCCGCCGGCAATTGTCCCAACGTGATGCGCGCTTCGCGGGCAACGAGGTCGGCCCGCAGTGTGCGCCGCCCGGCTTCGTCTTCGATAGCACCTTCCAAAGCCCGCAAAGCTGCCACACCACCGCGGCTGATTTGCAGTCCCACCTGACTCTCTCCGATGGCCAGGGCCAGGACACCGGGAGCGCGGGTGCCCCCACCCGCAGCATCCTCGACATTGGCAGTTCCTGTGGCTGAGGCCAGCGGCGTTCCGGTCGGCGGCTGCAGTGCGGAGAGTCCGAGTGAAAAACTGATCGGTTTTAATTTAGCCGCAACCAGGACCTGTTCGAGTGACACCAGTTGGGCCTCGGGGATACCCACCAGCGTCACGTGCTGCTGGCCACCGGCCAGCGAACAACGGGAATTGGCCAACCGCAACGTGGTGACGTCGCAGGGAAAACCGCGCTCGGCTTCGAGCTGCAACAGGCTGATGGCATCAGTCTCCGGCAACGACGGCAATTCGGTATGGGCAGTCAGCGCCCACTTGAGCGGTACTCCCACCACACATTGACGTTCGCGCACACCGGCCGCGTCCAGGTGATTTCGGATCTCGCGTCCAACGAGCTCGGGCGCGGCTGTCAGCGGATCCAGTGAAAGCGCGATGGAAAAGGTCTGGCGAAGTTGCAACGAGCCGTTGGTGCGGCGCAGCACTACACCTTCCAGACGGCTGCCGTCCAGTGTCAGACCCAGCACGCTGGCCATCGGTCGGCGTTTTCCAAAATTGATTTTCAGCACGTTCTTCATGGCGTTGCCGCGGCGACCCAGGTTTCGCGGGCGTTTTCTCCCAGCGCCCAGCCGAGCCGGCTCAGGTCCTGCCGGTAAATGATTTTGGGCGTTCCATCGCTCGTATCAAAAATGAACTTCACCCGCCGGTAACCACGGCCGAAAAGACCAACGGCGGCGACATCCGCGGTAAACTGATAACTGTGCGTGGTAACATAATCGCCCGTAGCCAGCGCGTTGACAGCGGAGCTGCTGGTGCCCAACGCGTCAATGAGCCATGCCACCGAACCGAGGTTATTGGGATTCTGCTGACGATAGGTGATGAGCGACTGGGCCGTGCCGGACGCGGTATTTTGGTCAAGCCCGACTCCCATCAACAGGGCGGTCAATACGTTGGCGCTCGCGGTATTGACATTCACACGTCCGCGAATATAGGCGCTGGTCGTCGTAGTGACGTCGTCAGCTATCTTGCCAAAGTCAGCCGAACTCATGCCTTGGACGCGGCAGACCAGACAAAAATTCATAAGCCCCGAAAAGGCGCCCCCTCTGCGGTCGCTGATGGCGCGCGAGATTACGTCCGCGTTGGCCACTCCGGCGCTCTCGAACAACGCCCGCAATTGCTCTGCGGTTGCCTGGTTTACGTTTGTCAGCGACGTGCTGTCGGGATGAAAATTCGGTTCGCGCGTATAGACGGTGGTGTAATCAAAGAGCCCGGAATTCAGTTCACTGGAACCGGTTGAATTTGTTTCATTCGCATCCAGCACCCCATTGAGATTCGGGTCGTCGCCCACCAGCAGGTCCATGCTTGAGCCATAGACCAGTCGGAGCTCGTCCACGGTTTCAAACGGCGCATTTTTCTCCTGATAACCCCTTTGCGCATAATCCATGGCGTAGGCGCCGGAGCTGTTGGTGCTGCGCCAGTCTACAATGGCCTGGGCAAATTCCGTCGACATGTCCGGCAGCCAGGAAAGGACATTGGTATTAACTGAGTTCAAATTCAGCCGGGAACCTTCATCTACCAGGCCAAAATACGGTCCGGCGGAGGATGTGCCGGACGGATTACGGCCGATGAGCCAGAACCGGGCGTTGCCGACGGGCACAGCAGCGGCGACATACAGGTTGGTGGCCGGCACCGTGCCGTTGGTGGCATGGGTGGCCAACACGTAATTGACGTAACGGGCCGCGCCTTCAATCGCCTGGTCCGTGGCCAAACCGGAAGCGCGGTTGTCGGATGCCCGAAGTTCGTACGTCATCGAGTTGGCAAAATAGAGCGCGATCGCGACCAGACCGACGCACACCCAAAGCACAATAATGAGGACGGAACCCTGGGAGCGCCGGCTTCCAGCCGGCGGATCGCGCAGCAACAAACCAACCAGCTCGCCGGCAAGATACCGGCGCTCCCGAGACCGTGTTGTGTCGCGCAATTTCATTTCAGCCTCCCGCCGCGGTGGTATTGAGAACGGCGTTCGTGCGCGATTGCGAATCAATGGGCACGAGCATTTCGATGGGAGCCGTGTTGGCAGGATGGTTGCCCGCCAGTTGAATCCGGACACGGACGGCCAGCGGCAGGTTGGTGTTGACCGCCGTAACGCCGGTGGTGTCCCAGTTATCTGACCATCGCGAACCGTCGAAACAGGAGAATTCAATGCTTTGTACGCCACCCAGCATCCACTGGTCGTCCACGTCCGGCAGCGTCGTGGCCATAACATTCCGGGTTACCGTGCGATACAAATCCTTGCCCGGCTCGGCTCGGTCGGCGGGGTCTCTTAATTCGTAGGTGACCTTCTGGATGTCGCCCCAAGGCGCGCCATCACGCAGGGCCCCGGTCGCAGTATACATTTCAATGGCTACCGGCTGGCTGATGCCCGGACTGGTCAGGGTCCCGACCCGGAAATCGCCCGATAAAATCTTGCTCGTGCCGTTGGTCGGGGTCACCGCACATTGCAGGTCACGGCGCATCAAGGCCATGGCCTGGTCCACCGGGCTGGCTTCATCCACCGCTGCCTGAGTCACCTCCCGCACATGGAGTGCAGTAAAAAAGACGCCGCCCACGACGGCCATCACCAGCGCCGCCACGCCCACCGCCAGAATCATTTCGACCAGTGTAAATGCATGACACGTGACACGTGACACGTGACAAGAAACCAATGCCACGCGATTTATTATCATGTCACGTGTCACCTCCCACTGGTCACATTTGGGATTTTGGATTTTCATGGTCGCATACCCGTCGTGGCCATGGACGTTTGTGAATTCGCCAGCGTGCTCAATTCAACTGAATAGTCATGGCCCTGCGCCGAAAAAATCACTTTGGCGGTCAACAGGCGCATGCCGGCCGTCGTATCCGCCGGCCAGTTCTGGTTGTTCAATGTCCAGCGAAACTCCTGGGCGCCTTCAGTGGCGGTTCCACCTTGTGAACCCATGTTCCAGTTTGTCGTCACGATGCTTTCATTCAGGAGCCGGTCGGCGAGACGTACGGCGGCACCCTTGCGTGCGGCCACCTCCCCGGCCAGGCCGGCCACGTGCAACGCCTCCAAAGCCGCCGGAATCACAATGGCCAGGAACAGCATCGCTGCCAGCACTTCCGCCAGCGTGAAGGCCGCCTGGTAATTTTTATCTGTCGGTGTCGCGTATTTCATAATCGTTCCGGGTGCGCGATTCGATCAGCCAAAGGGTATTGCCCCGGGCATCGGTCAGCCGCAATGTCTGTGGACTGTTTTCATCCACCGTGCCGTCCGGCAAAAAGTGGATGGCCGGTAAGCCGCCAAATTTGGTCGTGCCCGTCAGACCCGTGCTGATAACGGCAATCTGCAAATTCGCGTCCAATGACAGGTTTTCTGCTTTCGGATCGCCGTTTCGGCCGGTCATCTCCGCCTGCAGACCGTAAACACCCTGTTTCTCATCCACCCAGAGCACCATCGGCAGGCCTTCCGAAACCGCGCGGTCCCGCCCTGCGTGCATCAGCGCCACTATCCGGCGCGCTTCCGAACTCAGCGCCTGACTACGGATGAAATTCGACATCGCCGGCGCGGCCAGCGAGGTGATGACCACCACCAATGCCAGGACGAGAATCAACTCGATCAACGTAAATGCACGGCAAGGCGTTGAAGCGTTGAAGTGTTGAAGCGTTAAATCACGAACTGCGCCTTCCCGCTGTAACGCTTTAATGCTATAACACTTTAACGGCATTATTGTGCTCAATAATTTCATTCATTTATTCCAGTTGCCGATATCATCGTCCGTTCCGGCCTTTGCATCCGGTCCGATCGAGTAGATATCAAACGCATTGGGGTTATGCCGGCCGGGAAAACTGTAAACATAAGGGTTGCCCCAGGGATCCTGGGGAAGGCTTTCCAGGTACGGCCCATGCCAGTTTCGGGCATTATTGGGCTGCTGGATTAAATCCTGCAGGCTCTTGGGGTAAAAACCGTTATCCACTTCGTACGCATCGAGTGCGGTTTTAATGGAGGAAAGGTCGGCATGGGCAGCGGTCTGGCGCGCCTGTTCGCTGCGGCCGACCATTTTGGGAATCACAATCGCCGCCAGGATGGCGATAATGGTCATGACCAACAGGATTTCAATGAGCGTGAAACCACGTCGGCGATTTCGGATTTCGGATTTCGGATTTCGGATTTGCATGGTTGATGGGTGGTTAAATCTTATTTGATGTAATCCTGCAGTGAAAAGACCGGCAGCAACATGCCAATGAAAATGGTGCCTATGAACGCCGCGATCAGAAACAGCATCATCGGTTCGGCAAATGACACTGCAGTTTTAAGGTTGCGGTCCAGGTCGGACTCGGTAACGGCAGCGATGCGCACCAGCTCGGTGTCCAATTTGCCGCTTTCCTCGGCCACGGAAATCATTTCCAGGACCGACCCGGAGAACAAATCCTTGCAATCCGCGAGGCTTTGGCCCAGCCGGCCGCCTTGTTGCACCCGTTGGATGGATTCCGAAACGGCATCCACCAGCGTCTGGTTGCCGATGGATTTGCGCGCGACATTCAAGCTCTGCACCAGTGGCACACCCGCACCGAGCAACGTCCCCAGCATCCGGCAAAAACGGGCCATGGCAAATTGCGCGACCAACGGGCCGACCAGCGGCGCGCGCAACACGAGGCGTTCCCAGACGCGCCGGCCTTTTTCCGAGGCAAACCACGTCCGCGCCAGAAATACCCCCCCCACCAGGCCAAACGCGACAAACAAGCCGTAGGAGCGAACGACATGACTGGCGCCGATAATGAGCTGAGTAATCAATGGCAACGCCCCATGTACGCTGGCGAACATCTTCTGGAATTTGGGGATGAAAAACACCAGCAACAGGGTCAACACCAACAACGCCATGCAAAACAAGATGCACGGATAAATCATCGCCGTGAGCACCTTCGATTTCAGTTCCTTTTCGCGTGACTGGAAATCGGCAATCTGCGCCAGCACCACGTCGAGGAACCCGCCGGCCTCACCGGCCTCCACCATGGCTACATAGACCCGTGGAAAAACGTCCGGTGATTTCGCCATGGCATTGGCCAGGGACATGCCATCCACGACCAGGTCATGGATTTCCTTCCACTTGGCGGCCACGAACGGCGCTGAGGTTTCCTTGTAAAGAATCACCAATGCGCGGCTCAACGGCACACCCGCCGCGAGCAGGCTGGACAACAGGCGCGTGAAATTTTCGAGTGCCTTGGCGGAAACCTTCCGGGATTGCAATTTGGATGAAAGTCCGGTGAGGTTCTCCAGACCCGCCGGCAGGGCCATGCTGTGCTTTGCCGTCGCCACCGCTTTTTCCACCAGTTTCACCGGACGCAGACCCAGTGTTTCCATTTGGCGCAGGGCATCAGGCCGGCCGACGGCATCCAATTGGCCTTCCGCCATCGTGCCGTCGGTCTGCAATGCTCTGTAGGTAAACGTGGGCATTTTAAACTTCGGAAAACATTCAACATTCAACATTCAACACCGAACTTTCAATGACCGCACGCGCCTGATAATGACGCTTGAGCGTTGGACGTTGAATGTTGAGCGTTGAATGTTTCATACAATTCATTTTGCCTCCACGGTGTTGGCCGGCGACTGGGTTTCCGACATTTTCGCTTTCGTTGTTTGCGCCACTTCTTTGGCGGTGGTCACGCTTAAAACCTCTTCCACGGTGGTCAGACCCAACCGGACGAGCCGCCAGCCGTCCTCGGCCAGCGTTTTCATACCTGCACGGCGGGCCGCGTCGCGAATCTGGTCGGTCGAGGCATTTTTCAACACGAGCTGCCGGATCTCGTTGGCGCTGTCCATCCACTCGAAGATGGCGTGCCGTCCAAAAAAACCGGTATGGCGGCATTCCCGACAGCCGGTAGAGCGGTAAATGGTGGTGCTGGCAGGGATCCCGAGTTTTTCCTTGAGCGCCGCCGTCGCGGGCGAATTATCCGCCTGTTTGCAGTGTGGGCAGAGCACGCGGACGAGACGCTGCGCCAGCACGGATTCGAGCGAAGACGAAACCAGATACGGTTCCACGCCCATGTCCACCAGACGCGTCACCGCCCCCGGCGCGTCGTTGGTGTGCAGGGTGGAAAAAACCAGATGGCCGGTCAGCGACGCCTGCACCGCGATTTCCGCCGTTTCCTTGTCGCGAATTTCGCCGATGAGAATCACATCCGGGTCATGGCGCAAAATCGAACGCAGGCCACGCGCAAAGGTCAGGCCGGACTTTTCGTTTACCTGGATTTGATTAACGCCTTTGAGCTGATACTCCACCGGGTCTTCAATAGTGATGATCTTGCGGACGGCGTCATTGATTTCATTGAGCGCGGTGTAAAGGGTGGACGTCTTGCCGCTGCCGGTCGGGCCGGTGACGAGGATGATGCCGTGGGGCAGTTCGAGAACGCGCCGGAAACATTCCAGCTCGCGCCGGTCCATGTCCAGTTGCTCCATGCCCCGCAGCGTGGCGTTCTGCCGGAGCAAACGCATGACGACCGCTTCGCCGTGCAGCATGGGAATGATGGACACGCGGATGTCCACCTCGGCATCGTCAATGCGCACCCTGATCCGGCCGTCCTGCGGCAGGCGCTTCTCGGCGATGTTGAGATGGCTCAATATTTTGACACGCGACACAATAGCGGGTTGAAAACGCTTGAGTTGCCCCGGGACGGAAATGTCCTGCAACACGCCGTCGATGCGGTAACGAATGCGAAATTCGTCCTCGAACGGCTCCAGATGGATGTCTGACGCGCGCAACTCGATGGCGTCCTTCAATACCTGGTTCACGAAGCGGATGATGGACGCCTCGTCTTCCTCGGCGGCGGCCAGATCATTGTCTTCGGCATTTTCATCAACCACTTCCAGGGCTTTTTCCTCTTCGAGGCTGCCGATGGTGTCGGCGCCGACGCCGAGGCGCTTTTTGATTTCGCGTTGAATCGCTTCGCTGGAAGCGAGAATCGGCTTGAGATTCAAGCCGGTCAGGGTTTTCAACGCATCCAACCCTTGCGTGGCGAACAGGCGGCTGGTGGCCACTTCCACCGTGCCGTTCAGGCGTTTGAGCGGAAGCAGTTCCTCCTTGAGGAGGATGCGCGCGGGAAAGAGGGAGAGAAGCTGTCGGTCCGGTTCAACATCGTCCAGGGTGGTGTAATCCACACCGTATTCCACAGCCAGCCAGCGGAGTACGTCCTCCTCCCGTTGCATGGCCGGTGTAATTTTGGCCAGAGCCAATGCATCGGTCGCCGACAATTGCCTGGCAGCCACCATGCGCTCAAGCAATTGCTTTAACAGTGAATCTGGATTGGCAGTTTCGTTCATCTATTTTTGAAGCGGCGGTCCGTAACCGCCGCCTTCTCGAATGTTCCGGGCCGGCGCTGACGGGCGTCGCTGCACATTTCAATTAATTCAGCAACCCCAGGAGTGTGGCCTGCGCTTCCTGTTTGACGGTCAATACCTGGCGGAGTTGCTGCTGCGTTTCAGCGAGTTTGGCCTGTTTGGCTTTTTGTGACGCTTCGTACCGGGCCAACGCGGCTTTGATTTGCGGCGGCGGTGAATTGTCATCAATCGTCTTTTGCAGCGCTTCGGCTTCCGGGCTGGGTTGGCCGCCCGGGAAACCAC
>JBGPDH010000174.1:0-8139 GCA_041482195.1 Verrucomicrobiia bacterium
CGAAGTCGCCTCTGCGCTTCGTTATTCCGTCAGTAAGAATACCTGGACGGCAATCGCTTCCATGCCGGTTCCCACCGCCGGCAGTTCGGCGGCCTTTGGAGCCGACGGAAAAATCTATGTGGTCGGCGGCGTCTCCGGCGGAGTCACGATCAACGTGGTCCAGGTTTACGATCCGGTCGCCAATTCCTGGACGATTTCCACGCCGCTACCCGAAGGGTTGAGCGCGGCTGAGATGAGCGTGGACAGCCTTGGCCGGTTGATAGTGATGGGCGGCATGGACGTTAATGGTTACGACGTGGCTGATGTCTGGCGCAGCCAACGGTTGGGCACGCCGGACAGTCCGCCGGTCCTCACCCAATTCCCGGGTACTAACGCTGCCTATGGGGTTACTTACACTTCATCCATCAGCGCCACTGGCAATCCACAGCCGGTTTACGTGCTCGTCAGCGGCCCCACCAACATGACGGTGGATTATTTCAGCGGTCAAATTACGTGGACACCGTCAGGAGCAGATCAAATCGGAGCCATTCCTATAACCATAGCCGCGACCAATTACGCCGGCGCCGCGAACTGGACGTTCATCATCAATGTCACGCCACCGCCACCTGCCGCTCCCACAAACGTCGTCGTGGCCAGCGAGACTGAGACCTCCGTGACCTTGTCCTGGGACCCCGAAAGTCCGCTGGTTGGGCCGGTCACCTACACCGTTTACGAACGGCACGTCGCCTACAAGACGCCGGCTCACTACGTTGCAGTCAGTAGCAACCTGCCTTCAACCTCGGTGACGATTGGCGGCCTCGCAGTTGGGTCAACTCATACCTACGCGGTCGCAGCGGTGGCGGCGACTGGCACGTCGCTCCGGAGCCGGGACATAACCATCACCACGCTGAAACCGCAGCCGGCGGCAAATCTCCGGGTGACCGCATTGACCTCGTCCACCACCAGTCTGGCCTGGGATCCTTCGCCCGGCCCGGTGCCGATTGCCTACTACTCGCTCGTTGACGAAATTTATACCGGAGCTATCACCAACACGCTTGAGGCCAATTTGACGGGAATCACCAGCACCTCGATTACCTTCACCGGGCAAACCCCGGGCACAACCCATTACTATTTCCTCTACGCTCATGATGCGTCGGGAAACTCCTCCACGGCAGATATACTGCAGACCTATAATCCGGTGCCGACCCCGGCTGCACTGGCCCCGGTCATCGCACCATCAGTGGCGGGTGGTTTTACCTTCACGGTGCAGGCGAATGCAGTCCAGACCATGCTGATTCAGGCGACCACGAATCTGGCCAACCCCGCGTCCTGGGTGATCATCGCCACCAACCCGCCCAGCAGCAGCGCGTTCAGCTTCACCGACACCAACGCCGCGTTATACCCGGTGCGGTTCTATCGGACGGTCGCACCGTAACGCAGTCCCATATCGACGTAACCATGCTCA
Organism: Verrucomicrobiia bacterium; assembly: GCA_041482195.1. Taxonomy (GTDB): domain Bacteria; phylum Verrucomicrobiota; class Verrucomicrobiia; order Limisphaerales; family UBA11358; genus UBA11358. The sequence continues at coordinate 1,445 of JBGPDH010000174.1, forward strand.
AGTTTTCTTCAGGAACGTCCCCTTCTGCAATTCCTCGAAGGCTTGCTGGAGTTGTTCCTGCGTGTTCATCACGATGGGGCCGTACCAGGCCACCGGTTCCTGCAACGGTTTTCCGGAGACCAGCAAGAACCGGATGCCGTCTTCCCCGGCCTGGACTTCCACGTCGTCACCGGAATCGAACAGGATGAGTGAACGGTTATCGGCTTCCGTGGGCGGCGTGGTGTCGGCCCAGCCCAGGCTTTCCGTCGGCACGGCCAGCGGACTCGACGCGTTACAAAACTTGCCGCTCCCGGAAAACACATAGGCAAAAGCATGGCGCGTATGTTCGACGGGCAACCGCCGGCGTTTGCCCGGCGGGACGGAGACGTCAATGTAGACGGGGTCGGCGGCGATGCCTTCCACGGGACCGCGTTTGCCCCAGAATTGGCCGCAAATAATTCGCGCTTTCGTACCATCGTCCTCGGTCACTTCGGGAATTTCCAGCGATTTGACCTCCTGATAGCGCGGCTCGGTCATTTTGAGTGCCGACGGCAGGTTGGCCCACAACTGGAACCCGTGCATGCGGCCCAGTGGATCGCCTTTGGGCATTTCCTGGTGGATGATGCCGCGGCCCGCGGTCATCCACTGCAAGTCGCCGGGCCCGATGGCGCCGTGATTGCCCATGCTGTCGCCATGCTCGACGGTGCCTGCGAGGACATAGGTGATGGTCTCGATGCCGCGATGCGGGTGCCACGGAAAACCGGCGAGATAATCGTCCGGGATGTCGTTGCGAAAATCATCGAGCAGCAGGAAAGGGTCGAAGTCGGACGTGTTGCCGAAGCCGAAAGCGCGGCGCAGATGCACGCCGGCGCCTTCGAGGGTGGGCTTGGCCTTGACCAGGCGTTTGATGGGTCGAATGGACATAGCGTTCTCCTGTGTTCAGTTTAGATGCGACTGCGAAGGAAAAGTAACCGCTGACCGCACGCTGTCAACTACGACGCCCGTCAGAAGATGGAAACGGGCATCTTGACACTGTGCTTGAACGGGAAGTCCGTGCCGGAATCATCGGGCGACTGGAAAGTCGCCCGAACCCGCGGACAGGAATGTCCGCGCTACGTAGCGCAGGCTTTCCAGTCCCGCAGAGCGGGATTCCGGGGACTTTCCAGTCCCCGGTTAAGGACAGTGTCAAGATGCACCCGATGGAAACCGACAACCCGGGCTCAACCACCGACACCGGCGTATTCCTCGTCCACCTTGAGGTTCATGCCCATCACAATCAAATCGTGGGACACGGCTTTCATATCGAGCACGTAATCCTCCAGGAACATGAGCCGGGTGAAACCAATCTGTTCCAGCGCGTTAATGGCCACCTTGCGCTCGCCGTTGAGTTCTGTTTCCAGTTTGCGCAAGCCCAGAATCCGCGCGATCTGCACCTGTTCCTCGATCAGAATTTTGGCCACGTCGCGCCCGCGATAGCCGGGGTGCGTCAACACGCCGAGCAACCCGATATGCCGTTTCCAGCCGCCATGCCGTTGATGCAGCGTGGCTTCACCGATGATTTTGGTTCCGTGCAACATCAGCAGCGGCAGGTTGCTTTCGAAATCCAGGTGTCGGCACCAGTCGTGAAACATTTTGCGTTCAAAAATGGGTTGTTTAATGAACAGCCGTTCTTCCTCAGGGACGCTGAGAAAGAATTTGTGGAGCTTCGTCTCGTCCCGTTTGTTGAGCGGACGCACGGTAACCGGCGTGCCGTCACGCAGCTTCAGCGAGATCGGATATTTTTCAAGCGCAAATTCAAGCATGTCATTCCTTTCGTTCCGCCTTTTCTGTATCACGAACCCGCCCGATTGAAAAGGCCGAACCGGTCAAAGATGGAACCCGTCGACACCCCGTAGCGGCATCTCGGTAGAGTGCCGCAAACTTTTGAAAACCGACCAGGGCGGCTCTCCAGCGAAAGCCGCTACGACGGCTTTTTTGTCGCCTCCTGGCAACGTTCCTGCTAATTCCTGTCTTCCGTGGCTGACACAACTCTGACTGACAGGACCCGCGCGTTTCTTGATTCCGCCGGCTGGGATACCGTCGCCGAACCGCTTACCGGCGACGCTTCCGTGCGAAAATATTTCCGGCTGCGAAAAGGAGATCAAAGCGCGGTTCTCATGGACGCTTCCCGGGCGTTGGCTTCCATCGCGCCGTTCGTCCGGATTGACGATCATCTCCTCCGGCTCGGTTTCAGCGCGCCAACCATTCTGGCCCGGGACGAAGCCAGAGGTCTGCTGTTGCTCGAGGATTTCGGCGATGCCACTTTTGCGCGCCTGCTGGATGACGGGGCGGAACCGGAAAAACTTTTTGCGCTGGCCACCGATGTCCTGATTGCCCTGCACCAACATCCGCGAGCCATCCCCCACGGTCTGCCTCCGTATCATCCGGAAAAAATGCTCCAAGATATCGAATTGTTTCTGGACTGGTGTACCCCGGGCATTTCCGGAACCGGCCGGGCGGAATTCGAAACCGTCTGGCGCGAAGTATTGCCCGCGGCTCATCAGGTGCCCGTTTCATTGTTGTTGCGCGATTATCATGTGGCCAATCTCATGCTCTTGCCCGGTCGTACGAGCGCGAAACAAACCGGGTTATTGGATTTTCAAGACGCATACCAGGGCCCGGTCACTTATGACCTGGTATCGCTGCTCGAGGACGCGCGACACGATGTTCCGGAGGACTTGCAAAAACGAATGGTTGACCGTTATCTGGCGCAATTTCCGGCGCTTAACTTGGAGGGCCTTGAAACCTCGATGGCGATTCTGGCGGCGCTGCGGCACACGCGGGTGTTGGCCATTTTCGAACGGTTAAGCCGGCACGAAGGGAAACCTGATTACAAGCAGCTGCATTCTCCGCGCGTGGAGCGGTTGCTGCAAAAGGCCCTGCGCCACCCCAGGTTGACCGGCGTGAAACAGTGGTTTGATGAATATGTGAAACCTGTTGGATGAACGCGACTATGTTTTCGCAAATTAAACCCTGGGAGCGCCGGCATCTTGCCGGCGAGTCTCCGGATCGGGACGCAACCCGCCGGCAAGATGCCGGCGCTCCCGGAAATGCGCTCGCCCAAAGGCTGACCTGATCAATTGGAGTAGCTCCCCATGCCTGACATTAAAAAAGCGATGGTGTTGGCTGCCGGTTATGGGACGCGTTTGAAACCGTTGACCGAACGTGTCCCCAAACCGTTAATGCCCGTCGCCGGCAAACCTATGATTCAGTACGCGCTCGAGAAGTTGCAGGCTTACGGTGTCGAGGAAGTCGTGATCAACGTCTCGCATCTTAAAGAACAACTCATAATGTGGCTGGCGGAACGCGTAAACCCGATCGTCAGGTTGTCCGAGGAAACCGAACCGCTGGAGACCGGCGGTGGACTGAAAAAGGCGCTGCCGTTGCTGGGCCATGAACCCGTCTTCGTTATCAACAGTGATATCATCTGGACCGACGAAGGCGAAAGCGCGCTGGACCGGCTGGCGCGTCATTGGGACGACGCAAAAATGGATTTCCTGCTGCTCGCGCAATCCAAGGCCAACGCCGTAGGCCACGACAAGGGTGAAGATCATTTGTTTATCATGCCGGGCAACACGATTGATTGGAACGAGTCTGACGCGCCGTACATTATCGCCGGGATCGGGATTTTTCATCCGCGCGTTTTGCGCAACGCACCCGAAGGGAAGTTCTCCGTGAAGATCCTCTGGCATCAGGCGCTGGCGCAAAACCGTTTGTTCTGCCTGCCGCACCACGGCCGCTGGTTCCAGACCGGCACGCTGGAGGACATCCTTAAAGCGGAGACCCAACTGCAAAAATAGAAGTTCGAAATTGAAGGGTTAGAGCGGTTCCATCTTTCAGGTAGCGCAGACATTCTTGTCTGCGAGTTTGCGGGACATTCTTGTCCCGTGGTTCCGGCGACTGGAAAGTCGCCAGAATCCCGCTCTGCGGGACTGGAAAGCCTGCACTACCTCATAACTGTAAACGCACTAATTGCCGCCCGCCGGAACCAGATCTTCGCTCAACTGCGTGTGCCACGGATGTTGCCGGTCGGCGGCCACAGTTTTAATGGTGTCACGAATCTGCCCCAGAATCGGCACGGACGACCGGTCATACACGTCTCCCTGCAACAACCGCGTGAGCTGACCCCGGGTATCCGGCCGGGCAATCAGATCGAAGAAGAGCGGCGGCAACTGGTAATAAAGCAGGATGAATTCCCGCCAGATATCCATGCCCGCGCGCAGGGTTTGTTCGTATTCGGCGAAGGCTGACGCTTTTGAATGATTGCCAGCCAAAGTTCGAACAATGGCGGCAGCGGCGCGCCTGGCCGATTCCATCGCCACGCTGACGCCGGAGGAAAAGACCGGATCCACGAAGCGGGCGGCATCCCCGACGAGCAGCCAGCCGTCACCGGCAAAGCGGTCCATCACGTAGCTGTAATTGCCTTCCCGCGTGAATTCGTGCAGCGGGCGGGCGTTGGCCATCCGACGCGTGAGCAATGGATGAGCGGCGATATGGCGGGCAAAAAACGCCTTAGCCGACTCCTGATTTTTAGTAAAGTCTGAACCTTTCGTGACGATGCCGACGGAGGTCACCGTTTGGTTGATGGGAATCAACCAGACCCACGCCTGGGGCAGGGAAAGAATGTGAATATGAATATAATCTGCGGTTTCTTCCGGGCCACGGTCCACGCCTTCGAACCAGTTGTGTATCGCAAACTGATTGAACAGCGCATCGTGACGCTTGAGCCGCAGTTGCGAGCCGATCACCGTGTTCCGACCGGAGGCGTCCACCACCAGTTGGCAACGTAACCGGCGTTCCTGTCCGTTTAATTTTACGCAAACGCCGGTCGCGGTCCCGGCACCGTCAAATTCAACTTTTTCGACACGGGCATTTTCGATGACGCGAGAACCCTGCCGGGCGGCGTGTTGCAGCAGCAGTTGGTCAAAACGACTCCGGTCCACGTGGTAGGTGTAATCCTGGGTCAGGCCGAGTTCGGGAATCTCGCGAAAGCGAATGATATGCTCGTGTTCGTTCCCCCAGTGCGTCCACACCGCGCCGTGTTTGCGCACGAACTTTTCGCGTTCCATCACCGGGAGGAAATCAATGTCCTGAAAAATGCGTGTTGTCGAGCAGACCAACGATTCACCGACATGCGCCCGGGGATGAACGGCTTGATCGAGAATCAGGTGACGGATGCCAGCCTTCGCCAGATAAGCCCCGAGCGTCGAGCCGGCCGGCCCGCCGCCGATGATAATCACCTGGGCATCGAGTCCGGATTGGTCCGATTTGTCAGGCGCACCGGAAATGCCGATAGCTTCATCCGGTGGCGGGAAAAAAGGTTTGTTCGGGTTTTCCGAAGAAACTCCACCGCGATGGTTGTCGGAGGATGTCCCGCCGTGGGGATCGCTCAGGGCGGTGCCGGTAAAATGCAGCAGTTCGAGAATCTCACTGCGCAGACGGAGGAATTCGGGACTGTTGCGCTGGCGCGGTCGGTCAAGACCTACGGTGATGATCCGTTCCACGCGGCCGGGATGCGGGGTCATGATGACGATGCGGTCGGCCATGTAGATGGCCTCGTCGATGTCATGGGTGACCAGGAGCATCGTGGTGCGGCGGGACTGCCACAGACGCAACACCTCGTCCTGCATGCGCATGCGCGTGAACGCGTCGAGCGCACCCAGCGGCTCATCGAGGAGGAGGACGCGGGGATGATTGATCAGCGCCCGGGCCAAAGCGGCGCGCTGGGCCATGCCGCCGGAAAGATGGTGCGGGTAGGCATGCGCAAAGGCTTCCAGACCGACCAGCCGCATGAATTCGTCCACTTCCAACCGTTTCTTCTGAAGCAACCCGCGCGCGACGAGGCCAGACTGAATATTCCGGCTGACGGTGAGCCAGGGAAAAAGATTGGGATCCTGAAAAACCAGACCGCGTTCGGCGCTGGGACCGGTGATGGGATCGTCCCCGACCCACAGTTCGCCGGAATCGGGAACGTCCAGGCCGGCGATCAGGCGCAGCAGCGTGGACTTGCCGCAACCGCTGGGGCCGATGATGGAGACGAGTTCGCCTGCCGCCACAGAGAGGCTGGTGGCGTCCAGCGCGAGGTTGCGAATGGCGGCATTGCCGGGCGCCGGGAAACTTTTCTTTACGTCCAGGATCCGGAGCGGAGAACCTTCGGTCGAAGGCGCATGGTGTTCTGTCACCATTTGATCATTCCTTTCTGCCAACCGAGCACACGGTCGCGCACCTTGAACAACAGGGTCATGATGGAGGAGAAAAAGGCGGCCATGATGATGAGCGCGGCGAAGACCTTGCCGTACTCGGCCCAACCCTGGGCCCAGCTCACGTACCAGCCCAGGCCAGACTTCACACCCACGGTCTCGGCGACCACCAGTGTCAGGAAGGAAGTCCCCAGGCCCATGAACAAGCCGACGAAGATGCTGGGCATGGCCGCGGGGATGGCGACGCGGAAAATCAGGAACCACCGGCTTGCGCCCAGTGTTCGGGCAACGTCCAGATAGGAGGCGCGGGTATTGGCGATACCGGAAATAGTCAACATCGTCACCGGGAACCAGACTGCCAGGGCGATCAGGCCCACCGCGGAAAACATCGCGGAAGGCGAGACGACCATGGCCAGCGGAATCCAGGCGGTGGCCGGAATCGGGCCGACCACTTTTAACAACGGCATGCCCCAGTAG
>JBGPDH010000175.1:0-8133 GCA_041482195.1 Verrucomicrobiia bacterium
ACCAGGGCTGGATTGAAGTGGAAAGTCGGGTCAACCAGGGAACCACGTTCCACATTTATTTCCCCCGGCTGGCCGGGAAGCTTGTCAACGGGGATCAGCCCATGACTCCTCCCGAAGTACCCGGTGGAAACGAGACCATTTTGCTGGTGGAAGATGAGACCGCCTTGCGCCGGTTGATGCAACGTGTGCTGGAACGACATGGGTACCACATCCACGCCGCGGTTTCGGGGATGCAGGCTTTGGACATCTGGCGCGGGCACCGCGAAGAGATTGATCTACTGGTCACGGACATGGTCATGCCGGACGGCATGAACGGTCGTGAACTCGCCGACAAATTGCGGAGTGATAAACCGGATTTGAAGATTGTTTTTTGCAGCGGTTATGCCAATAACCTGCCCGGCAAGGATTCACCCTTGCGCCATTACGAGGCCTTTTTGGAAAAACCGTTTGAACCGGCCAAATTGCTCCAGAAAGTCCGCGATTGCGCCGACACAGAATAAATTGCCGCCACTATCCTGCTCGATTCGCCGGCCGGGATACTGCCCATTAATGGATCTTCCCGTTTCGATGCCCATTCCTGCGCCCCGGACGTTTGGGAAGTTCATCCAGATTTCGCGACAGGTACACGTGCCGGGTTTCCTGACCAAACCCTGTCTGCCGCAGGAAGGCCAGGGCGTCGGCATTATCCTCGTCGGTGTCTACCAGCATGATGCGCGCTTCACGATCAATGAAGAGTTGCGTCAATTGGTTCAGCAACCGACGGGCAACGCCGTGCCGTTTGTAGCGGGGCGTCACGCCCAACCATTCCAGCCAGCCATATCGCCAGGCGCTGCGCGGCTTGTCCATCATGCAACCCAACGCAAACCCGACGATCTTGTCATCGTCCCCCGCGACCAGACAGGTCTCCTCGTCCGAACGAAACAACTCCAAAATCTCGTGTTCGTCCCAACTGCGATACAGTGTCGGCAGGTCTTCCGCCGTGAAAAGTTTTTGTCCCAGTCGAAAAACTGCGGGCAGGTCCTTTAACTCCATCTGTCTCAATATAATATTGCCATTGGGGGCTTTGTTCAGCCCTCTACTACGTTTCATACCGGCTGAATTTTATGGGGACAGACTACACGACAACAGGGAAAAAGAAAAAAATAACATAAGTGCTTTATAATCAGCATAATAATATGATAATAACCGTTGAAAGCTAATGATGGGTAAGAATCGGCGTCAGCAGCCGTAAGGCTTAAAAAGAGAGGTAAAATAAGCCTCTCGAAGTCAGTTCAGCAACTTTCTAACCATGCCCAGGGCTTCGTCCAATTTGCTGGGGTCCTTGCCACCACCGCGGGCATTGTCCGGTTTGCCGCCGCCTTTGCCACCAACAATCGGCGCAATCTGCTGAATAATTTTGCCGGCCTGAACTTTCCACAGGAAATCGGGCGTCACCGCGGCAACCAGCACCACATTCCCTGCTTGCGCCCCGCCTCCCAGGACGATCACCCCTTTGAACTGCTCTTTCAGTGAATCGGCAACGGCTTGAAGAAAATCGCCATCGACGGCACCCAGGTTATGAATAATGACCGGTATCTCATTTACCTTCTGGATCTCCTCCAGCAAACGGCTGGCGGCATTGGAGGCCTCGCGTTGCTGCGAGGACTTGATCTGTCTCTCCATGACCTTCTGATGTTCGAGCAACGCTTCGATTTTCTTTTCCAATTCGTGCACGGGGGAATTTACCCTGCCCGCGAGTGATTTAATCAGCGTCAGTTCGCCGGTTGCCTGGTGATAAGCCTGTAAACCGGCAACGGCTTCGATGCGCCGCACGCCTGCAGCAATCGCGCCTTCACCCACGATACGGAACAAACCGATCTCACCCGTTGCCCGCGCGTGCGTGCCACCGCATAGTTCCATCGAATAACCATCCAGTTTTTTCGCCTGGCCGCCAATCTGCACGACGCGGACTACGTCACCGTATTTATCGCCAAAGAATTGCATCACGTCCCGGCGCGCTTTGACCTCGGCATAAGGCACTTCCACCCACGACACGCCCGCGTTTTCCAGGATCCGTTCGTTGACCAGCTTTTCGACGTCACTCACCTGCTGCGGTGTCAGCGGGCTGCTGTTAAAATCGAAGGTCAACTTGTCGGGGCCCACGAACGAGCCTTTCTGCGACGCGTCGCGACCCACGACTTCATGCAACGCCCAATGCAACAAATGCGTGACCGTGTGATGACGCTGAATGGCAAAACGGCGAGCAGCGTCCACTTTTAGATGTGCCTTCAGTGCTTCATTAAGCGGTACCCACGGTTCCTCCTCTGTGGTTTCAAGCTTTAACACATATGCTTGTCCTTGCTTTACCGTATTCAAAATACGGTAGCTGGCTTTGTCGCGCTCTATTGTGAGGATCCCCGTATCCCCGACCTGGCCACCCATTTCCGCATAGAGCGGCGACACGTCCACGATAGCCATAGGACCTTGGAAGAAGTGCAATATTTTGCAATCAGCTTCAAACCGATCATAGCCAACGAACTTCGTTTGCACATCGGTTATTTCAGAAAGTGAAATCACCGTTTTCTTCTGCGCGGTTCGGGCACGCGCGCGCTGCTCTTCCATCAACTTTTCAAAACCTTCCTTGTCCACCATCAGTCCACGCTCCCGCGCAATCAATTCAGTTAGGTCGAGTGGAAACCCGTAGGTGTCGTAGAGTCTAAATGCAAACTCGCCCGTGATGCCTCTTTCCATTTTCCCACTTGGAGTCCTTTTGAGATAAACATCAATATCTTCGAATTGCTGACCACCAGGAATTATCGTCACGGTGGTCCTACGGCTACTAATTGTCCCCGGATCAGTCGGCTCACTCGCCATCTGAACTGCTTCTTCGAACAATTCAATTCCACGGTCGAGTGTCTTGTAAAATGCTTCTTCCTCGGTACGAATGACCTGCTGGACGTGTTTTTTCTTCGCACCGATTTCGGGGAAGACGTCGCCCATCGTGTCGGCCAGTACGTCGACGAGTCTGTAAAAGAACGGCTCATGGAAGCCGAGCGTGCGGCCGTAACGGACGGCGCGGCGCAGGATGCGGCGCAGGACATACCCGCGGCCCTCATTTGATGGCTGGATACCGTCGGCAATCGCAAAGCCCAACGTGCGGATGTGGTCGGCAATGACCCGGAAGGCGATGTCAGTCGACTGCTGAGGGCTGAGGTTTGAAAGATCAACCGGCGGGAGTGTATTACCGTATTTTTTACCGCTCAATGTTTCCAACGCGTCAAAAATCGGGCGGAAGATATCGGTCTCGTAGTTGGAGATTTTCGCATGGGCAAAATTCTGGAAATTCTTTGTGCCCTGGATGATGGAGACCACGCGTTCAAATCCCATTCCGGTGTCCACGTGCCGGGCCGGCAGCGATGAAAAGGTGCCGTCGGGGTTGGCATTGAACTGGATGAAAACGAGATTCCAGATTTCCATGCAACGGGCATCACCCTTATTGACCAGACTGCCATTGGTATTGCCACCGGGCGTCAGGTCCACATGCAATTCGGAGCACGGGCCGCAAGGACCGGTCTCACCCATCATCCAGAAATTGTCTTTCTTGCCGCCATAGACAATATGAACGGCGGGATCGAGGCCGGCGGCTCGAAACTTCTCAGCCCAATAGTTCCACGACTCCTCGTCGCGCTCGGAAGGGTCGCCCTGGGATTTGTCGGGATTATAAATCGTCGCGTAAAGGCGTTCCTTCGGAAATTTCCATTTCTCCGCCACCAGTTCCCAGGCCCATTCGATCGCCTCCTTTTTGAAATAGTCGCCAAAACTCCAGTTGCCGAGCATTTCAAAGAACGTGTGATGGTAGGTATCCAGACCGACATCTTCCAGGTCGTTGTGTTTGCCGCCGGCGCGGATGCATTTCTGGGTGTCGGCGGCGCGCCCGGGTTCATAGGGGCATCGGGCCTGGCCCAGGAAGATGGGCACGAACTGGTTCATGCCGGCATTCGTAAACAAAAGGTTCGGCGAATCGGGCAGCAGCGAGGACGATGGGACAATGGTGTGCTGCTTCGACTTGAAGAAGTCGAGGAACGACTGCCGGATCTGTGCGGATTTCATCATCAAAAATCGAAACGATCGGAGCTTAGGCAAAATTCAACCCTCAGGCGAGCGGAAGTTTTCCGACAGGCTTGATTAAACGGCACCGGTTGCCCTGGCAACCGGTCTCATTTCGTTGCTTTGTGGCGGCCGGAAAAATAATGCAAGTGCAGCGGCGGAAATCAAGGCCACGGTCAGCGGCACCAGAAACAGGTGATGGAAATCCGTGGCGCCGTTGCGCAGGAACGTCTCCTGGGCCAGCTTCGGACAGATGCTGTTGGCCACGAGCACGCCGATACCGAGGATCATGACATTGAACAGCCCTTGCGCGCTGGCCCGTACGTCCTTCGGGAAATATTCCTCCGCAAAAATGTACACGGCGGCGAAGAAAAAGGCGTAGCAAACACCGTGAAGAATCTGCACCAGAACGATGAGTGTCGGGTTTTGGGGAAAAAATGCCCAGACGGCAAAGCGCACCGGATATGCCAAAATACCGAGAATCATGGTCGCCCGGTAGCCGAGCCGTTTCAGCGTTGCCCCGAGGAGAAACATGGTAAGCAGCTCCGCAATCTGACCGACACTCATCACCGGCATAATCCAGTTGCCGGGGATGCCGACGCCGCCGACCTCCCGGCTGGCACCGAGAAACGAACCGGCCCAGTTGAAATAACAATTGTGCACGACGGCATCCAGAAACGTCACGATCCACAACACCAGCACAAAGGGATGTCGCAGCAGTTTCATGGCTTCAGCCCACGCCAGTTTCTCCACACCGCCTTCGCCTGCCTTTTTCGGTGGCGTATGCGGTAGCGTCAGGCTGAACCCAGCCAACAATAACGACGCGATGCCGGCCACGACGTAAGTCCATTTTGTAGCGTTCTGCAATGCCGGGCCGGTCAAACCGTTGGCCAGGGCTGTACCGATCCAGCCGGCAATCCCCTGCGGATGTGCGGCCTGCACCTTGTCCCAGTCTACGAAAATGAACGTGAACGGCCACGCCGCCAGAATCCAGCCAAGCGTACCGCCCATGCGGACAAAACCGAAGTCTTTCGCATCCTTCAAATGCGCAAACGCAATCTGATTCGCAATCGAAAGGGTCGGCACATAAAGCAGGCAATATACCAGCATCAACCCGAAGAACGGCCAGAAAGATTTCGTCATCGCCAGACCCAGCAGGGCCAGTCCGCCCACGAGATGGCTGAAGGCCATAAATTTTTCCGCCGCAAAATTCCGGTCAGCAAACTGGTTGCTGAAGAACATGCCGATAATGGCGGCCACGGGAAAGGTGTTCAGGATCAGGGATTGCTGGAGCGGGGAAAAATTCAAACTGGGTAAATAGCTGAAAATAAGCGGTAACCACGCGCCCCAGATGAAAAACTCCAGGACCATCATGCCAAAAAGCTTGAAACGGTGGGATTGGCTCATAGACGGGCAGGAGTTTGCAATCGGCTTTGACCGGCGCAACCAAAAAATTGGAAAATTTATCTTGAGAAAAAAGCGAAAACGGACGATGTTGCACGTGTCAGAACGAAACGAATTTGATCTTTGATTGGCAACGTGATTTACCCTGCCCTGTTCGTGATTCGCTACAATCCTTGAACCGTAGTAAAACGATCAATGGGGCCAATTTGTGGCTGTGGCCGACACGCCTTGACTGGAAGTCGAAAGCAGCCCAGCGGCTCCGCATGTTGTAAAACATGTTCAAAGGATCATGTCGCACACGGCAAGGGTGGGGTTTTATTTTTCGTCTCCTTCCGTATTGGTTGTCAATCCTCCGCCGCAATGGCTGTTCAGACAACCCCTGAAAGTATATCCGAGGGCAGATTCCAACTGGCGAAATAATGTGCCGCGGTCGCATCGAAGTCGCAAAAAACCACCAGACCGGCCTGGACACAACGGTCGGCAAAAGTTTTCGCGGCGAAAATTCCATTGTCCAATTGCGACACCGCCAGATTCCAGGCTGATTTTGGATACATGGCCGCCAGCGGTTCCATCCGGCCGTCGATGCGGGGAATCACACCTGTGTTGCCCCCGCCGCGTTGAATCACTTGTTGGAGAATCACCGGTGTCAGGTTCGGCATGTCCACCGCCACGACCAGGAGCCGGGATGCTGAAGCTTCTGCCAAGGCCCGTTCTATCCCGGCCAATGGACCCGCCGCCGCAAACCGGTCGGACAGCACCGGACATCCGAATTCCTGGTAGTCTTCGTCCGCGCGCCCGGACACAAAAATCTCCCCGGCTCCGGTTTCCCTGACCAGTTGAATTTGCCGGGCCAGCAACAGGCGGCCGCCGATTGCGAGTCGCGCCTTGTCGCGACCCATGCGCGAGGATCTTCCTCCGGCCAGAATGACGGCACTGAAGCTCATGCCCCGGTTCGCAGCCGGCCGTCGGTGAGAATCTTGGCGCGTAATCCGCCGCGGCCGTGCAACGCCGCCTCCGCGCCGGGGGCAATAACCTCGTCCATCCAGTGGCAGGGGCTGCACTCGCTTACTCCTTCAAACCTCACACTCTGTACTTCGAATTCCTTTCCGATCAGCATATTTAAATCCACGCCGCGGGTGATGACATTACGTCGCGTCACGCCGGGTGTTTTGCCGCTGATGGCCAATCGGCGGCAAATCTCATCGAAAACCTCTTCCGCAAAGAAGGTGATTTGGCCCTTGTAATCATGCCGGAAATCAAAAAATCGGTCGCCGGATAATCCCCGGCCCGCGATACATTGGACTTCGTTTACAGCCACAGTGGGCTCTTCCCCGGCGGGAAGGCCGTAGTGTCCAAAGAAATTGTGTCCCGGCGAAATGAACAGGCTGACGACGCGGATTTGGTTTGCTGCACTCATGTATCGGCCCCAAACATCTCCTGCAATCGTCCGACGTCAAGCCGGTTTGTGACCTGATTTTTATTTTGGGCAAGGCCCGAAAGGGCTGCTATTTTGAAGCCATGGGCCACGATGACCTGTTCAGTTCTCCACAGCCGGGATCAAAGCCTGACGCGCCAGCCGTGGAGTCCGTGGTTCGCAACCAGCCGCTGGCCGCGCGGATGCGACCTCGCAACCTGGACGAGTTCGTCGGGCAATCCCACATCCTAGCCCCCGGGCAATTGCTCCGCCGGGCCATCGAAGCCGATCGCATTCAATCCCTGATTTTCTTTGGGCCGCCCGGCACCGGCAAGACTTCGCTGGCGCAAATCATCGCTCGCCAGACCAAGAGCAAGTTCGAACGCCTGAGCGGTGTGGAATCCAATGTGGCCGACATGCGCCGCGTGCTGGCCGCCGCCCAGAACCGCCTCGAAAACACCGGCCAGCCGACCATTCTGTTCATTGACGAAATCCACCGGTTCAACAAGGCACAACAGGATGTGCTGTTGCCTGACGTGGAAGGCGGTGTCGTGCGGCTCATCGGCGCCACCACACACAACCCGTTTTTCTTCGTCAACTCGCCGCTCGTCTCGCGGTCGCAGATTTTTGAATTGCAACCTCTGGGCGAAAAGGACCTTTTCGACTTGTTACAACGCGCCCTGAGCGACACGGAGCGTGGCCTCGGCTATTTGAGAGTTCACGCGGATGAGAACGCGTTGCGTCATCTGGCCAAAATCGCCGACGGTGACGCCCGCAAGGCCTTGAATGCCCTGGAAATCGCCGCCCTCACAACCGCGCCCGACAAAAAGGGTGTCGTTCATATTGATCTGGCCGCCGCCGAGCAAAGCATCCAGAAAAAAGCCGTCGTGTATGACGACGAAGATGCGCATTACGACACCATTTCCGCGTTCATCAAATCCATGCGCGGCAGCGACCCGGACGCCGCCCTTTACTGGCTGGCCAAGATGATTCACGCCGGCGAGGACCCGCGCTTTATTGCCCGGCGAATCGTGATTTGCGCGGCGGAAGACGTGGGGTTGGCGGACCCGATGGCCCTGGTGTTGGCGAACGCGGCGTTGTCGGCCTCGGAATTTGTCGGCTGGCCGGAGGCGCGCATCCCCCTGGCCGAGGCGACGGTTTACATCGCCACGGCCAACAAGAGCAACAGCGCTTACCTGGCCATCGACGCCGCGCTGGAGGACGTCAAG
>JBGPDH010000176.1:0-8098 GCA_041482195.1 Verrucomicrobiia bacterium
GTGACATAATCCGATGCCTGGACGACGTCCAACTCGCCATCAGCGCAGTCGGTGAAGGTACAGTGGTCAACCCACACGTGGTCGGCCACCCGCAAAGTGATGCCGTCACCTTCGCCGAGATTGGAGGGATTGGTGAGGTATAGATTGCGAATGATGACATTGCTGACGCCGACAATGTGCAGATCGCCGACCAGCGTGGCGTCTGTGCCCAGGCCGATGAGGGTTTTGTTGGCCCCGACCGGAAAGTTGTCCGCACCGAGGTTGATCGTTCCCTGGACCTGTACGATGTAACGCCCGGCTTGATTAAGGTAATTGCTCAGACTGATCGCGTTGGTGACGGTGACGACCGGGCCACCAGCACCGCCGGTGGTGGTAAAGCCAACATTGGCGAAGCCATCCCGCGGGATCGCTGCGTAGTCAACCCTGGCTTCCAGGAAAGTGTAACTGGCGGCGGCAGTGTTCGTGTTGAGCGGGCGAAGCGCGAAGCCGTCGAAATTGAAATTCGTAGCTGAGCTGTCGGTTTGCGAATACGACATGGTCGCGCCGCTCGTCGTGTTCGACCAAAGTGTGCTGATGACGATCGTCGTCGTGTTGGTTCGTTCCACCATCATCTGCCAGACGTATTCCTCGCCGTCGGTGAAGCCGGGAAAGTCGGCGGTCTGGACGAACAGGGGAACGCCCAATTCCGTCCAGGCTGCGCTCGCTCCCAGGAGAGAAGTGTTGGACAGGCCGGTGCGCTTCAGGAGGCGCATCGGCACCTGGTCATTGAAGGTGGTTCCCATATTGAGAAACAGCGCGTAACCCTGCACGCCGCTGCCCTGCGAACTGTTGCTGAAGCCGTCGGCGCTCACGCGCTTCGGCGACAACGAAGAATCCGCGAAGTTAAAGAGTCCCGCGCGAAAGCCGAGCAGGGCGTTTTGCGGCGGCACGTTGGACAGGGTCAGCCGCAGGCTAAGCGTGAGCGATTCACCGACGGCCAGCCTGATCGGATTCGTCGTGCCGTCCGTGAAATACGTAATGCCCAACAGCGCGGTGTTGTCGCTGCGCATGGGAACAAACATGAAGTTCGTCTGCGCCGTCGACGCGCCGTACGAGAACCACCACGCCGATTCAACGGGAAGGATCTGGTTCGTGCGCGTGCCGTCGGCCCAGGTATCGTCCAGCAAAACATCGGCCCGCATGTCCCCCACAAAGCCGAACGCCAGCAATCCCCATCCTGCAAGGAATCTGAGAGATGCTGTTTTCATAGAAAGGTCAGAATGGGAGCATGCCATAAATCAGCCTGATTTAAAAGAGCAATTCAGCTTCCTTATCCACTTTCATTCCAGCACGTAAGGGGGCCGGGGCCGAATTTGGTATTGGCGGCCTCGGAGTTGAACAGGTGCAAACGGAGTAAACGGAGAAGTAAATGAATCTCCGTTTTCTCTGTTTCCTCCTGTTAACTTACCACTGTTGGTTCAAACTCAGGCTCACACCCTTCGCGCAAACCTTCCGGCGGGCGGGCGGCGTTTGAGCACGGCACAGTTTTGCAGGGCCAGGTCGTGCATCTGCAGAATCAATCCGCGCAACCGTTCGCCGAACGGGGTCAGCGAATACTCGACGTGCGGACGTTTCGCCGCAAACACCTTGCGCTGGACGGCGCCGTCCAGTTCCAGTTCGCGCAACTGGGCGGTGAGCACTTTCTGGCGGATGCCCGGCAGCGCCCGGCAGAGCTGGGCGTGGCGGCGGGCGCCGTTGAACAGTTCCCGCAAAATCAGCACCTTCCATTTCCCGCCAATCACGGCCAGCAGGCGCTCCACTTCGCATTCCACGGTCTTGAGTTGCATATCACGGGCACTCAAAGGTGCCTGATTGCGGAGGGTACAAACAAGGGCATGTTAGGGCAATATGATGACGATTAGAAAAGCCAACGAACGGGGCCACGCCGACCACGGCTGGCTGAACAGTTATCACACGTTTTCGTTCGCTGATTACTACGATCCCCAATGGATGGGGTTCCGGGATTTGCGCGTGATCAACGACGACCGCGTCGCCGCCGGCCAGGGCTTCGGCAAACATCCGCATCGCGACATGGAAATCATCAGCTACGTCCTCGAGGGCGAGCTGGAGCACCGCGATTCGATGGGCAACGGGCGTGTGATCAAGCCGGGCGACTTCCAGTACATAGCAGCGGGCACCGGCGTAGTGCACAGCGAATACAATCCGTCGAAGCAGAACCCGGTGCATTTCCTGCAAATCTGGATTCAGCCGGACCAACCCGGGGCCAAAACGGCTTACGGCGAAAAGTCATGCGCCGACGCCGCGCCGGGGAAGCTGCATCTGATTGCCAGTAAAACCGGGCGTGACGACAGCATCCGTATCAACCAGGACGCCGAACTCTGGCTGGCGCGGTTTACCAACGGCCAGACGGTGACGCACGAGCTCAAGTCGAACCGGCATACCTGGGTCCACGTGGCCGAAGGCGAGGTGACGTTGAATGGCAAGACGCTTAAGGGCGGCGATGCCGCGGCGGTGAGCGACGAAACGAAGCTGGAACTGACCGGCAAAGGCAACGCGCAGGTGCTGTTGTTTGACCTGAATTAAGCGCGGGCATCGGTGGGGCGAGGCTACTGACGAGCCGCAGGTAGGGCTGCGCTGCCGTGCAGCCTGGCCGAGCAGCAGCTCGGCCCTACTAAACAAACAGCCGCCGCGGCCGCCGTTAATTCACGGTCACGCGGTAGAAGCGCTGTTGAGCAGTGGCCCCACCGGGATGAGTCAGGAGAATGGGTGCATTCGCTCCCGCGACAGATACGCCGACGTTTTGCCATGCCCCGTTCGACAGGCTGTCCCGATATTGCAACTGGTAGTTGTGGCCGGTGTAACCCTGAATCGTCACCTGAACATCCGGTCCATTGACCGCGGTTGAGTTTACCTGGATGGCGCTGCGATCCAGCACGGTGCCATTGTTGACAAAGCCCGGTGGCAACGTGCCGGTCCAGGTCATGATGTCCAGCAGGCCGTTGTTGGTGAAGCTTCCACCGGCAGTGAGAGTGGCCGCGCCGGTCAGACGCAACGTGCCATTGTTAACGAGGCTGGTGTCCACTTCGAGGCTGGCCGAACTCACCGCCACGGTGCAGCCGGTCCCGATGTTGAGGGCGTTGGCAATCTTGAGCCAGCCATTGGTGATATCCAGTTCGGCGTTATTCGTGAGGCAGAGAATGCCTGCTTGCTGGCCGACTGAATCCACGGTGGCGGTGGCGTTGTTGATGACGGCGGTGTCGAAGCGGCTGGGTAACCACAGGGACGCCGTGGTGACGTTGGTTCCATTGAGGTTGATCACCACGCCGTTCACCTGCCAGTTGAAGATTTCCGCATACCGGTTGTTGTAGGCGCCGGTGAAGCTGATGGGTCCCGGTGCGGGCCACGCCGCAATTTCATTGAGGTATTTCTCCAGGTTGCTGTAACCGCTGTGGTCGTAATCGCCGTTGTTATCGGGAACATTCGGATTAAGCCCGTGTTCGATTTCCCACCAATCGGGCATGCCATCGCCATCGGTATCCCAATTGGCGGGGCGACTGTACGGAGCCGCGTCGGTGACCGGATCAGCGCGCAACGCGAGGAGGCTCCGCCATTCCACCCCTTCATTCGGATCATTGTTAAACGGGTCATCAGCCCAGGCCATGATTTTGCCCGTGCCGGTCACGGTTTCGTGAATGAGCCGTTCATCAATATAGGCCGCGATATTGTTGGTGGTGATATCGTTGGTATTGCCGAGCGTGAAGTCGTAAGCACGGTCCCACCAGCGGGAACCGACATAGCGGAGAACGTTCGTAAAGGCATCGGGGGCATTCAGAGTCACGCCGATGTTTACGTCGTAGGCAGTGGATTGCGCGGCGAGGTTGATATAATCACCGTCGGCGGAGGTTCCGAACCGCGGCACGCCGTCCTTATTGGTGTCCTTGACATTGCCGGACCGGTACACCGTCGTCAGGGTGGTATCAGAGCCGTTGAAGATGCCCGTGCCGCCGGCCTTGAAGACGATGGCATAATTCGTGCCGCCGACCGGATTGTCGCCGCCCGGACCGACCAGGTAAAAGTTGTTGATGAAATTATCGGAACTCGGCTGGCCGCTGGAACCGGTCCCGGCGGTGTCGAACCAATCGTAGAAAACGTTGTTGCGGAAATCATTGATGGCGCCGACGCCCGGGATGGTCAGGACGCCCGCTTCGGTGCCCACGCGGGGCAACCGGCCTTTTTCGTGCGCGTAAAGGTTGTTCAGGACGCTGATTTTGGCGTTGGACCCGGCCTGCAAAAGATGCGCCAGGGCATGACCGGTGAAATTCAAGCCGCTCGATTCGGCGTCGGCCTGCGGATAATTCTGGCCCTGGGAGATGTCACAGTTCTCGACCGTGAAATTGTTGGCCATTTCATTGCAGGAAATCGCTTCGTCCGTGGCGTACAGAGCAGTAAGGTGGTCCAACATGATGTTTTGATTTTGCACATCCACCGCGTCGTAAACGTAAGAATCGGGGAAAGTGCCGGGAGTTGGCGGGGTGGGCGGCGAGTGAAAGCCCTGCATGCCATAGCCCGGGGCGAACGTGATATTGCGGACGATCGTGTTGGCGCTGTTGCAGTGGACACTGCCGCCCATGATGATGACCGGCCCGGGGGCGGTCTGGCCGGCGATGGTGGCGTTGCCGGGAAAATCGTACCGGGACTGGCCGGCATTCCAGCCGTTATCGTAATTACTTTCCGCTCCGTATAACCCCAGCCAGAAAACACCGGCCACATCGAAAACGATGGTGCGTGGCACCCCGACCGGGAAATTGGCGTCGTTCAAACCGTAACGCAGGGTGCCGGGCCGGACGTCGTTGAAGTTTTTGTCCAGGAGCGTGACGTGATAGACAATCCCGCCCCGGCCACCCGTCGCAAATTTCCCCGCTCCGTCTGCTCCGGAAAAAGCGGGCAGGAACGGAGGGCTGCCGGGATAAACCGTAAGGACGGCCACCCGGCTGGTGACCGAGCCGAAGTTATTGGTGACCATCACGGAATAGCCGCCGGCGTCATTCGTCGAGGCGATGATAAAACTCAGCGTGGCATTGGTCTGGTTCGTCAGCGTCGTGCTGGTGTTGAAATACCATTGATAATGCAACGGCGACGAACCGGTGGCGCCGACGGAGAAATTGGCGGCAAACCCCACTACATTGGTCCAATCCTGAGGTTGAGCCGTGATCGAGGGAGACACCGGCAGCAGGACATTCAGGGTGGCCACGAGGCTGGTAACCGATCCGTTGTTGTTGCCCACGACCACGGAATAGCCGCCGGCATTGGTCGTTTGCACATTCGTCAGGGTCAGTAACGCATTGGTCTGGTCCGTCAACAGGCCGTTAGTGTTGAAATACCATTGATAGTTATACGGCAAGTCGCCGGTGACACTCACGGTAAACATTGCGGAATCGCCGACCGTGACGGTTGCACTGGCGGGTTGAGAGGTGATGGACGGTGGTTGGGGGACCGAGGCCAGGGGCGTTACATCGGCAAAGGCGGTGCCGAGGCGGAACTCATCGAAGCGGATGACGGTATTGGTGCCCGACGCATTCTGGTTGTTCGCGTCGAGCCGGAGGTTGTTGAGGCCGGTCAGATTGGCGAGGGTATTGGTGGCATTGGCCGTGGCAATTGGCGGTTCGACCGTGAGGTTTGTCCAATTGATCCACAGGTAGGCGGCGTCCGGTGTGGCCGTATTATTGTCCACATCCAGACGCATGAGAATGAACGAAGCATTGTTCAACGGGTTGGTGGTCGCGACTCCGGATCCGGCCGCGCCGCTGTCGCCGCCGGACCAGAGCGTCCAGGTATCAACGGGAGAAAATGGAAATTGATTGGCATTGGGGCGGCCGACGGCCACCAGTTCGGTGCCGGTACTGTTGGCATTGGTCAGTGCGCCGGACCGGAACACGATGTCGCCCTTGCGCCAATAGAGGTTCGACGTGCTCATGCTGCTCGGGTAACCGACCCACTGCATGGTGAAGCTGGCCCAGTACGTTCCGGCCGGCAGGCCGGTGTACGTACTTCCGCTTAGTGTGCCAATGGCGAGACTCCGGCTCGGTTGGGCGTTGACGGTGCTGCCGGCGAGATTTCCGACAATCACGCTGCCACCGTCCGTCGCCAGGGAATTGCCCTGCGAATCCGTGTAGCCGAGGCTGCCGGAGATATTGGTGGCCAGGGGCACGTTGGCTCCTGCCCAACGCCAGGCCCAGCCGAAACTGTCTCCGGCGGACGCGTCCGAGGCGTTGGTCAATCCCGTGCCGGCGGGGTAGTTGAAACCTTCATAGGCCAGGAGTGTGGCTTTAGCTGCATTGGTCGCGCAAACCAGCAGAGCAGCCAGGACAAAAACGAAAACGCCCTGGCTGCCGGGAATTAATGAGTAAAAAGAAGCGCCGGAACAGGAAAGACGGTCCAGCCTTCGGCGCGCAATTTTAGTGCGCGCAACGGGAAGTCCGGCAACCAAGGTCGTTGGTTTACACATACGAACTTTACTGCTGCAGGCCTTATGAGCCTGCTTGTGCTTGTTGAGACGAAACCGGTTGCCTTCCCGTCTGCAACCGGTTCCATGATTCGGGTGAAATTTACACACCATCCGGGATAAAATCCAGAAAATTCCGGTTGAGACCGGTGGAGATTGTTCGTCGTTCGCGCCGGCTGTTTTGACCAGCGCCGCCACCACGGCCATTGCACTGCAACTGGTTCCCCGACTAACATGGCCGCATGGAAAAGAACCGGCTGGAAGCCTTCAGCGACGGCGTGCTGGCCATCATCATCACCATCATGGTGCTGGATTTGAAGGTACCGATTGGATCAGACATGGTCGTCTTGAAACCGCTGCTGCCGGTGTTTCTGACCTATGTATTGAGCTTCATTTACCTTGGCATCTACTGGAATAATCATCATCACTTGCTCAAGGCGGCGCACAAGGTGAACCCGGCGATGATGTGGGCGAATCTCCACCTGCTGTTCTGGCTGTCCCTCTTCCCGTTCGTCACCGGTTGGATGGGTGAAAATCATTTCACGACCGCGCCCACGGCCTTGTATGGCGTGGTCATGTTTATGGCGGCCATCGCCTATTATATCCTGCAAAGTGTCATCATTGCAGAACACGGTCACGATTCGAAACTGGCAAAATCCATTGGTCGCGACTTTAAGGGCAAAAGTTCGCCCGTTCTTTATGCCACGGCCATCGGCATGGCATACGTCGAGCCGTGGATATCCTGTGCCATCTATGTGGTCGTGGCTTTACTGTGGCTGGTTCCCGACCGGCGCATCGCTCGCGTGGTGGATGAATCGGGGTCGTCTCCGCATTGATAACTGACGCGGAATTTCCTGAAGGGGATGCCGGCGGGGAGCCGGCGACTCAACGCAGCCGCCAGGTGATGCGCGCCTTGTTCAAGTCGTAGGGCGACATTTCCATTTTCACGCGGTCGCCGACGGTCAGGCGCACCCAGCGCTTGCGCATCTTGCCGCAAATCGTGGCGAGCACGAGATGTTTGTTGTCGAGTTCGACACGAAACATCGTGCCCGGCAGCACGGTCGTGACGCGGCCTTCCACTTCAATGTGTTCTTCTTTCATGTCAGTCCGGCTGGCGAAAAATTGAACCAAAAAGGCAGAGTCCGGTTCACCCGAACCCTGCCGTGAAATCCTGCGGTGGCCGGATTAGTAGCGGCTGCGATCGCTATTGCCGCTGACCCGGAACTCGCGGCGCCCGCCGCCACCCGAGCGCTCTTCGCGCGGTTTGGCGACATTGACCGTCAGGGCGCGTCCACCCAGTTGTGCGCCGTTCAAAGCGGCAATGGCCTTCTGCGCCTCTTCGGGCGTGCTCATGGTGATGAACCCAAAACCGCGGGGACGGCCGGTTGTGCGGTCCGTCATCATATTGGTTTCCATGACCGTGCCGTGCGCCGCAAAGGCGTCCTGCAGGTCGTTTTCAGTGGTGTCGAAGGATAGATTTCCAACAAACAATTTATTGCTCATGTGATGTTTTACTGTCCGACAAACTTTTACTTTTCACAGACTGTTCCCGAAAGCCGGGTTTAAAATCATCACTGAACCAGGTTCACTTGAAGA
>JBGPDH010000177.1:0-8069 GCA_041482195.1 Verrucomicrobiia bacterium
GGCCTGTGCAATCCCGACGCGCTGCTGCATTCCCTTCGAGTACGTCTTGATCAGGCGTTTGCGCACCGGCTCCAGCTCGACCAGCTTGAGCAGATAATCAATACGCCGGTCCGCCTCCGCCGGCGGCAGCTTGAAAATTTTCGCGTAGAAGCGCAGTAATTCCTCGGCCGTGAGAAATTTGTAGTAATAGGTCATTTCCGGCAGATAGCCGATGCGCTGACGGGCGATCGGCTGGCGCACATCGATGCCAAACAGATAGGCCGTCCCGCGGGTGGGTGGAATGAACCCGAGCAACACGTTGATGGTCGTGGTCTTGCCCGCGCCATTCGGGCCCAGAAAACCGAAGATTTCTCCGGCATGGACAGAAAGGCTTAACCCCCGCAGAGCAGGCTTGGTTTTCGTTTTTAAACCGCGGGTCCGATATTCCACACAAAGATTTTCTGTCCGCAGAATTGCGTCCATGTCGTTTCTCAATACCAAATCCAGTTGAACAGGCCAGAAAAAAATAGTCGCACGAAACCCATTGGCCAAGGCGCCGAAAGCAAAGAAGGCCTGAAGTTCTCACTCCAGGCCTTCGTGATTTATCGATTAAAGATTACTGCGGCAAATCGTGTTTATAATTTGCATCGTATGCCGAACCTGAGGGGGAGCCACCGATTTGGCACGTCGGCGCCGTGGAGACGTCAACCACAGTGTAACTTGAAGTGAAGGCTTTAGCGCTGTCTTCCGGGCACCAGGGCAACCCGCCGGCGGCACCGCGGCCCAGGTAGGGCTGAATGCCAGAACCGTCCGCAGCCACGGTTGCCGTGGCAGCCTGGCCAGTTTCCAACGCCCATTGCTGAATGGCGCCGTCAATCTGACGCAGGTTGTTGATGCACGCGTTCTGTTGCGAAGTCGAACGCGCTCTCAGGAAGTTGGGAATCGCGATCGCAGCCAAAAGGCCGATAATGGCCACCACGATCATGATTTCCACCAGGGTGAAACCCGCTTTGCGGGATGTTTTAATTTTCATACTGCTTTTCTTTCTGCTTTTAGCGGCGTGAACGCGCAACAGGCGGGTTACTATGATTTCAGTCTTGTTCACGGATTGCCTGTCGCAACCGCTTTGTGTTCAATCTAGCAGCCACAATGCCAATAATTAAACAACGGTTTGGCTGCTTGGTTTCGCGATTCTGGAAGGAATTAAGCCAGAATCGCCTTACTGTGGCAACTCAGGGATAACGCTAAACATGGCGTATCCTGTTGTCCATGACCGTTGTTCACACTTCTCCGCTGCCCCGGAGCCTCAAGGCATTCTGTAAAGTTTCGGGACACCACCCGGCATCGTCCACCGCGTGGCCCATTTTAAATGACAAGCCATTCCCCATTGCGTTCACTCGACTTCCCAGGTCGATTTGTTACGTTTGAACCGTGAGTTTTGTCGCTGAATTCAATTCGCTGCCGTTGTCGACACTCGTGCAAAAATCGTTAGACGCGGAAACGGCGGCCGTACGCGAATGCCTTGTCAAATCCAGGTTGTCTCTGACGGATTTTGCGCTGTTGATCTCCCCGGCGGCAGCGTCATCGCTGGAAGTACTCTCACAGTCTTCGCACCAACTGACCCAGCGGCGTTTCGGCAAGGTCATCCGCCTGTTTGCGCCATTGTATCTCTCCAACGAATGCATCAACAACTGCCAGTACTGCGGTTTTTCGCGCGACAACCCGATTTTGCGGGTCACGCTGTCGCTGGACGAGGTAAAACGCGAGGCCCGGGCGCTCCAGGAACAGGGT
The DNA here is from genome assembly GCA_041482195.1 of Verrucomicrobiia bacterium. Classification (GTDB taxonomy): domain Bacteria; phylum Verrucomicrobiota; class Verrucomicrobiia; order Limisphaerales; family UBA11358; genus UBA11358. The sequence continues at coordinate 1,771 of JBGPDH010000177.1, forward strand.
TTCCGCAACGTCCTGCTGGTTGCCGGCGAGCATCCCAAATTTGTCTCAACGGCCTATCTCGAAAGCTGCGTCCGGGCGTTGCACGGGGAGATTCCGAGCGTATCCCTGGAAGTCGGGCCGCTGGAAACGGAGGATTACCAACCGCTGGTTGCGGCTGGCGCGGACGGGCTGGTGGTTTACCAGGAAACCTACGACCGCGACGTGTATGCACAAATGCACACAGCCGGGCCAAAACGCAATTTCGACTGGCGCCTTGAAACCCCCGAACGGGCCTACGCGGCCGGCTTCCGGCGGCTCGGGATCAGTCCGCTTTACGGTCTGGCGGACTGGCGCTCCGAAGCCATCAGCGTCGCGGCCCACGCGGATTACCTGCTGCGAAACTGCTGGAAGGCACAATTGACCATTTCCCTGCCGCGGTTGCGCCCTTGCGCCGGCGAATTTCAGCCGCTGACGCACATGAGCGATCGGGAACTGGCGCAACTGGTTTGCGCCTTCCGCCTCATGTTCCCGGACACCGGGCTGGTGCTGTCCACCCGCGAACCGGCCAGGTTGCGCGACGGACTGATTCCGTTGGGGATCACGCTGATGAGCGCGGGGAGCCATACCGAACCGGGCGGTTACACCGGTGCGGGCCGGGATAAATTGCATCAGACCGTACGCGGCCGCATCGTGGAGCCGGGCGCCCCGTCAACCCCGAAACTGAATGGCGCCGGCGCGAGCGAATGGGCGCCGTTGCCGAACCGTGCCACGAATGCGACGGGGCAATTTGAAGTTGCCGACGAACGTTCGCCGGGCGAAGTCGCCGAACTCATCCGCAAGCTCGGCTACGAACCGGTCTGGAAAGATTGGGATGCCGCACTGACGGCTTGAGTTTGGAAAACATTCAACATCGAATCCCGCGAAGCGGGACTCAACGTCCAATGAACTTCCGGCGCAAATATTGGATGTTGGGTGTTCGCTGTTGGGTGTTGGATGTTGAAAAATGAACGCGAAGACAATCATCGCCAACGGAAAGCTGATCGAAGCCAAATTGCCGTGCTCGATTGAGGAATTTCTGGTCGCGCAAAAGCTCCTGCCGCGCAGTGTGGTGGTGGAACACAACGGCGAAGCGGTCGCGCCCTCGGAATTTTCCAAACGCGTGCTCCAGGCGGACGATCGACTGGAAATTGTAAAAATCGTCGCCGGTGGCTGAGGAGAGGGGCGCAGCAGGGGCATCCCCGATTTTCGTTTGGGACGGCGACACACCGTCCCTCCCCGACGCGCAACAGCTCTTTGCGCTTTCGATTCAGGCTCGGTGAGTTAAGCTCCACGCGTTATGGACTGGCTGACCAACCTGTTGTGGCATGATGGAAAACTGTTTGGCATCGACTGGAGCGTCTGGAAAGCAATCGGTTGGCTCGGCAACGCCGCGTTTTTTTCCCGGTTCTTCGTGCAGTGGTATGCCACCGAAAAAAAGCGGCAGGTGGTGGTGCCGACGGCGTTCTGGTGGTTAAGCCTGACAGGTTCGCTGCTGCTGTTGACCTATTCGCTGCACAAACGGGATTCTGTTTTTATCTTCGCCTACCTGTTCACCTGGATTCCCTATATCCGAAATCTGGTCATCCATCGCCGGCACAAGCATGCGCACCTGGGTTGTCCGGCTTGCAGTCGAAGCTGTCCGCCGCAGTCGAATTTCTGCCCGAACTGCGGCACGCGGCTGGCGGTGATTACTTCGTAGGAACGGAATTGGTCGCGGGCTGCGGCGTCAGCGGAATTCCGTATTTTTTCAGGATGGGTTGGAAATCCGGATGCGATTGCCCATAAACCACCAGGTCCTGCACGAACTTCTGAATGGCCGGCACGTTTTTGTCATAATTCTGAATGATTTGCCGGGCCTGCGGTTCCAGCGCGGCCAGATCGCCGCCGATGGTGTGCGACTGATAGAACAGGTAGGTGGTCACCGTGCCGCTGATGACAATCAGGGCGAGGAGCAAAATGGAGATTTGACGGCGCAACGAAGCAACTTCGCTGGCCAGATCGTCCGGAGCCGGGGGATTCGTTTGGGGTTCGTTCATGGCCATTAACGGGCGACGGGTTTCGCTTCAAAAGGCTGGACGATGCGGTTGATGTCGGGATGCGTCTTGCCATAGAAGATGGCTTCATTCAGCAAAAGGTTCAACCGGTTCAAGTTGGTTTGACGGGCAATGATCTGGGACTGGAGGGTGCGAAACTCGCGCGTGCGGAAAATGGATTGCAACGCGAAGATCACGCCGGCCACCACCAACAGGGCCAGCACCAGGGTTAAAACCGTATTCGTGGTCTCACATTTCATAACTGATGAAGAAAGTCTAACGAATCAATGGTAAATGTCTACTGTGTTTTTATCGGCTAAAAGGCATTGATTTTCAGGGGAAATGCTGGCACTAGTGGATTTTATTCAACGGTGCCCAAAGAAGAGCCAATAGAACTGACCGGCAGCGTGACGCAGGTGCTCCCTGGCACCATGTTTCGAGTCGCGTTGCCGAATGGCCATGAGGTTTTGGCGCATATCTCCGGCAAGATGCGGAAGAATTTCATCCGCATCAGCGTCGGCGACAAGGTTAACGTCGAAATGTCCCCTTATGATTTGAACAAGGCGCGCATTACCTACCGCCACAGCTGATCCATTTTTGATTTATGATTCTCGATTTATGATTTCAGATGGCGTTCATGGGTTTACAGAAGACAAATCACCAATCATAAATCGTACATCATAAATGAAGATCCATTTCCTCGGCGCCACCCGCACCACCACCGGCTCGATGTACCTCATCGAGATCAACGGCAAACGCCTCCTGCTCGAATGCGGCCTGTTCCAGGGGCACCGCGAGGAAACGACCCAACGCAATTGCTGCTTTCCCTTCAATCCGCGACAGATTGATGCCGTGGTCCTGAGCCACGCACACATTGATCACTCCGGCAATCTGCCCAACCTCGTTAAACAGGGTTACGACGGACCGATCCATTGCACGGATGCCACGAGCGATTTATGCAGCATCATGCTCATCGATTCCGCCCACATCCAGGAACAGGACGCACTCTTCGTTTCCAAATGGCGCGCTAAAAAACACCAGCCGCCGGTCGAACCGCTCTATCACGTGCCCGACGCCGAGAAGGCCGTAAAACAGCTGGTCGGGCACCCCTACGACCAGACGTTTTCCCCGGTGGACGGAGTGGCGGTCACGTTCAAGGACGCCGGGCACATCCTGGGTTCCGCACAGGTCGTGCTGGATATTCAGGAACAGGGTAGAAAATTCCGCTGGTTGTTCAGCGGCGACATCGGCCGTGGCGGCGATGACATCCTTCGCGACCCGGTTCCCGTGGAAGATGTGGATTACCTGCAAATCGAATCCACCTACGGCGGCCGTGAACACGCCGTGCGCAAGGATGCTGACGACACCGTCTGCCAGCTCGTCGGCGGCGCGCTCAATCAGAAGGGCAAGGTCATCATCCCGTCGTTTTCGGTCGGACGCACCCAGCAAATTGTCTATGTCCTTCACGAAATCACCCTGAGCGGCTGCCTGCCGCGCGTGCCGATTTTCGTGGACAGCCCGTTGAGCGTGAACGCCACGGAGATTTACCGCAAGCACGTCGAATGTTTCAACGACACGATCAAAAAGTTCGTGCGCGAACAGGAAAATCCCTTCGGCATGGCGAACCTCACCTACATCAGCAACGCCGAGGATTCCAAAAAACTCAACGACCGCCCCGAGCCCATGGTCATTATCAGCGCCTCCGGCATGTGCGAAGCCGGACGCATCCGGCATCATCTGAAAAACAACATCGGCGATAAAAAGAACCTGGTCCTTTTCATTGGTTACTGCGCCGAAGGCACGCTGGGCGACCAGATCACGAAAGGCAAATCACCCGTGAACATCTTTGGCGACCCATGCGATGTCCGTGCCAAAGTCGTTTCGCTCGATACTTATTCCGGTCACGCCGACAAAAATGAACTGAGGACGTACGTTCAGAAGATCACGGGCAACCTCCGTCGCATCTTCTGCATTCACGGCGAGGAATCGCAATGCCTGGCCCATGCCGAATCCTTGCGCTCGTTGAAACCGAAAGCCGAGATTGTCGTACCGGAATACCAACAGGTGGTTTCGATTTGACAGCCGGCCGCAGGGATTCAAACCCCGCATATGAACCTTGACCCGTCCCGGTCTGCTTCCGTTAGCCTGTCCACTGCAGCCATTGCTGTATAAGTTCACCTCCCCGAATCGGCAGGTGGATGGAATTTCCCAGAGCTGTCATGGAAGTCCGCAGTGTTGAAGTCATTGTCAAAGCGTTGAACGGCGCCAAGGTGAAATATCTCATCGTCGGCGACCTGGCGGTGGTGGCGCATGGCTATGAACGGCTAACGGTGGATGTGGATCTGGTGATCGGCCTTGAACAGGAAAATATCGTTCGTGGATTGCAGGCGCTGAAATCAGCAGGCTGGAATATGGGCCTCCCGGTAACTGCGGAAGATTTTGCAGACGCCAGGCTGAGGAAAAGCTGGCGGAGGGAAAAGGGAATGATTGTTCTCCGGCTTTGGAGCGATGTTCACCATCGAACGCCCATTGATGTGTTTGTCTATGAACCGTTCGATTTTGAAAAGGAGTTCGCCAGGGCGAAGTGGGAGGCGATTGCCGGAAAAACCCTGGCGCCGTTCGTCAGCTACAAGACTCTGCTGGCGCTGAAAAGAAAGGCTGGACGCGCCAAGGATCTGCTGGATATTAAGGCATTGAAAAAACTGGACCGCTACCGATGACCAGGGAAGAACTGCACAAACTTTTGACCACTCCGGATTGGCGATGGGGAACGTTCGAAGGCGCGGAATTGCATACACTGCTGATCGGCCTGACCACCACCTTCCGCGAAAAACTCGAATGGCTCGAAGAAGCAGAAACCCTCGCCCTGCGTTTCCGCGCCAACCGTAAAAAAACCGCCGGGAAAAAGCGGAGACGGGGAAGTTGAATCCGGCAACCTCCGCCGCATCTTCTGCATCCACGGTGAGGAATCGCAATACCTGGCCCACGCCGAATCTTTGCGCACTTTGAAACCGAACGCCGAGATTGTCGTGCCGGAATATCAACAGGTGGTGGAGATTTAAGCCAATAACGGCTATTGACAACTAATGTTATTCGCCTAGATTTGTTCCATGAACGTCGCCTTAAGCAAATACTACGTAGATTTCGTCGGGGACTTGATTGAAAGCGGGCGTTATGGCAATTCCAGCGAAGTCGTGCGCGCGGGTTTGCGCGCTCTGGAAAAGGCCGAGCAACAGGCTGCTTTGGACATTCCCGATTTGGATAAGAAACTTCTTGCCGGTATCCGCAGTCCGGCCAGGCGATTGACGACCGCTGATTTTGACCGCGTCCGCACCCGCACTCGTCGTAAGCTCAAGGAACTTGAAGCCCCTTAAAATCATCCGGGCAGAGGAAGCGTTTCGCGACATCTCGGATATTCATCTGTTCATCGCGGTTGAGAATTCCGATGCCGCCGAACGATTCCTCGCCGCGTTGCAGTTGAGCTTTCGCACCCTGGCGCAATGGCCGGAAATCGGCCCGCGCTATCGATCCAATCGGGCAGGACTTTCCGGCGTGCGCTTTTGGCCGGTGCGACGGTTTCCGAATTACCTGATTTTTTATCGCGTCATTGGCACGCCGCGTCGATTGCACATCATTCGGATTCTGCACGGTGCGAGGGACTTTCCGCAAGTTTTGGAGTAATGCCTGGCCCATGCCAAATCCTTGCGCTCTTTGAAACCGAAAGCCGGGATTGTCGTGCCGGAATACCAACAAACGGTAGAGATTTAACTCGGAGGACGGTCGTCATACCTGTCTCAATCTGAACCCGGGAACAGTCATTTGGGTGGGCGCTGATATGTAGGCGACGAGGTAACGAGTCATTGGGCAGGCACTCTTTCGTCGTGCCCTGCCGCCATTCACGCTGCCCGGAAAATCTGATGACCGATCCGGTCATGCTACGCGCGCAACGCCTGGCTCATTCAGTGGCGGTGGCTTGCTTGTGCGATGCGGAACTGAAGAAAAGAAAGCGGAACAGCGTGGTCCCGATTCCCCGGGCCGCAAATGGCGGCCAGTACCAATAGTTGAAGATGATACCGGCCAACAAAGGTCCCAACACCAGCGCGCCCAGGCCCAAGGTAGTAAAATGCACCAGCGCCAGCGACAATATCAGGCTGAGAATATTCGTAGCCACTGTCGGCCAGAGGTAGTTGAGCCGGTTTCCCATGAAAATCAGCGTGCCCCAGAGAGAGAACTGCATTTCAAAGAACA
>JBGPDH010000178.1:0-8063 GCA_041482195.1 Verrucomicrobiia bacterium
AAACGATGCGGCCCTGCGCCAGAACGCCATTCACCAGTTCCTCAATCTTCGGATAAATCAGCGGTTCACCACCGCAAATGCTCACCATCGGCGCGCCACATTCCATCGCTGCCGCCAGGCATTTGTCGAGCGGCACCATGTCCTTGAGCGACGTGGAATATTCGCGGATTCGGCCGCAGCCGGTGCAGGTGAGATTGCACGTGTGCAACGGTTCGAGCTGCAGGACCATGGCAAACTTCGGGGTCTTGAGCAGCTTGTGTTTGATGATATGGCCGGCGATTTTTGCCGACAAAGCAAAGGGGAATCGCATAGAATCAGCGGGCTAGAGCGAATTGTTGGGATGGTCCGATGGCAACCTTCTGCACGGGCTCGCCGGGTGGCGGTGAGGGCGCGTTATTCTTCATCAGGCCGGGCAGGAAGAAGGTCGCGGGTGAAACGGAACCGCCGGCGTTGATACCCCCGCACCCCGTTAAAGCCAAGGCGCAGGTCGTTAGAATTGCCAGCTGCAGCAATTTCCAATTTAATCTCACTCATGCCAAGTATAAAACAACCGGGTACAATGGCAACCTTTAATTCCACCTCCCGCGCGGCGGCAAGAGCCACGCTAATCCTCGGCCTTTGGCTGGCCGCCGCCCGCCTGGCAACCGCAGGTGAATCGGGCACAAACGATTTTGCCGCACGCGCCGAGGCGGAATTTACCCGGGCCCGGAACCATTTTCAGTCCGACACCAATAATGCCACCGCCGCGTGGGAATTCGCCCGGGCCGGCTATCAGTTTGCCGATTTCATCTCCAATTCCACCGAACACGCGGCCGTTGCTCGGGCGGGTGTTATTGCCAGCCGGCAGGCCGTCACTCTCGAACCGGATTCCGCGCCGGCCCATTATTATCTGGGCCTCAACCTCGGCCAACTGGCCCGCACGGAAACACTCGAGGCACTGATCCTGGTCAGGCAGATGGAACGTGAATTCAAAACCGCGGCCAGGCTCGACGGACATTTTGACTACGCCGGAGCTGAACGCTACCTGGGTATATTATATCGGGACGCGCCGGGCTGGCCCGTGAGCATCGGCAGCCGACACGCTGCCCGTGAATGGCTGGAACTGGCCAACCAGCTCGCGGCCGAATACCCGGAAAATCATTTGAACCTCGTCGAGTCCCACCTCCAGTGGCAGGAACGCGCCGACGCCAGGCGCGAATTGGCGGCACTCGACGTCCTCTGGCCAACCGCTCGCACCAATCTGGTCGGTCCCGCCTGGGACGCCAACTGGGCGGACTGGTCGGCCCGCCGGGAAGCCGCGCGGAAAAAGCTCGACGAAAATTCTCCGCCGCCGGCGTCCTCTTCAAGCAGCCACTGAATTGGAGGAGAATAACTGTCAGGGGCCGTAAATTTTTGTTGGCGCCGATGTCCTTATGAACTAATCTGTCGCTGAATTCCGGGGTGGATAACTATAGCTCACATCATGGCTAAACGAATACTGGCAACACTGACGGACACGACCTTGTTTCTGCAGGAATGGATTGCCAACCCGCAGCGGACCGGTGCGGTCGTTCCCAGCTCGCGAAAGCTCGCTGCGGCCATGGCGCAGTGGCTGCCATCGGATCCCAACAGCTACGTGCTCGAACTCGGCCCCGGGACCGGCGCGGTCACCCAGGCCCTGCTCCAACATGGGTTGCGCGAGGACCGGTTGGTGGCCATCGAGCGAAACCCCAAACTGGCGCTGCTGCTCCGCGAACGTTTTCCCCGTGCCCAGGTCATCACCGGCGATGCGTGGCAATTGGATCATTTGCTGCGCCGCCGGAACACCCCCATTGAAAGCGTCGGCGCGGTCGTTTCCAGCCTGCCGCTGTTGAATTTTACGCCGGAACAGGCTGAAACGCTTGCAGACAAGATCCGCACTGTTCTGGATCCACAGGGCACGTGGGTGCAATACAGCTATCGCATCCACAAACGGCGCACGCGCGGCACCTCGCGCTTTCAACTGCTCGCCTCCAAAATCGTCTGGCTCAACCTGCCCCCCGCCCGCGTCAGCGTTTTTCAGAAGTAGCGAAACGAGAGCATTTCCATCTTTCATGTGGCGCAGACATCCTTGTCTGCGGGTTTGCGGGACATTCTTGTCCCGTGTTCCATGCGTACGAAAGTGGCGATTGGAAAGTCGCCAGAATCCCGCTCTGCGGGACTGGAAAACCTGCGCTACATCATAACTCAAAATGCTCTATTTCACTGAGTCTCAACAACGCGATAGAAACGATTTGGCCGGTCCGCCGGGACTGTCACCGATCCCTCGTTGCCGACAAAGGAAATCGTCGCCGGCAAATTCTGCCATTGCGCATCCGTCAGGTTTTCCTTGAACTGAACCTGATAATTCCGCAGGGGCACGGTCTGCCAGGCCAGGGTGGTCGTCTTCCCGGGCATGACCACCGCCGAAATCTGAATGCGGATCAATACCCGGACCGCAAACGCATCGGCCACACGATTGAAATCATTCGTGACCAGGTCAGAGCCGGCGCTCAGGAACGCCACGTTTTCCGCCCCGGCGCTGATCACGGGCCCGGAAATCCATGGAAAGGGATTCGAGCCCGTTTGCGCCGCGCAAATAATGGCGTTGGTTCCGGCAAGCCGGTCGAAGAGATAAACCTTGGGCGCCGGATTCGTGTCACTGGCCACGATGTCGGTCGCATAACTGCGGAAGGTGATAAAACGCCCGTCGCCGCTGATCGACGGCATGTCCGACGCCGCGTTGGGCGGGTTGCCATTGGTTGCGTTGTAACTGATCAGAGTAATGTTGCTGGTTGCCAAATCACACAAGTAAACTTTGCTGGCCGAATCTGACGTGTTAGTGATTCCAGTAAAGACTATATAACGACTATCACCACTCCACTGGCCGGAGCTTTGCACCGGTGTCGTGCTGTTGAAAGAGAAGAGGTTCGACCCGGTAGCAACCTGATCCACCAGAATCAGGTTTGCAGACGTCTGATAAAACACGCGACTGCCATCGGGACTTAAAGCCGCCGACACGGCCGTTACCGATGGTATAAATGGATTCGTGTAGATATCAATGCCCACTTGAGTATCACGAATCTTGAATTGAGCATTTGTTATATAGGAAACATAGCGTCCATCGGCGCTCATTGAAGTAAGAAACGGACTACTGCTGCTACTGGCTGGAAAAGCGGGCCCCAGCAAAACGGCCGAGTTGGAATTGACATCACGCCAGTAAGTGCTGAAAGAGGGTCGTACAGTCAAATACGCAATGTACCGCCCATCGGCACTGATGACCGGGTCTGAATAATTTGTCATACCGCCGGTTGTACTGGAATTCACGCTTATGAGAATGGTCGTGCCCGTTTGAAGGTCTCTCCGGAATATATTGATATTGGTGACCCAATCGGCGGTCAGGTTGGTCGCTCCGCTGGCAAAAGCCACGTACCGGCCATTGGCGCTGATGACCGCGCTGTCGCTGTTGCCTCCCAAGGCCGGAGTTCCGCCCATTCCGGCGCTGACCAGGCTGGTCTGGCCCGTCCATAAATCACGCAAGAAAACATCGCAACGGCCATTGGTATCGTTGGGCACCAAGTCGTCCGCAAAACTCTCAAAGACCGCCCAACGCCCGTTGCCGCTGATGGCATAAGGCCACATCCTCGCCATGGCGTCCCCGGTTTGCGAAATCAAACTTGGGTTCCTCAACGAATCCAATTCAGTTGTTCCAGCCACAGTGTCACGGGCAAACACATCCAGGGCATTATTGAAATCTCCGCTCACCAGGCTGCCGTCCGGTGAATTAAAGACGACGACCCGCCCGTTCGCGCTCATGCTGGGGAAAGCGCTGCCAACGTCGGTGGACCCGACACCGTTGGTGTCTGCATCCACCAATTGTGTCGTGTTGGCTTGAAGATCGCGCAGGTAAAAATGGAAACTAGCCGAAACGGCGTTCGTGACCAGCGTGGTGGCATTGCTCCGAAATACCACATAGCGGCCATTCCGGCTAAAAACCGGTGTGTCAGAAATCGTGTTCGTCGGGACGCCGCTGCCGTCGGTGCTCACCAGAATGTTGGTATCGGCCAGCGAATCCCAGACATAAACACTCGAGTTGGTGCTGCCGCCGGGCAGTTCCTGGTTGACATACGCGATGAATCGACCGGTCGGCGTTATTTCCGGGCCGTACCGGTTTTCGTCGTCCGGCAACGAGCCAATCGCATTGGTGGTGATGAGGGTCGTCAGATCGAGGACCTGGTCATAAACAAAAATCGCCGTCATGCCGGTCACGTTGGTTCCGGTGGATTTGAATGCCACCAACTGACCGTCATCGGTCAATCGCGGGCAATAGGAACTGACGTTGGAAACGGTTTCGCCGAAGGCCGATTGCATGATTGCCGAAGCATCCACGCTGGCCCAGGTCGTTGTTCCCCCGGTAAGATCCCGAACGTAGACCTCGCCATTCACGCTGGCGCCGGCGACCATCCCGGTGGCGCTGCTGCAAAACGCCACGTAATTACCATCCGGCGTAATTTGGGGCGTCGCCATGGTTGTTGCCGTAAACGAATTTGTAGCGCCAACGCTTACCAATGTGGTTGATCCTGCTACCATGTCGCGCACGAAAATGCCGGGTGTGTCGATGATGACTGGGCCCGCAAGATTGACATATCCCATCCTGGCAAATGCGACATAGCGGCCATCCGGGGTCATTACGGCATCGTAGGAGCGGTAATTGGCCTGGCTGCCATTGGTTCCCACACTGGCCACCGCGGTGGTCCCGGCAAGAAGGTCGCGAACATAAACGTCGCCAATCCAATTGGTGAAGCCGGACACCAGGTTGCCGGTCTGGCTTTCAAAGAGCACATATTGGCCGTTGGTGGAGACCTGGCCGTATAGCGAATGCCCGTTGCCGCCGCTGGTCCCGTTCACGCTCACACTGACCAACGTGGTGGTGTTGCTCGCGCGATCGCGCAGGTACACGTTCATGTAAAATTGCCGGTCGTTCTCCGGCACCTGGTTGTTCGCCGCGCTGGAGAAAACCACAAACCGGCCGTCAGGACTGACCACTGCGCCGCAGGAATCGCCGTTGCCGCCTGCCGGCAGAGCCAAGGACGGATCGCGCGGTGTCAGCAATTGCGGGGGAACCGATCCGGCTTGACAAATTGCCGTAAGGCTAACGGCAACAATGAGGAAACAGACGCGGCTTCGGCAAAACTCAAATTCGGCCGTAGCAGCCGACGTGAGTCGGCTCAATCTCATTTGATTTTGGATAATCGTCAGAGCGGTCTTACGTCCGCTGCTACCGTTCAGCAGAAGCCTTAACATCGACATTATCCTTCCAGCACTCGAACCGCGCTGAGATTCCCAACAGAAAGATGTGTAGGAGCCGACGTAAGGAGGCTCTTTCTGGTCAAAAGCGTGGTGTTTTCCGAAAGAGATTTGAGCCTCGTCACCTCGGCTCATACGCAAATCAGGATTCTGAGTCACGTCCTGAGATTCTCCGCAGAATGGCTTGCCGCATTCTTTGTTAGAACATTCTTGGTTAGAATTGATTGTCTTCATAGATTTACTTTCAGGCAAATTTCAATAAAACCAATAGTTCGCGGCGTCTTTATACACAGCGCGCATCTGCCCCGGCGTATGGCTGATCACATGCCCATCGGCAAAAGCGAGGTTGACGCCAATCAAGGTGCCGTTGACGAAATGCGCCGTGTTCGGGGACAGGTTAGTAACGTTTGTGGAAGCGGGAAGAGGTGAGATAAACCCGTTGCCCTGGCCTGATGCCGCCAGATCGCTCACAAACGGCACGTAGGGCACCGCGACGTCATGCAACCGCTGAGGCCAGCCATAAGTGAGGCAGGTGGGATTGCCCGCCTTGATGAAAACCGGCGGGAAAGGCAAATGGGAATAATCCGGCGGAAACAGAGAGGCTAGGGGACCCCCTCCGTTCAAGCGTGGCACCCAGTAATTGTCATTTATCTCGCACTCATTCGCAAAAATCCGGCGAAAATATGAGGTCAACTCGATAGTATTGTGAATCGGATGGCCCAGGTTGGCGCGTCCCCAGGCATTCGCGGCGTCCCATGCAGCTGGGCGCATGGGACAAAAATAATCCGGCACATCCATTCCATAGGGATAAAGCGCATTGAGCATACCGGTACCCACGTCCCAGGCGAACGCGCCGCCTCCGGAGGGATTAAACGTTGGCAGCCAGCCTTGATGGTCGTTGGCGTACAAATTGGCCGAGGCCGCCCACTGCCGATAACGTGCTTCGCACGCGGTGGTTTTGGATTGCACCAGCGTCCCAGCCAACGCCGGCAGCAGCATCACGGCCAGAATTGCCATAGTGGCAATGACCACCAGCAGCTCAGTCAGGGTAAAGGCTGCTTGCCAGGAAACCGATACATCCGGAATGGACAGTCTGTTCTCGGGAGTGGCAATTGGGGAGGTAGGGACGGCTCGCCAAGCCGTCCGGACGCGTCGGCGACGCGTCCCTACCATTGAAAGTAACTCACTGTCGTTTTCGGAATCAAATATTAACGCTTTCATAGTTCGGGTCTCCATCAATAAAACCAATAAACCGAGCCGCTATTATTATACACGGCCCGCATCTGGTCGGGCGTGTGACTGGCCACATGCCCGTCAGCAAAAGCGAGGTTGACACCGATCAACATGCCGTTAACGAAATGCGCTGTGTTCGGTGAGATGTTGGTTGCGTTCGGACCAACAATTCCACTAATTGGGCGGACCAGCCCGGCACCGTTTCCTGACCCTGCCGTATCACTGACAAACGGCACATAGGGCACTGCAATGTCATGCAGTCTTTGCGGCCAGCCATAAGTAAGGCAGGTGGGGTTGCCCGCTATAATGAAAGCCGGCGGGAAAGGCTGACGGGAATAATCCGGCGGAAATAGAGAGGCAGTAGGTGGTCTGGGACCCGACCCATTCCAGCGCGGCACCCAGTAATTGCAGCATCCTTGCAGGGTGCATTCTTGCGGGTAGCTCGAGGTCCAATACGCTATCAAATTAGTGATTATCTGAATTGGATGCCCGAGCCGGGCTTGTGCCCAGCTATTCGCGGCGTCCAAATGGGTTGGCTGCATAGGGCAAAACCAGTCCGGGATATCCACGCCATACGCATACATCATACTGGGGAAACGTGTTCCCACGTCCCAGGCGAACGCGGCTCCTCCGGCGGGATCGTCCGTGGGCAGCCAGCCTTGATGGTCGTTGGCATATAAATTGGCCGAGGCCGCCCATTGCCGGAAACGCGCGGTGCACGCGGCGGTTTTGGATTGCACCTGCGTCCCGGCCAACGCCGGCAGCAGCATCACCGCCAATACCGCCATCGTGGCGATGACCACCAGCAATTCAATCAGGGTAAACGCCGTTCGTTTGAAGCCGGAACCATTGTGAACCCCCGCTCCACCTTTGGTTGAGGCGTCCATAGGAAGCACGGTTATGTTAAGCAAAATCATAAATCAGGTCAAGATTTATCCTTGTCCGGTCTAAGGCTTTATGCCCGTTACACGTTCTTCATACACCCATAGCTCGCAGGAGCCGGAGACATTCTTTCAAAGAATTTTGCGAAAGACTTTAAAGGCGGGAAAACGTGATTTTCAGCTAGCACAAGCTGTTCACGGCGAATGTCTTATGAGCCATACGAGATGCCAGATGGCAGCAATACAAACACCGAAAGCGACGAGAGCACCCACAATCCCGGCCACTTTGACCAGGCGTCGGTAAAGGATTTCGCGGCGCGGGTTTTCGATGCCGAACTGGAAGGACAACAGGGCCAACAACAGGTCATCGGCCGACCGATAACGCGCCCACGGATTGGCCCGGCAAGCCTTCAAGACAATCCGATTGAGCCGGAGCAAATCGCGATCCTCCCGGGTGCGGCCCAGGTTGGCGGGCAGTTCCGGATAATCGTTACGGTCCAGGCCGGTGCTGATTTCGTAAAGGACTTTGCCGAGCGAATAAATATCGGCGACCTCGGTACCCGAGCCTTCCGGCGGGATGAAACCCTCGGTGCCCATCTGCGTTCGGGCCCCGGTCGCTCCCGTTACCAGCCCCACGTCGCCCAG
>JBGPDH010000179.1:0-8042 GCA_041482195.1 Verrucomicrobiia bacterium
CTTGGCGACGTAATCCCGCTGCTTTGGCGTCAGTTGCGTTTTCAGGGCGAGGTGTGACAGGCCAATGATGGCGTTCATCGGCGTGCGGATTTCATGGCTCATGTTCGCGAGGAACATCGACTTCATCTGCGTGGCTTCCTCGGCTTTCTCCTTGGCCACGACAATTTCCTTCTCCTGCTGTTTGCGCAAGGTGATGTCGGTAAAACTGATGACCGCGCCCACGATGGCGCCGTCCTTCAGCATGGGGGTGGCGCCATACTCGACCGGCAGACCAGTGCCGGCTTTGCACCAAAGGAATTCATTGTCAATGCGGCTGGCCTTGCCGTGCTTGTAAGCGGCGTACATGGGACATTCTTCCTTTGGATAATCGCTGCCGTCGGGCCGGTGATGGTGGAAGGTGGCGTGCGATGGCTGTCCGATCAATTCTTTCGCCGTGAAACCCAGCATCCGACAAGTCGCCGGGTTTACAAAGGTAATGCGTCCTTCATTATCCGTGCCGAAAATGCCTTCGGCGCTGGATTCGAGAATGAGCCGCGTGCGCTCCTCGGCCTGTTGTCGTTCTTCGCTTTCCAAAGCGAAGCGGAGCGCGTTGGCCACCGTCTCGGTGGCCTTTTCCAGCCAGCGGATCTGCATCTCCGTCAGTGGCTTGAAAAGGCAAAGTTCGAGGACACCCACCGTCACGTCGTTGGCCAGGAGCGGGCAGGCGGCAACTTGCGACGGAGCCACTGCGCCAAAACCAAACTGGACGCGGAGTTTTTCAGTATCCGGCTGGGTGAGGATCGGCCGCCGGGACTGCGCGGCCTGGCCCACGATGCCGCTGCCGACCGCAAAGGATTTAGGGATCTCAGCGCTGTCCGGGTAAGCATGCGCGGAGAGGCGATGCAGCATGCCGTCCGCGCCGGTGACAAACATCGCTCCCATCGGTGCCGCCAGAAACTCAATTGCGCCCGCGAGCCCCCGTTCCGCCACCTGAGCCACGGTCAGATTGCCCCGCAGGCTGGTGTTCAACGCCGAGAGGCTTGATTCCAACACTGCTCTTTCCTGGGACTGGCGCGTCAATTCCTCCAGTTGGCCCGCGCGCGTGGTAAGTTCCGCCGTGCGTTGCTGCACCGTGCGTTCCAGGTTTTGGTTCAGCTCCGCCAGGCTTTGCTCGCGCGTCCGGATTTCGCGCGCCATCTGCTGGAAACTGCGCGCCAGTTCGCCCAGTTCGTCGCGGCGTTGCGGCAGTTCCCCCAACATTCCTTCCTGGAAGTTTCCCTGCTCGATGGCGGTGGCGGTGCGCGTCAGGTCCAACAAGGGATGGGCGAGCCGTCGCGCGATGAAGGTTACGACCACCATCATGCCCAAAAGCCCGGCGACGCCGATGAGGGCGGATCGGATGGTCAATTGGCGCACGGGCGCAAGAACGGCGTCCTCTTCAATGTTAAGAACAACCTTCCAGCCGGTCAGCGGTGAGGTCGCCCAGTAAACGCGTCGGCGCTTGCCATCCATCATGGCTTCCGTGAATCCCTCCGGTTTTGCCGCCACGGCTTCTCCCCCCGGCCGGGTCTTCACATCGGCGCCGGGAAAGCCTTTGCGGAGCATGAGTTCTGCGAACGGATGGACGATGATCTTCCCCGACCGGCTGACGAGGTACAAGAGTCCGCTGGTGTCACCGCGATCGCTTTCCACCGCCCCGCGCTGCCCAGCCGTCCGCATCATCGCGCGGAGGCGATCCAGAGACAGATCCACCGTGGCGACCCCGAAGAAGTTGGAAGTGGCGTCGAACATAGGCACCGAAAGAGTCACCATGGTGATTTCAGAGCCACCTTCATCGAAGTACGGGTCCGTGACGTAAAACTGCCGCGTGGTCTTGGGGCCGATGTACCACTCCCATTTCGGGTCGTGGTAGTCGTAATCCAACCGAACCTGGTTCGGCCAGCTCTTCCGGTCCACCCATGGCATTGCATTCGTCGCGCGCCAATCCTTGTCTTCGAAGGCCATGGCGAAGCCGTACGCCTCATTCGTCGGCGTCTGCGAGAGGAGTTGGGCCATGAAGGGAACCATGCCGGGGTCGGGTTCGCGACCCACGGACAGCTGGCGGCTGGCTGTGCTGCGCGGCAACATGCCCATGCGCGCAATGAAGTCGTCCACCTGGCGCGCCGCAGCGCGAATCTGGGTCATGGCCTTGTCGTTGGTCTGCTGCTCCAATTCGGTGCGGGCGGCGCGGTAGTTGAACCACACGGTCAATCCGAGTGCCAGCGCGCTGGCGACCCCGACCCCCAGCTGGAGGCGGCGGGCGATGCTACGGTTGGATAACAACGCGTTCATGGTCAGATGAGAGGATGTCGTGGTGGTGGTCTTACTACAACCGTTTTCCTGATGATTGTCCACCCCGTCGGTGACGCGTTGTTCGGGTCAAGCACGCGTTGGGATGACAAAACAATCTGTTCAGGCATAAATCAATCAATCAGTTCCATTGTGGTAATCACGGCTCACGCTCGACCCGAGGTGCGGATCATTTTCCCGCCGGTCAGGGCTCAATTTGGCTGGTAGGGACGACCTGCCGGTCGTCCGTGGCCGTGCAGCAGCACGGCCCTACCAGAGAAAATTTCAACTGAGCCACTAGTTTTCCGCCAAACATTCCGCCCGGTATGCCTCCAGACAGGCACGGCGGGAACTAAAAATCCGATGGGCGCCGATCAACTGGACCAGTCCCAATCGCTCCAGATTCCCGTCTTTTTTTATCTGGATGCGGGCCAGGGCGAGTGTGACGCCCGCCTTTGCCAAATCCTGCTGCAATTCGGCCAGGGCGCGGCCGGCGGAAAAATCCACGCCCGTCATGGCGCTGGCATCAATCACCAGCCAGCGCACGGGCGACGGGGATTCGTCGACGAGCTTGTGTGCCTGTTCCGAAAAAAAGGAGGCATTGGCGTAGAAGAGGTCCGAGCCAAACCAATACATGACCATCCCCGGTTCGATCATTTTGCCCGGCACGGCTTCTTCCATCCGCCATTGATCCACATCGTCCTGCAAAATCACCCCGGTATGGGGCCGATAACTGCGGCGGACATGTTGCAACAAAGAGAGAACGACGGCGAGAAAGATGCCCTGTTCGACGCCGACAAAGACGACCGTGGCGGCCGTGGCCAGTGCCAAGGCAAATTCCTTCGGTCTTTTCCGGTAAATCTCAGCGAGACCGCGACGATCCACCAGTTTGATGCCGATGAGGAACACGATGGCGGAAAGGACGGCGTTGGGGAGGAAACTCAACGGCTTCGTTAAAAACAACAGTACCAACAACACCACCGCCACCGTGGTCAGGTGCGACCACTGACTCCGCCCGCCCGCCGTGTCCACCATGGCGGTTTTGGTCGGGCTGCCGTTGACGACGAATGTGCCGCTGCAGCCGGCCGCAACATTGGCCAGGGACAATCCCACCAGGTCCATGTTCTGGTTGAAACGATCGCGGTAACGCAGCGCGTAGGCGCGCGACGTCGCGGCACTTTGCGCCAGGATGACGAGGAAGCACGAGATCGCCACCGGCAGCACCGGCCCGATGTCGCTCACGGTGACGTCCGGCAACCCCAATCGCGGCAGGCCGCTGGGTATGGCGCCCACGACCCGCACGCCCTGGTCGCCCCAATGAAAAAATGCGCTGGCCGCCGTCATCGCGATGACGGCGAGCAAGGCGCCGGGAAAACGCGGCGCAAATATTTCGAATCCCACCATGACACCCAGGGCCGCCAGGGCGATGTAAAGACCCGGCAGGTTCGTCTGTGGCAGATGTTGAAAAGTAAACAGGAGCTGTCCGAGGAATCCATGCCCCCCTTTATCGAAGCCCAACATGCCATGCAGTTCGCCGAAGGCAACCTGGATGCCGACCCCGGACAAAAAGCCCACCAAAACCGTACGGGAAAGAAAATCGGCCAGGAACCCCAGGCGCAAAATTCCCGCCAGGAACAGCATACCGGCAGCCAACAGTCCGACCAGGCCGGTCAGCGCGACGTATTTCGGCGTATAGGCAACGAACGACAAGGAGGCGAAGGCCGCCGCAATCATAGCTGCCGTTGCGGAATCGGCGCTCACCACCAGGAGTCGCGAGGAACCGAAGAGGGCGAACGCCAGCATCGGTAACAACATGGTGTAAAGCCCGGTAATGACCGGTGTACCGATGATCTTGGTGTAACCCATGACTTCGGGAATGCCCAGGGCCGCCAGCGTAATCCCGGCCAGCAGGTCGGAGGGAAGACGCGACTTGTCGTACGGCAGGATGCCTTGAAAGATGGGCCAGGACGATGGGCCGGCCGCTTTTTCGTTCCTGGTTTGCGTCGCATCCATGCCTGAACAGGGTTAACGCATTCAAGTTTATCGTACCGCAATGCCACCGCAAGATTTCAGCAGCGTCGAGACGTTCTTCCCCTTCGACGTGTTACTGCGGCTCATCTCCGGGACGTAGTGACAAATGCCCGAACGGAGTCTCCCTCAATGCAGGGAATGGAACATCGCCAAAGTGATCCGGGCCGCGTGGCGTCATTTTGGCTTTTCTACCAGGGCGGCCAGCTTTTGATCAGCCGCATCCGCGGCGGTTGTTCCTTGAGGCAGGGAGGATGCGTTCGCTGGGGACAATCCCTCGCTTTGCATTGGGGAATGGGCGGAAACATTTGTCGATTCCGGGTAAGCCCGGCGAATCAACCATCGGCCATCCAGCAACCACCAGGCAACGGCCAGATTGAAAGCGATCGGCAGGAGCGCGGTGATGATGTCACTTCTGGCGGCGGTCTCGATGGCGCCGAAATCCAGCAGCGGCGGCACCGTGCTCAGGCCCAGGTAGAGAAAAACCAGTCCTAAAAGCCGGACGGCCAGGCTGAAGATATCCTTGAACAGGTCTCTCGATTTCATGGCGCGCGGAATCTGTGCATGAATTGAACGCGTTTGCCGTCAGCACGAGTCTAAGAAGGCTCCCTCGATTGATTCAAGCACTATCCCATTTGGTAGCGAATTCGTCCTGCTTCATCTTGCTTGCTGATTAAGCGTAGCCGCGGAGGTAACAAGGCGGACGGAATACCTGCAATCCCGGATAAGTTCCGCCTCCTTACGTCGGCGGCTACGGTCGAATCGGAGTTCTTTGACGGGCCGCTCGACACATCCGGGCGGATCAGCTATTGATTGGCCCCATGTTTTTTCGTCCGGGCCCTGGCAGATCGTTTCGTTTGAAGCAAAACGCGCGTCGGTCCGTGCTTTTCATTTTATTCCTCCTCATGGTCTTCCCGTTCGCCAGTTCGGCCCTTCCCAAACGGTTGGTCCTGGGGCTGGATGGCATAGCGTACCGTGATTTGAAGGCCCTGCAGGAAGGCGTTCTGTGCACCAATTTCTGGGGGAAGCCGTATCGCCGCCAGGCGTTCAGTCTCCAGGAGGGATATTTCCCGGTCAGCCGGATGATCTCGACGTTTCCCTCCACCAGCGACGTCGCGTGGACCCACATTTTCGGCGACCGCCCGTTACCCGGCTATCAGCGCACGTATTTCAGCGTCGCGGCGAATTCCCAAATCGTCGTCAATGGCATCACCAGTACCATGGAACATGAAAGCCAAATGAGCTGGCAGAACGAAAATAACATGCTTCGCACCATGGGTTACATGTACCCGGTCCACACTTATGCCTACGAAATTCACGAAACCATCAAGAGTTTTTGGGACGACACAAACGACGGCAGTTTTTATGTGTACATTCGCGCGTCGGACGACGCCCAACACCTGGATCGCAACGTCTTCGACATGCTCTGCTCGCTCGATGAGCAACTGCAGGACATGCGCACCCGCTATAAAAAGCAGGAAGGGCGTGACCTGGAAATTTTGATTATTTCGGACCACGGCCACAACCACGCCGACACCTTCAGGCGAGTGCAGGTCAGGCCGTTCCTCGAAAAGGCCGGGTATCGGGTTACTGAATCCATTCAGGATTCCAACGACGTGGTCCTGCCCACCACCGGCATCGAAGACTGGGTGGAAATCCATAATTCACCCGCCGCGACCACCGCGCTTGTGCCGCTGCTTACCGGTCTGGACGGCGTGGACCTCGTGACCGGCCGTGACCCGGATCAGGCTAACCGTTTCCTGGTCATGAATTACCTGGGTGAGCGCGCCGCAATTGATTGGAACCCGACCAACGATACATATCGCTATTCCCCGGAGAAGGGCGACCCGCTCAATTATCAACCGGTTGTGGAGTCGCTCGGCAAAAAGAAGCTGCTCGATGCCGACGGCTTCGCCACGGCCGATGCCTGGATGACGGCGACCATGACCAACCATTATCCGCTGGCGCCAGAGCGGATTGCCCATGGCCTCTCGCGGGTCACCCTCAATCCGGCAACCATCCTAATCAGCCTGAAGAACGATTACGTCCACTGTAACTGGCTGATTCTGAAAGGTGCGGACCTGTCCACCTTCGGGAGCACCCACGGCGCGCTGGACCAGTTCAACTCGGACGGCGCGGTCCTGACCAATTTCAAGCCCACTCGCGACACTTCCAGCGGCCGGGTGGCCGGGCAGTTTGATAATTTTCCGGGACTGCGCAATTTCCGCGCCGAGGAAGACGGGGCCGAGTTTGTCACCAAAAACGAAATGGCCCTGACGCGGATTCCGCACGAGCCGTTTGATACGGATTACAAGTCGTTGCCGGCCGATGGGGTTTTTCTCCGGGTCTGGTCACCGGAATTGGCGCACTTGGATAACAGTGCCCCGGTTAATGTGACGATTGAAAAGGTGAAACATTTCGCCGAACCGCAGAACCCGCGTCTGGCTCCCAAACCAAGAGTCCTCGGACGGCAACTGGCCTTCAACCAGCCGGTGACTTTGTCCGATCCGTGTGCTTACGAACGAATCTATGCGTTGCCGTCCGATTTGAACCTGAAACCACTGGCGGAGTATCGGATTTCGGGCTGGGTGCGCGGTCAGGACAAGAGCGTACCGCTGTTTGAATTCAATTTCCGCACCGATAGCCAGGGCCGTCCGGTGGCGTATTGAGGAGTTTGACAGGGGACCGCTTCTATCGCCCCGGAATTTGATTTCCTGGTTGCTTCGCGAGCGATTCAGGTTTTGACTTCGGCTGTTGATCATCCCGAAAATGGTGAGCCCAAAATTTCAGGGCAAATTTATTCACCATCTGTCATGATGAACATGACATTGAATTTCAGGTCAAAGTTATATTGTCCATGAAACCTAAACTTCTCCTCTGCCTCGCGCTGATTTCGAGCTGCGCGGTGTTCGGGAACACCTCCCAGGCGGCCATCACTTATCCCAAGGCCCCGGCAGGAGGAGAAGATGTTATCCGTGAAGCGTTCAAGGGATTGTCAAAAAGCATTTCCCGATACTTGGGTGGCTATCAAATCGAGGAATTGACCATCGCAGATCCTTACCGGGGCTATTCTGTGGGACTGACAAATCTGGCATCCGGGCAACTGCTTCCCACGGTGCGGCCCGGCAACTGGCGATATCCGCTGATGCATGGGACCAACGCCGTGGGTGCGGCCGAATTGAGGGTTGATCAAACCAATGGACCAGCACTGAAATTCGCCGGTCTGGACACCAGTGATTTTCCCAGGGAAACGTTGGAAGCAGTGTGGCGGGCTGAACAATTGCCGCAAATCAAAGAACAGGATTATGAATTGCGCCGTCTGGATTGCCCGTCTGTTCTTTTCGTTGCGGTCTGGCTGCACGGGAAATCGGACGACATAATCATTCCCTTGCCAGATCGTGGAAACCGATGGCAGGCCTATCAACCTTATTCCGAGAGTGAAATGATCAAGCTACTAAAATCGGAGGCGGAGAAGAAATTGAAGTTACCCTCTGGAATGGTTGAGTAGAGCGATTCCATCTTTCCTGTAGCGCAGACATTCTTGTCTACGGGTTGGTGGGACAATCTTGTCCCGCGTTCCGACTGTACGAAAGTGGCGACTGGAAAGTCGCTAAAACCCGCAGATTGGAAAATCTGCGCTACATGACGGGCTGTACCGGTCAATTCATCTTCGGTTTTTCCCATTTCATTCCGTGTGCCTCGGCGAC
>JBGPDH010000180.1:0-7990 GCA_041482195.1 Verrucomicrobiia bacterium
ATTTTTTCCTGACCGATCGGGTGCAGCCGGGACGGCTGCGCTACGCTGTAGCGACTTGTCCTGCTGCGCGCGTAAGCGCTCGAGATGTTCGATGCGGTCTTCGATCGTCTCCACATGCCCGAACATCATCGTGGCCGACGAATAAAGTCCCAACCGGTGCGCCACGTCCATGACTTCCAGCCAGTCGTCGCTCATGGCCTTGAGAGGCGAAATACGCTGACGTACGCGGTCCACCAGGATTTCGCCGCCGCCACCGGGAATTGAGCCAAGCCCGGCGGCTTTGAAGTCGCCAACGATTTTGTCCAACGGCTCGTTGAATACCTCGCGGAAATGGATGAACTCGCTCGGACTAAACCCGTGGATGTTGAAACCAGGAAACTTGTTTTTGATGTGCGACAGCAAATCGAGGTACCACTGCTTCGTCAGCTTCGGGTGATGCCCGCCCTGCATGAGAATTTGCGTCCCGCCGAGCGCAATGGTCTCCTCGATCTTCCGGTCCATCTCGTCGAAAGTAATGACGTAGGCGTCATCGTCCTTTTCCACGCGGTAAAACGCGCAGAACTTGCAGTAGACATTACAGACGTTGGTGTAATTGACGTTGCGGTCAACAATGTAGGTAACGAGGTCATTGCCGCGCCCGTCAAAATCCTTCGCCTTGGCAAGCTGCCGACGGCGATCAGCGAGTGCGCCCAGTTCCTCCAGCGGCAGAGGATACAACCGCAGGGCCTCGGCCTGATGGATGCGTTGGCCGTCCCAAATCTTTTGGAGCAACTCGTCCAATGACGCGTCGTAAATCACAGGACTAAACTAGCGAATAAGCGCCGGTTTAACAAGTTCGGCCACGTACCGGCCGCCAGCGCCAGAAGCCGGCGAGGAGACTGCCGATGACCGAATGAAATGTCGCGGAAATCGCGCAGGGCAGGGCGGCCAGGGGCATTGCGACGAAATGCGCCTTCGCCAGCGCGGCGCCTAATCCGGAATTTTGCATCCCCACTTCCACGGAAATGGTCCGGCTGGTCAATTCGTCACAACGCAGCAACCGGCTGAACAGGTAACCCAGGAAAAAACCGCCACTGTGCAACAGAAACACCGCGAGGATCAACTCACCGCCCGACCGTCTGAAATCATCGGCGCTGCCACCGATGATGCTGGCGCAGATCAAGGTAATCATCAGCACCGAAATCAACGGGGACACGGGCAGGACGAATTTTACAAACCGCGGTGTGTAACGATTCAGCGCCACGCCGATGACCACCGGCGCCAGTACGATTTTCAGCGTACTGAGAAACAGTCCCTGCGCGTCCACCGGCACGTATTTGCTGGCGAGCCATTTTGTCAACAACGGCGTCATCACGATGGCGCCGAGCGTCGAGCACATCGTCATCAGCACTGACAGCGCGACGTTTGAGCGGGCAATGTAATTGACCACGTTCGATGCCGTGCCGCAGGGACAGCACGACACGAGGATAAGGCCCACGGCCAGTGGAGTTTCCAGCCGGAGCAGATGCGCGATGCTCCAGCCGAGGAATGGCATGATGGCGTAGTGGGCCACGAACCCGATACCAACCGCGCGCGGCATCTGCAACACCCGTTTAAAATCGCCCACGCTCAACGTGATGCCCATGCCGAGCATGATGACCGCCAGGCCCCAGGTGATGAAGTCCCCACTGAACCACGTGAACCAGACCGGATGTGCCAGTGCCAGCACACCGCCAAGCAGAACCCAAATCGGGAAAAGATTGGTGGCAAGACCAAGGACTCGATTCATGCTGGTAGTCGGGCCATTAGACCATGCCTTAAAATAAAAGTCATCCCGATTTGGTGAAGGCCGCGCTTTGCATTTTCTTCTGAATCATCGAAACTGAAGGCATGGCGGGCGACAAAACATTCCATGTTGTCGTGCTCGGTGCAGGCTTTGGCGGCCTGTTTTTCTGCAAACATTTCCGGCATCCCCATGCGCGTGTGACTGTCGTCGACCGCACCAATCACCATCTGTTCCAGCCGTTGTTGTATCAGGTCGCCACCGCGGGCCTTTCCGCGCCGGAAATCGCCCAACCCATCCGCTCCATCCTGTCTCACCGTTCCGACGTGACTGTGCTGCTGGACGAAGCGACGGAGTTCGACCTCGCCAACCGGAAAGTTGCGCTGCGCCAAAGCACGCTGGAATACGATTTTCTGGTGGTGGCGATGGGCAGTCAGACCGGTTACTTCGGCCATCCCGAATGGGAGCCATTCGCCCCGGGCCTGAAAACCCTGGACGACGCTTTGCGTCTCCGCAGCCGCATCCTGCTGGCGTTTGAAAGGGCTGAAAACGAAACAGATCCGGCCGAACGCGACAAGCTTCTGACCATGGTCATCGTGGGCGGCGGACCGACCGGTCTGGAACTGGCCGGCGCGTTCGCCGAGCTGGCCCGCACGGTTCTGAAACGCGACTTTCGCCGGATTGACCCGGCTCAGGCGCGTATCATTTTAATTGAAGGCGCACCACGGGTGCTTTTGAACTATCCACCGGACCTTTCCGCCAGCGCCCAACGCCAACTCGAGGCCCTCGGTGTGCAGGTTCGCACGGCGACTCCGGTCAAAAACATCCGTGCCGGAGAAGTGGAGCTGGCCGGCGGCGAAATTCTCCGTGCCGGAAACATCGTTTGGGCCGCGGGCGTGGCCGCCGTGCCGCTCACCCGAAAACTTGGCGTGGAACTGGATAAGGCCGGCCGGGTGAAAGTAAACCCGGACTTAAGTGTGCCCGGCCATCCGGAAATTTTCGCCATCGGCGACCTGGCACTGGTAGTGGACAAGGACGGAAGACCGGTCCCGGGGATCTGTCCGGCCGCGATGCAAATGGGACGTCACGTCGCCCGGGTTATTGAGAGTGAATTGAACTCCGGCGCAAACCGAACGCCGCGGCCGCCGTTCAAGTATTGGGACAAGGGAACGATGGCGACCATCGGCCGTTCGGCCGCCGTGGCGTGGATTGGCCGGTTGAAAATATCCGGTTATCTGGCCTGGCTGGCGTGGCTGTTCGTCCATTTGATTTTTCTCATCGGTTTCCGTAACCGGCTGGCCGTATTGTTGCAATGGACTTACTCGTACTTCGCGTACAAACGCGGCGCCCGCATTATCACCAATCCGCCGCCGGAACCGGAGAACACACCTCGCTCTTGAAAGGATTGGTTTAAAGTTCCAACCGGAATTCGCGCGGCCAAAGAAGATTTTTCAACGCGAACAGCTCCAGGGCAAAGGGAATATAACCGCCGTAGCCCAGCAATGGCATTTCGAAGACGTGCAGGAATTGGGCGCCCGGCGTGTGATAAATCCATCGTGGCCACGACCAGTAATTCCACATCTCCCAGAAAAACCCGCAGATGAGCGCGCCGAGTGACAGGGAGATCACCGGCCGCCAGTCGCCGTGTTGCAGCCATTCCAGGAAATGCCTCCGGCCCAGCCAGCGGTTCACCGGCTCGAAAATCAGCACCAGCGAAACCCAGACAAACGGATAATAGAATTTCGGCCAGACCAACGTGAGCGACAGCAGGACCAGGCCGGTGAGCAACATCTGCAGATTGACCCGGGGCGTATCGGGAATCCGTGCGCCGGTTCGCATCGACTTGACCCAACGAAATGTCCGCACCAGTTCTGCCGTCTCGAACACCGCCGGCATGACCGTGGAGAATGACAGCGTGCACAGCGCGTAGTATTCAAGCGGGGTGAATGTGCCGGCACCGAGATATTCCCAGTTGCCCGTCCGCCGATTGATGATTTCAAACAGCCACCAACCGGGTACGGACAGGAGGAAGAGCAGGACAAATCCTTTTCGCGAGCGCGTCCACAAAGAAGCACCCGTCCGTCCGCAAACCAATGCATCCACCACGAGGATGTAACCCAGCCACAAGGGAAAGAACAGATACGCTGTCCGTAGGCCCGGCAGGGCCCAGTTCAGCGGCCAACACACCGCCAGCAGGAGTAATCCCAGCCTGCCTTGCGGGGCCAACCGCAACCCTGGTCGCGCAGCATCCATTTTGTTACCGACACAAAATAGCCGCAGCCGTTCATATCTGCCAGCGTGAACCCCAGCTCGGCCCGCTAAAATTTCCACATCAGCGTGAACAGAACGGAATGCGTCCGGGCACCCTTGAAGCCGACGTTAAAATTGTCCGGCGGATAAGTAAAAGTCGGATCGTCGGTGGCAAAATATTTGTAACCGAGATCGAGTGAAAAATTCCGGCTCAACCGGAAACGCAGTCCGGCAAAGGCCTGCCCGGCGAACACGAAATCGCTTTCACCACCGGTGACAAAATTGCTGGTGTTGGGACCGAATTGGTCAGTATCAAAAACCACATCGGCGCCACCCACCCCCGCGCCGACGTACGGAATCAAGGGGGTATGCGGGATGGGGCAGGACAGAGTCACGTTGGCGAGGAGTGGCACATTGTACAGGTGCGAATTGTCCGAAATATACCCCGGCACATTGTTGATTTCTGCCTCGATATATCCGGATTCAAAATCAAGGGCCACGTATCGGTTGAAGGCCCAGCCGAACGCCCCGTCAAACGCCACCCCGGTCTGGAAATCCATCGGGCTGGAGACCGGACCGCCAAATTGGGTCAGTTGACCGTCCTGGAAAAAGGACGGGCCGAGGCCCATACGGAAAATTGGACCGGCATCTGGAGGCAGGTCAGCGTAGTCCTGCGCCTGGGCCATGAGGACACCGCGCCCAAGCAACAATACGGCGACACCCCTTGCGTATTGGCATTTCATAATTCCTCTCCTTTCCTCTTTTGCACCTATTCGACCGAATGGCCGATAAAAAAGTTCAATGCAAACAATACGTGCATGAAGGAGAGAAAGTTACGCTGAAAGTCGCGTGGGCAACGACCGTCGGCACGCGTGCAGGAATCGAGGTCACGCGACTCCCGTTTTCCAATGGTAAGACTCCTCCGGTGGTCGCCTGCGCAATTTTAATGGACCAAAATATTTTCAAAAAAACCTTGCACTAGTGTAAATTGTGACTATTATAGTAACAGTTATGGCGATTAACACTCAGTTTCCGATTGCGGTACATATCATGGCCGCGCTCGGTTATCGCTCGGGCCGGGACACGACCTCCGCCCAACTGGCATTGAGTGTCAATACCAGCCCCAGCTTCGTGCGGCGGACGCTCGCTAAACTGTCCAAGGCGGGTCTGGTGGAAACCGCCACCGGCAAAGCCGGCGCGTGCTGGCTCGCCAAAGACGCCAACAGCATTTCGCTATTGGACATTTACCAGGCCGTGGACGCGCCCAAAGCGTTTTCCATCCACCATTACCGTGAGCAAAAAGCCTGTCCCGTGAGCTGCCACATCAAGGAGTCGCTGGACAAGGCTCTGAGCAAAACCCAAAGGGCCATGGAAACCAGCCTGGATGATATCAGCCTGGCGGAGATCGTTTCCCAGGTGAAACAAACCTAAAACAATTTACGCATAATTGTTACTTATTAAGTCACAATAACCAAACAACCAAACTAAAGGAGAAAGAACAGAACATGAGCACGAACAAAAAACTAACCGGGAAGGTCGCCGTCGTCACCGGCGCGTCCAAAGGCATCGGCGCGTCCATTGCCAAACACCTGGCGGCGGAAGGCGCATCCGTCGCCGTCAATTACGCCTCCAGCCAAGCGGGCGCCGACAAAGTCGTTGGTGAAATCACCGCACAGGGCGGCCAAGCGATTGCCGTGCAGGGCAGTGTGGCGAAGAAGGCGGATATCGAACGCCTGTTTGCCGAAACGAGGAAGGCCTTTGGCCAAATTGATATTTTGGTCAACAACGCCGGCATCTATGAATTCGGTTCGCTCGAACAAATCAGCGAGGACCATTTCCACAAGCAATTCAACACGAATGTGCTCGGCCTGATTCTCACGACGCAGGAGGCGGTGAAACATTTCAACGGCGACGGCGGTAGTGTTATCAACATCAGCTCCGTGGTGGGCGTCAACCCGTTGCCCAATGCGGCCGTTTACAGTGCGACTAAAGCGGCGGTGGACGCGGTCACCAAATCACTCGCCCGGGAACTGGGCCCCAAGAAAGTCCGCGTTAACTCCATCAATCCCGGGATGATTGAAACGGAAGGCAGCCACGGTGCAGGCATCATCGGCAGCGACTTTCAGAAACAGGCTGAAGCACAGACGCCGCTGGGCCGCATCGGCCAACCGCAAGACGTGGCGACGGTGGCAACGTTTCTGGCTTCAGCGGATTCTGGTTGGATCACCGGCGAAACGTTCCTGGTCTCGGGCGGTTATCGTTGAGCGAAAACAAACTCATCAGCGGCGCGCGGAATAATTTTCTGCCCGCCGTTTTTAATCAAGCAAGGCGAACAATTCCATCAGCCACTTTATTTCGGCATCGGCAATTTCACCTTTTCCGCCACCTGGGCCACGTCCTTGTCGCCGCGGCCGGACAGATTCACGATGATCAGCTGGTTTTTACCCATCTTCGGCGCGCGTTTGATGACTTCGGCGATGGCGTGCGCGCTTTCCAAGGCGGGAATAATACCTTCGAGCCGCGCCAGTTTCATGAATGCTTCCAAGGCCGCGTCGTCCCTGATGTAGGTGTATTCCACGCGTTTCTGGTCATGCAGCCAGGCGTGCTCGGGCCCCACGGCGGCGTAGTCCAGGCCGGCACTGACGCTGTGCGTGAGTTGGATCTGGCCGTATTCATCCTGCAAAATATAGCTGCGCGTGCCCTGCAACACACCGAGCGACCCGCCGTGAAAACGCGCCGCATGCTGATTGGGTTTGATGCCACGACCGCCCGCTTCCACACCGACCATCTTTACGGATTGGTCGTCGAGAAACGGATAGAACAGACCCATCGAATTTGAGCCGCCGCCGACACAGGCAATCAGCAGATCGGGCAGTCGTTTCTCTTTTTCCAGGATTTGCCGGCGCGCTTCGTCGCCGATCACACGCTGGAAATTCCGGACCATTTCCGGATACGGATGCGCACCGTAGACCGTACCCAGGATGTAATGCGTGGTACGGACGTTGGTCACCCAATCACGCATGGCTTCGTTAATGGCTTCCTTGAGTGTCTGTTGTCCGGCCTTCACGGGCACGACTTCTGCCCCGAGCATTTTCATGCGGTAAACGTTCAACTCCTGCCGCTGGCAATCCACCGCGCCCATATAGACCACACATTTCAAACCGAACATGGCCGCGACGGTGGCAGTGGCCACGCCATGCTGGCCGGCGCCGGTTTCGGCGATGATCCGGGTCTTGCCCATCCGTCTGGCAAGCAGAATCTGGCCGATGGTATTGTTGATTTTATGCGCGCCGGTGTGGAGCAAATCCTCGCGCTTGAGATAGATTTTCGCGCCGCCCAATTCGCGCGTGAGGCGTTCGGCAAAGTAAAGCGGCGTAGGCCGGCCGCAGAATTCCCGCAGGTAATAGTCGAATTCGCGCTGGAACGCCGGGTCCTTTTGCGCGCGCCGGTATTCGGCCTCCAATTCCTTCAGAGGGTGGACCAGGGTTTCGGGTACAAAACGGCCGCCATAGGGACCGAAATGGCCCTGGGCGTCGGGTAAACTCTTTGCGGCAACCGAACTCATACCGTCATTTTCACGCAAAGGCGCAAAAGGCGCAAAGAGAATTTATTTTGGAGGGCACTGCTTCGTCAGGCCCAATAAAAATTTGAACAAAGGACATACCGGGATGTCGGTTGACATTGAGGTATAATTCCAATTCTTGTTATGAAGCCAAAAGCTCTTCTGCCGGCCTGTTTGGGTTTGGCGCTATTCCAGACAGCCCTGTTTGCCGGTCCCCTCGACAACTGGCACTGGCGCAATCCCTTGCCCAACGGAAATCTCCTTGTGCTGCCACACAATCTCCATGGCATCGTCTTTACGAACGGGATTTTCGTGGCGGTTGGCGATTCCGGGGTGGTATCCACTTCGACCGATAATACCAATTGGACCGAGAGTTCAACAGCAACGGTGAATAACCTGAATGCCATTACGTATGG
>JBGPDH010000181.1:0-7980 GCA_041482195.1 Verrucomicrobiia bacterium
CTCTGCCACGAAATTCATCCCGGCACGGCGGCGATGTGCGCCGACGATTTCAACCGGCTGGTGGAGATTTGCGACGGTGACCCATGCCTGGCCGTCAACGCCGACCCGTCACATTGCTGGGAAGGGGAAAGCTGGGAAACACGTTTCCAGAAAGTCGGAGCACGGATTTATGCCTGTCACGTGAAGAATTGTGTGATTCGACCCGGTCGGCCGTTGCGGATGATGGAACCGAACTGGCAGAAACGCGCGATGCAATTCGTGGACATTCCGACCGGCGACCTGAACCTGACGCGCTACGCCGAGTTACTCATCCACACCAGTTATCCACAGCGCTACTGCCAGTTGATGAAGACCAGGACCGCGCCGCTGGTGGTTGAAGCCGAGAGCGCCTATCGGGACCTGGACGCGACGAGCGCAAACGGGATCCAGTTCGTACGTGACCAACTTTGTTTCCCGGTGGCAGCCGGTTCGTTTGAGGAAGGCATGGGTGCATAATCAGAACCGGCAATGCTCCTGTAATGAACAATGGAAAACGGAAATTAACTGATGGAAAATTTGCAAAATCCATCATCGTTATCGCTGGTATTGTGCTTGGGCAAGCAGTGCTTTATGGCCCTTCTTTGATTGGACAGAAAATTCTGCTGCCATTGGACCTTCTGGCCCTTCCGGGCGTTTATCTCCCGCAAACTCCAGCCACGGCCGGGATTGTGCCGCACAACGTGGTCCTAGCCGATTTGGTTTTTCAGTTTGAGCCGGATCGGCGTTTTGCAAATTCGGAACTTCATCACGGTCGTTTTCCCCTGTGGGCACCCTATCAGTATGGTGGCGTTCCCTTTGTATGGCCGAAATTTTCACCGTTTTTGTTTTTAGAAAGTTGCATCCGCTCCCCAGTGATCCTGGCCTGGACACAACTTCTGGCCGCGTTGGTCGCCGGCACAGGCACGTTTTTCTTTTGCCGAAATTCGTTGCGCGTTGGTTTCTGGCCGGCGACGATCTGTGCCTGGTGTTACCCTTTGACAGCGTTTCTTGTTCTCTGGCAAGGCTATCCCACGGGCCTGGCGGTTTATTGGCTGCCCTGGCTTTTCCTGTCGGTTGCTAAAACGGTTCGTGGCGAGCCTCGCTGGGCGCCTTTGGGATTAAGTGTCGTGACGTGTTTGGTCCTGGTCAGCGGACATCTTGATGTGGCTGGCCAGACCCTTTTGGGTGCCGGGATTTACGCGTTTTGGTGCTGGTGGCAGGACTATCCCGGCAAATGGTTCTGCCGAAAGGCGCGGATGGCGATGGTGACGCTGGTAGTGGGTTGGGGACTCGGCTTTTTGCTCGCGGCACCGCATCTGTTGCCGCTGCTGGAATATGCCAAAACCGGCTCCCGCATGAATCAGCGCAGCGCGGGGATAGAAGAACGGCGGCCGGTGGGGTTGGCCGCATTGCCGCAGGTGATATTGCCCGACATCTATGGCGACACGCAAAAAGGCAGCCTGTTTATCGCGCCCGAGGGCGAGGGCAATCTTTTGGAAAGCGCTTCCGCTGCCTACACCGGTGTGGTGGCCACGTTGTTGGTGGCGCCACTGGCCTGGTGCAGCCGGCGTCATCGCGCCGTAAACCTGTTTTGGATCGGTTTCGCCTTCTTTGGCCTGAGCTGGTGTTTGGATACGCCCGGGTTTGTTGCCCTGTTGCGCTTGCCCGGGCTTAACATGATGTCCCACAACCGTCTCGTTTTTCTGACCTCCTTTGCCATTCTTTCCCTGACGGCCATCGGATTGGAAAACATTATAAATAGCTCGCTGCAAAGGCGATGGTGGTTTTGGCTCCCGGCCGCTTTGTTGGCGGGCCTTGCCGCATGGTGCTTTTATCGCAGCGCAGTCCTGCCGTTTCCCGTTTCCAGCCAGATGGATTACGATGCTTACAGGGCCAACACGTTTAACCCCTTTATGGCCACGCGGAACGTACCTCCGTTGCAAGTCTGGTTCAGCCTTCACTTCACGGTTACGGCGGTCCTATGCTTGTTTGGTTTTGTCTGCTGGTCGGTGATTTGGTTCAAGGGCGCCAAACGTTTCCTCTTTCCCCTGCTTGCAATTTTCCTGGTCGGAGATCTGTTGTGGTTTGGTTACGGCCGCAGTGCTCAATGCGATCCGGCATTGTACTTCCCCGACATTCCGGCGTTGCAGCAGGTGGCTCAGGCTGTCCCGGGACGCGTCATTGGCGCAAAATGCCTGGAAGCATCGCTGGCGGCAATGCAAGGCCTGAACGACATCCGAGGTTACGATTCGATTGACCCCGCACACATGGTGGATCTATTGAAAACAGCGGCGCAACCGGGCGGTAAACGCAACTATGCGGCAGTTCAACGTCTGGTGCCGAGAGGAGTCATTTGGCCATCGGGAACGGTCCAGCTCATGCCTATCATGGATATGCTGGATGTACGGTATGTCATTTTCCGGGGTACACCGCCGTCCAATCTCCATCCGGCATTTCAAAGTCCTGATTATTGGGTGCTGGAGAACACAAATGCCTTGCCGCGCGTATTCGTTCCCCAATCCGTCGTAACCGTTTCCAACGGACGCGACGAACTGGAAATACTGGCTTCGCCCCAATTCAACCCCGCAGAAGTCGCCTACGTCGAAGTGCCCGTTGAAGTGCCCGCCTCGTGTCGCGGGGTAGCCCAAATTGCCGATGAAATTCCCACCCGCATCCGTGTCTCCGTCCACATGGAAACGCCCGGCTTGGTTGTGCTCGCTGACAACTGGGACAAGGGTTGGCGGGCATTCTGGAACGGGGATCCCTTGCCGGTGCTTCGTACCGACCACACCGTTCGTGGTGTGGTTGTCCCTGCGGGAAATGGAACTTTGGAATTTGTTTACCAGCCCGCAAGCCTGGTCACTGGCCTGTGGCTGGCCGGATTTGCCTTCATCGCCCTGTTGTGCTGGATGGCAACGATTAAATTCCAGTTGCTGGGGACGAAATCGGCCTCATCTTCGGCCAATGAAATCGCTTCGCCTTAATTGAGCAGCAAATTATCCTCAACCCGCGGCCACCGGGCAAAGCACACGACGGGGAGTCAAGAGGGCCGATGCGTCCGCCCTGAGATCACAGGCCCAATCGGGGCACTACCAGAATTTCTTGTTGCTTGCCAAGCGCGTTTACCTGCGGGTATTTAAACCGCAGACAACCCCAATGAAAACCTCTCTACCATTTCTTATCGCTATCTGTATCACCTTGTTTGGGCGCCAAACTATAAATGCCCAGGAGACCACTCAGACCAACGGTTATCGTCAATGGTGGCATGAGCGCCCGTATGGCCGGCCCTTCACCGCTTCACAGTTGGCGTCGGTTCCCCGGATTCGCGCGCAGGGAAACAAGTTCGTTGATCCGGACAGCAAGACCGTATTGTTTCGCGGCGTATCGATCGCCGACCCGGACAAGCTTGAGCACCAGGGTCATTGGAACAAGCACTTGTTCGAGGAAATCAAAGCCATGGGGGCGACGCTCGTCCGCATCCCGGTCCATCCCATTGCCTGGCGCGAGCGCACGCCGCCGGAATATCTGAAATTGCTCGACCAGGCGGTGACCTGGTGCAACGAACTGGGCATTTACGTGGATATTGACTGGCATTCCATCGGCAATCTTAAAATGGAAATGTTCCAGGACCCGATGTACGACACGACGCAAAAGGAGACGTTCGGCTTCTGGCGCACCATCGCACAGCACTACCATGGCAGTACGGGCACGGTCGCCTTTTATGAGTTGTTCAATGAACCGACCCTCTATCGCGGGCAATTGGGCGGCGCGTCCTGGAGCGATTGGAAGAAATTGAACGAGGAAATGATCGGGGTGATTCGCTCGTTCGACACCAATGCCATCCCGCTGGTGGCCGGATTCGACTGGGCCTACGACCTGACACCGCTCAACGTCGAACCCATCAACGCGGAAGGCATCGGCTATGTGACCCACCCTTACCCGAACAAACGTTCAAAACCGTGGGTACCGAAATGGGAGGAGGATTTTGGGTTCGCCGCCGATAAGTATCCGGTCATCGCGACGGAAATCGGCTTTTCCGTCCCGAAAGAAACGGTGCTCAAGGAGGACGACTATGGACCAGTGATCGTCAAGTATCTTGAAGGCAAAAGCATCAGCTGGGTGGCCTGGTGTTATGATCCCGAGTGGGGACCGACGTTGTTGCGAAACTGGGATTTCGATCTGACCGGTTCGGGCGATTTTTTTAAACAAGCCATGCAGGGAAAGGCGGCTGGGGAACAGCCGCACAACTGATTCGCATCCGTCAAAAGGCGCCACCAAGGCATAAGTTGCTTAAATTTGAAAATTGACCGGTGTCGCGGCGGTTGTTAGCCTGTCAATCCGTTTCCAAACGGTCTTATGCGACATACCATTTCAGTTCTGGTGGAAAACAAGTTCGGCGTGCTCACGCGCGTCGCCGGCCTGTTCAGCGGCCGCGGCTACAACATCGACACACTTAACGTTGGCCCGACGCACGACCCCAAGCTCTCGCGGATGACCATCGTCACTCACGGTGACGAGGCCACGCTGGAACAGATTGTTAAACAGCTCAACAAGCTACCGAATGCCATCAAGGTGCAGGACTTCCACGAGGGCGAATATGTGGACCGCGAACTGGTGCTGGTGAAGGTGACCGTGGACTCCAAGTCCCGCGCCGAGGTCATGCAGATTACGGATATTTTCCGCGCCAAAATCGTGGACGTGCAGCCCAAGTCGCTCACCATCGAAATCACCGGCGCTGAAAGCAAAGTGGAAAAATTCATCGGCCTCATGGATTCATTCGGTGTGGCGGAAATCACCCGCACCGGCAAGGTGGCGTTGCCCAGAAAGTAAATTGAAATTGGGGAGGGACGACGTGTCGCCGTCCCTGATTAAATTAAACAAATCGAAAATGGGGCGCCGACATGGCATCCCTCCCGACAAATATGGCAAAAGTTTATACCGACAATGACGCCGACCTCGGCGTGCTGCAAAACAAAACACTCGCCGTGCTCGGCTTCGGCTCTCAAGGCCACGCCCACGCGCTCAATCTCAAGGACAGCGGCTGCCGCGTCATCATCGGCCTTTACGAAGGCAGCAAATCCATTCCCGTTGCTCAGGAAAAGGGATTTGAAGTCGTCAGCACTGCGGAAGCGGTCCGCCGCGCCGATATTATCATGGTCGCGCTGCCGGACACGAAGCAGCCGGCGGCTTACCGAAAGGACATCGCCCCGAATTTGAGCGCCGGCAAGACGCTGTTGTTTTCGCACGGCTTTTCGATTCATTTCAAAACCATTGTGCCGCCCAAGAACGTGAACGTCATCATGGTCGCACCGAAAGGCCCCGGCCACATCGTCCGGCGCCAATACACCGAAGGCAAGGGTGTGCCAAGTTTGATCGCCGTTTACCAGAACCCCGGCAAGAAGGCGAAGGCGATCGCGCTGGCGTGGGCCAAGGGCATCGGCGCCACTCGCGCCGGCGTGCTGCAAACGTCGTTCAAAGAGGAAACCGAGACGGATTTGTTCGGCGAACAGACGGTATTGTGCGGCGGTTTGAGCGCGCTGGTGCAGGCCGGTTACGAGACACTCGTCGAAGCCGGTTACCAGCCGGAAATGGCTTACTTCGAGTGCCTGCACGAATTGAAGCTCATCGCGGATTTAATGAATGAGGCAGGGATCAGCGGCATGCGCTTTTCGATTTCTGAAACTGCCAAGTGGGGTGATGTGAGTGTTGGACCGAAAATCATTGATCCCGGCGTGAAAAAGCGGATGAAGGCGGCGCTCAATGACATCCAATCGGGCAAATTTGCGAAGGGCTGGATAGCGGAATATCAGGGCGGCTACAAGAAGTACAATGCGTTGCTGAAAAAGGGGGAAAAGCACTCCATCGAGAAAGTCGGAGAACGGTTGCGCAGCCTGATGCCGTGGATGAAGAAGCGGCAGATCAAGGGGGCCCAGGCAGCTTATTAAGCATTTCCGGCCCTGTCGGTGTACAAATTCCTGGCATTGAGTCTGCAGGGCAACTTTCCCTTGAAATTGGTGTTAATTGGAGGACAGTAACGTTAGAAACATGAAACGTTTGGGAATCATCGCGGTTTGTCTGGCGGGCGGGCTGGTGTTGAATACCGCTTTCGGCGCGGGTAATCCCTATGCGCCGATCGCCGATCGCAATATTTTTGGCCTGAACCCGCCGCAACCCCAAAATATAGCGGCTCCGGAACCGCCGTCCAAAATCACGCTGAATGGCATCACCACCATCTTCGGCTCTGCCCAGGCGCTTTTTTACGTGGATGTTCCCCCGCGTCCTCCGGTGCCGGCCACACAAAAATCCTACATTCTCACCGAAGGCCAGCGGCAGGATGACATTGAGGTAACGCATATTGATTTGGCGAAGAGCGTGGTAACCTTCAACAACCACGGGGTGGTGCAGCAACTCCCGCTGGTCAAGGCAGGCCCCATCAGCACGCCGACGCCCGTGGTCATGAATTCGGGTTTTAACGCCCCGGCGGCTGCGCCCGGCGGTTACAACAACAAAGCCAATGGTGGCGGGAATGTGGCGCGCTTCGGTAATCGTTTGGGTCAGAACCAGAATCAAAATAAGAACCCGAATGCGGGTAACGGCAATAATCCTGGTGGCCCGGGCTTTGGTAACACCGGTGGTTCAACAGCCATGCAGAACCAACAGCGGCTTTCGCCGGAAGAACAAATGATCCTGATTGCCGCCCAACACGCACAGCTTCAACAAGCGGGCGACCCCGTCGCCAATATTTTCCCGCCGACTGACTTGGACAAAGATGCCGGCGTCAAATAACAGTCTCCAAGCCTATCCACCGAGTGAATTCGGATCGCCCACGTCACCTTTGTTAAAGTCCACGTACTCCTCGGTCAAATCCGCCGCGTAAATGACAGCCCCGGCCTGACCGAGATGCAGGTGGATGTGCAAATCATATTCTTTTAGCGCGACGGCAGCGCACAGTTGCCTGAACGTCGCCTTCGTCGGTTGACCACGCTGGAGACTCCACAGAATCTTTCGGCTACCCGGCGCGCTATAGCCGATGTCCACCTTTTCCTCGACGATTTTCGCCGGCGAATAGCCGAGCGCGTCCATGATGCGACCCCAGTTCGGATCGCCGCCGTGCCAGCTTGTTTTCACCAGCGCGCTGTTCGCCACGGCACGGGCCGCCGCGTCGGCATCTTGAATGGCCTTCGCTCCGTGCACCCGCACCGTCACCACGCGGTGTACACCTTCGCCGTCGCGCACAATCATTTTGGCAAGTTCCAGACAGACATGATTCAACGCGGCCTGGAAGATTCCGAATTCCGGACTCCGAACTCTGAATTTCCGGTTTCCCGCCATTCCGTTGGCCAGCACCAGCACCGTGTCGTTGGTGCTCATATCGCCATCCACGGTGATGCGATTGAAGCTTTGCGCCACGGCCTCCTGCAGCGAGGTTTGCAACGTCCTCGCATCAATAGCCGCGTCGGTGGTGATGAAACACAGCATCGTCGCATGCAATGGCGTGGCGGCCGGACGCCGGCCGGTCCGGCTCATGCCGGGCTGAATCATACCGGCTCCTTTGCAGATACCACCGAGGCGGACCGTTTCCCCGTCCAACTTGAATTCAACCGCGATTTGCTTGGGCCGGGTATCACTGGTCATGATCGCTTCCGCAGCCTTATCCGCATGCGCTTTTGAATTCCCCAAAAGTTTTGCAGCTTCCCTGATGCCGTTTTTGACATTTTCCATGGGCAGAACGACGCCGATGCGGCCGGTGGAACCAACCAGGACGTATTTTTCAATCAATCTGTAGCCGCGTTCGTGAGAACGCGGAATCCACGAACTCACGTTCGCGGCTACGGCAGCAGCCGCGACGCGCGTCATTTCGCGCGCGTCGCTCAGACCCTGCTTGCCGGTGCAGGCATTGGCGTTACCGGAATTCACGACGACGGCCTGCGCAATTCCGGTTTTCACCCGTTCCAGGCAGAC
>JBGPDH010000182.1:0-7963 GCA_041482195.1 Verrucomicrobiia bacterium
AAATGGTCGGGGCGGTGAGATTCGAACTCACGACCTCTTGTACCCGAAACAAGCGCGCTACCAGGCTACGCTACGCCCCGACGCAGACCAACTAGACTGCCAGCCCCGGCCAAAAATGCAATGGAGATTTTTCGAACCAACCGGCCCGACAGCCGCTCTAATGGAGGCAAAGAAGTTGCTCATCCTGTTTTCCTGAGGCAAGCTAAAGGGTCATGACCGGAGTCGGTACACAGGTGGATTCCTTACGGTTGAACAGCCGTGAAACGAAACGGCTGGCATGGGTCTTTGCCCTGTCACTGCTGGCCCATGTGCTGGCGTGGGGCGGTTATGAAGGCGGCAAGGCCCTCAATCTCTGGGCCCGGTTGCATCTGCCACCGTTGATGCTTTTTACCAAAATCAAACCGTCACCACCGCCCAGGGAAAGCGTGCCGATCGTATTCGTCGATGTGAACCCGGCCCAGGCCACCCCCCAGGCTCCAAAGAATACAAAATATTACTCCAACCAGAATTCCAAGGCCGCTAATCCCGATCCAAAACACGATACGCCAGTTCCGGAGATAAAAGGCACGCAAACCGAGGTCGCCAAAACCGAGACGGCCAACCGCCAGAATTTTTCCAAGCTGCAACCGGCCATGCAGCCATCCCAGGAACAACTGGCATCGCGGCAACAAAACCCGGGCGATTTGACCCTGGGCAATCCGGCTGAAAACAAGCCGGCGGAACAACCGCGGCCCCGCACGCTCCGGCAGGCGCTCGCCCAACAGAACCAATTGCCCGGCCTGCAGATGAAGCAGTCGGGCGGCACCCGGCGCGCGGCGCTGGTGCCGTCACTGGATGTCAGGTCAACGCCGTTTGGTGCCTATGATGCCGCCTTTATCCAGGCCGTGACCCAGCGCTGGTACGATTTGCTCGACAGCCGGCAGTTTTCCCGGGATCGTACCGGCAAGGTGGTCCTGCGATTTCACTTGAATTATAACGGACGCGTCTCTGATATGGAGGTCATGCAAAATACCGTGGGGGATTTGTTGGGTTACGTTTGCCAGAAGGCAGTGACCGATCCCGCACCCTATGCCGAATGGCCGACGGACATGCGGGCCATGGTGGGCCTGGATTATCGCGAAATTACGTTCACGTTTTACTATTACTGACCGCCGGCGGGCAACGGACTAAAAAATCTATGGATGACATTGTTTACGCAATGCTGGGGCTGACTTCAGTCGTGGGACTGACGTTCATCGTCGAGCGCGCGCTGGCTTTGCGCTGGAACAAGGTCGTGCC
This sequence comes from Verrucomicrobiia bacterium, assembly GCA_041482195.1. Taxonomy (GTDB): domain Bacteria; phylum Verrucomicrobiota; class Verrucomicrobiia; order Limisphaerales; family UBA11358; genus UBA11358. The sequence goes on from JBGPDH010000182.1 coordinate 1,279, forward strand.
ACCTGACATCACCGCAGCGCTGACGGCCTGTCGAACGCGCGAGGACACGAAAGTACTGAATCACGTCTGTCGCCGGAAGCCGTCGCCGCTCGGACGGCTTTTGCTCCTGGCCGCCGATCATCTCGACTGGCCGAAAGCCGACAACGTGGACGCGTTGCAAACCGCTGCGCGCCACGAAATCATCCGGCTCGAACGCGGGCTCGTCGTGCTCGAAATCATCGTCGGTATTGCGCCGCTGCTGGGCCTCGTGGGCACGATCGCCGGCATGATGACCCTGTTCAGTGATATCGGCGTCGCCGGCTTGAACGACGCGGCGCGCCTGGCCAAGGGTATTGCCCTGATCCTGAACGCGACACTGATGGGTCTGCTCATTGCCATTCCCTCGTTGATTTTCTGGAGTTACTTCAGCAAAAAAGTCGAGGTGCTTGCCGTGGAAATGGAAGCGCTGTGCGATGATTTTATCCGGCGCCAATATTCGGAGGCCGTGTCCGGTGCGCTTCCACCGGGAGCAGGCGGGTTGGTATCCGAAACGCAGTTTGTCGCCAACGCTAAAACCCTGAAACCCGGGGTCAAATCCGAAGTGTCCGACCCCCGTTGACATGCGTTTTCTCTTCCGCAAACGCCGCACCACGCCTGCCGTCATCATTGTGGCGCTGATTGACGTGCTCATTGTGCTGCTGATTTTTTTGCTGGTGACGACCACGTTCAAGCAGCAGGCGGCGTTGAAACTGCAGTTACCCGAATCGTCGCAGGCCAAGAAGGAAGGCGCGACCGAAAACCCGCCGTTTGTGGTCAGCATCGACTCCAATGGCGTGTACTTCCTGGACAAGCTGCCGGTCACGTTTGAGCAATTGCAGACGAACCTGGTTTCGCAGGCGGAAAAGAATCCCAAGCTCGTGCTGGCGATCAACGCCGATGCAAAGGCGCCCTGGGGAAAAGTGGTGCAAGTGCGCGACGCCGCCGCCAAGGCGAACATCAAATCCCTCGTCGCTTATACCAAGGAAACGACCAAGCAATAAGTGTCGAGCAGGCCTCGCGCTGTCTTGAAAAGCACTGTACTGACAAGCAAAGGCCGAAATCCGCTTGTAAAATTCCGATAAAGTGCTTGAATAGAATCAGGCCTTCTATGAAAACTTTCCTCAGAAGAGGTTTTGTTTTGGGAAGCTTGCTCCTGAATCTTCAATTTGTGTCGGCCCAAACCTGGACTCCCACCAGTGCGCCGACAAACAATTGGACCTGCATCGCTGCCTCGGCGGATGGCAACAAATTGGTCGCATCGGGATTTCGGTTGACCGTTCCGATCTATACCTCTGCGGATGGGGGAGAAACGTGGATAGTAACTGGCGCGCCATCAAATACCTGGAGTTCGATTAGCTCATCGGCGGATGGCAACAAACTTGTGGCGGTACAATACGACGGTGGTGGCGTTTATGGGATCTATAGCTCTACAAACGCCGGGACAACCTGGGTGACAAATACCGCCCCTCAAGCCGGTTGGACTGCGGTGGCTTCCTCGGCGGACGGTAATAAATTAGTTGCCGTGAATAATTTTCCAGAAACCGTTTACACTTCAACCAATGGCGGGATCGGTTGGACACAGGCGACCAATGCGCCGGCGGCCATTTGGCGCTCGGTGGCTTCTTCAGCAGACGGCAATAAAGTCGTCGCGGTGAACAATTCGCCCGGAACGATTTATACTTCAACGAACGGAGGCACCGCCTGGATACGCGCCACGAACGCGCCGGTCGCAAATTGGAACAGTGTTGCTTCGTCAGCCGAAGGCAAAAAGCTCCTGGCAGTGGCCAACGGCGGAAATGTTTATTCTTCCACTGACTGGGGAAATACGTGGACCACAAACAATTTGCCTGTCAACAGCAGCTGGTATGCTTGTGCATCCTCGGCGGACGGCACAAAACTGGTTGTCGTGTCGCAAAAGGCGGGAATTTATTCGTCCGCCGATTCCGGAGCCAATTGGACATCGAACAATGCACCTTTTCTGATCTGGCAAGCCGTCGCTTTGTCGGCAGATGGCAGTCGGATGTTCGCAACGGCGTGGGGCGGCAGAATTTGGACGGCGCAAACCACGCCGAAACCACAAATGAACATCGCGCCAACCAATGGTTGCTTGGCTCTTTCCTGGATTATCCCCTCGACCAATTTCGTGCTGCAACAGAATTTGGATTTGAATAGTTCGAACTGGGTGGATGTAACGAACCCGCCGGTTCTCAATCTCACCAAATTACAGGAGGAAGTAACGCTGCCGGTAACCAGCGGCAGCGCTTTCTACCGGCTCGCCACTGAGTAGATTGGGTAGCACCCGCCTCTGGCGGGTACAATTCGGCGTCCCGCCGAATTGCGCAAGGCAGATGGCGTCAAATGGCAGAACGCAACGTAAGACAAATTCCCCATCGCACTTCGTGTTTCGGGCGCGACGCCCGAAACGACCCGCGGGACGCGGGTGCTACACGACAAATTTCTTCGCGCTTTTGCGTCTTCGCGTGAAATTATTTGAGTAACTCTTCGCCAATCTGCACTGCGTTGAGCGCCGCGCCTTTAAGCAACTGATCGCCGCTGACCCAGAAACACAGCCCGTTCTCCAGCGCGCAATCCTTGCGGACGCGGCCGACTTCACAGTTGTACTTCTCCGAGGTGAACAGCGGCATCGGATATTTATTGTTCTCCGGCTCGTCCACGAGATCGAGCCCGGGCGCCTTTTTCAAAACAGCACGCGCGGCGTCTACGCTCACCGGCTTTTCAAATTCCGCGCTCACGGCGATGGAATGCGAACGGTACACGGGCACGCGCACACAGGTCACGCTCGCCCGGAAATTCGGGTGGTGCATGATTTTGCGGCCCTCATTTTCCATTTTCATTTCTTCCTTGGTGTAGCCGGTCGGCAGAAATACATCCACCTGCGGCAGCACGTTGAACGCAATCTGATGCGGAAAGGCCTCCTTCGTTGCGGGTTTGCCGGAAACGATTTCGCCAATTTGCCGCTTCAGCTCTTCCATCGCTTTCGCGCCCGCGCCGGAAACGGCCTGGTAACTGGACGCAAAAATGCGTTTACAGCCGAACGCCTGGTGCAGCGGGTAGAGCGCCATCAAGGTGATGGCGGTGGTGCAGTTGGGATTGGCAATGATGCCCTTGTGCCATTTCACGTCGTCCGCGTTGATCTCGGGAATGACCAGCGGCACGGCGTCGTCCTGTCGAAACGCGCTGGAATTGTCCACCACCACGCAGCCGGCCTTCGCCGCGATGGGCGCGTATTCCTTCGAAATGCTTCCGCCGGCGCTGAACAGCGCGATCTCAATGCCGGTGAAGGAATCCTTCTTCAATTCCTGGACCGTGACGTCCTGGCCGCGAAATTTTAGCTTCTTGCCGACGGAACGCGCCGAGGCGAGCAACGTCAGTTGGCCCACCGGAAAGTTTCTCTTTTCCAGCGTCTTAATCATTTCGATGCCGACGGCGCCGGTCGCGCCGACCACGGCCACATGCGGATTCGGATTCATAAAAAGGTCGTTCATTATAGCGGACACGCGCGATGTGTCAATGCGTTGACAACAAGTTGTGGACAAGTGTGCATAAATTTCTTTGCTTTCTGATTGACCAACGCTCCCGCTTCTGACGGAATGAGAGCCTAGTCTATACAAATGTCGAAAGTCTCAATCAGAAACGGGAACGGCTCGCGGGCAGCGGGAACAACCAAATACGACGCGCATCACAAGGTGTTGTCGCAAACTTATGGCGCGTTTGCTGATTTGCGCCGGGAACTCTCTGATTCGAAGGCGACCGTCAACGAACGGGAGGACATCCTGCAAAGCTTTGCCGGCTGCCCCGATTCGCAGCGTTCGTGGCTGTTGCTTGAGGATTATTTCGAAAAACTTTCGCTGTCTCGCCGGGATTTTCCCGACACAAGCTGGTGGCCGCGCCTGCTGAACGCGCAGGGCCGGACACGCCTGGAGGAACTGGCCTTCCTGTTCCTGCGGGCCAAGCGGTCGGTGCCGCCCGAACTGCAACCGCACGCCAGCCTCGATCGTTTTGCCCAGGCCGAGGACGCTGAACAGGAACAAAAGCTCGTGCAGGAGCTGGAAAACTGGTTGTCGCCACCCGCCATGCCCCTGCTCGATACCCCGCGCGCCGTGTTGCGCGTCGTCTGCCGCACCCAACCGGACGAGGAGGAACCGTCGCGCCATCGCCTCGCCGTACAATTTCTTTTGTCCCGCCCGCGCACCGGTGAAAAAGCGCGGACGTTGCGCGAAATGATCGACCTCGTCGTCCGCGCCACGCACGAACAGGAGCTGTTTCCGCCGGCGGACTGGGAATTCATCCAATGGATTGCCGACACCCAGCGCAACCCGGCGTTGCGCGATGAGGATACACTGATATTGTCCGACGCCGAACTCCTGCAATGGCTGGCGCGTTGGGGCCATGCCGCGCGCCTGGAATGCGACGGCAAACCGCTGCAATTTCACGGCCAGGTCGCCGTCCTTTCGCCACACCTCGAAAATGGCGACAAGGAACTTTCGTTTACCCACTATGTGCTTTTGCCGGATGGTAAAAACCATTCGGTGGCCGAGGTGAAATTTTTCAACCGGCAACCGCCGCTGGCACTGGTCCATAGCACGTTTTATCTGCTGCGGAATGCTCCGCCGCCGGCGGTGTTGAAACACCTCGCCGGCAAACCATCCGTGCCGGTGCGCAAACTCAGCCACCGCCTGTTGTTGCACCTGCGCAAGACCCAGTCGAATCACGGCGTGAATTGGGAACAGCTTTGCGTGACGCACAAGGCCATGCCGCAATTTGTCTTCGAACTGCTGGACGACACCGTGCGCTTGCGGTTGCTCGCCAAAAGCCAGCGTGATCACAGCCTTTGGTTCTGGAACGGTCACGAATGGGTGGCGAACGAAGCCAAAAAGCATCCCAACGGCAGCAAACCGGAAATCCTGGACGATCCGCGCCTGGAACCGGCCACGCAATGGCTCCGCAAACTGGACTGGTTCACTTCCGAACCCGGCCTGTGGATTGGCGATGCCAATGAAAATTTTCTCGGTTCCCTCGCCAGCGCGTGGGCGGAGCGGCCCAAGGAAGCCGAATTCCTTGGCAACCCGTCGTTTCACCGCCTGTTCCTGCAACCGCGCCAGCTCAAGCCCCGGCTCGTCGTCAAAGGCAGCGGGATTGACTGGCTGGCGGTCTCCGCCGAGTGGGAAGCGGAAGGACTCAAACTCAGCAAGGCAGACCTCGAACGTCTTGCCAGCGCGACGGGCCGCTTCGTCAAGCTGCCCAATTCCGGCTGGGTGGAGCTCGATACCGGCGCCGTGCAAAACGCCCACGAGGCCATGGCTGACATGGGCGTGGACGGTCTCATCGCCGTGCCGCAGAAGGTTGGCCTCGAACACGTCTCGCACCTGGACGAAGACGGGTTCGCGCGCTTCTCGGATTCACCCGAAGCCAAAGCGTTGCGCGGGCACATCCGCGACTTCAAAGGCGTGCCGTCGGTGGAGTTGCCCAAGGGACTGAAGGCGGACTTGCGCCCGTACCAAAAAGACGGGTTCGATTTCCTTGCGCACCTCACCAGAATCAGACTGGGCGGGATTCTGGCCGACGACATGGGTCTGGGCAAAACGCTCCAGACGCTCACCTGGCTGGGCTGGCTCAAGGAACGTAACACGAAAAATCCGAAACCGTCGCTGGTCATCTGTCCCGCGTCCGTGTTGCACAACTGGCGGCGCGAAGCGAATCGGTTCACACCCAATCTCAAGGTGCTGGTGCTCGAAAGCGGCGCGGCGCGGCACAATCTGCGCAAGCAGATTCCCCAGCATGATCTGATTGTGACCAACTACGCCCTGCTCCGCCGGGACCTGGAGGAGCTGCAAAAATTCGCGTTCCGGGCGACGATTCTGGACGAGGCGCAATTCATCAAGAACCCCGGCGCCCAAGTCACCCAATCGGTCAAACAGCTCAAGTCCGAGCACCGCCTGGCGCTGACCGGCACGCCGTTGGAAAACCGGCTGCTCGATTTGTGGAGCATCGTGGACTTCATCCAGCCCGGTTACCTCGGTAACCAGGAACAATTTATCGAGACGTACGAACCGCGGCTGCGCGCCGGCGAAGAAGCCGTTCCCACCGCGGAAGCGCGTGGCGAGAAGACCGAGTCCGCCCAGCGCATTGCGCGCCGGCGGCTTTCGGCCAAATTGCGACCATTGCTGCTGCGCCGCCTCAAGAAGCACGTCGCCAAGGACCTGCCGGATCGCATTGAGGAACGACGCGATTGTCCGCTCGGTGACGAGCAACGGAAACTTTATCTCGCCGAATTGCGTCGCAGCCGCGACCAGATCATGCAGGCCGTCGCCGAACAGGGCATTAACAAGAGCAAGATGCACGTGCTGGCCGCGCTCACCCGGTTGCGCCAGGTATGTTGCCATCCGAAACTCGTCGGCAGTGATTCGCCCAGTGGCAAGACCGAGACGTTGTTCGAACTGCTCGACGCGCTCGTGGCCGAGGGCCAGAAAGTTTTGGTCTTCAGCCAGTTCGTACAGATGCTGCACCTGCTCGAGAAGGAGTGTCACGCGCGCAGCATCAACACCCACCTGCTGACCGGCCAGACCAAGGACCGGCAGGAAGCCGTCAACGCCTTCCAGGCGGACACCAAACCGTGTGTGTTCCTCCTGAGTTTGCGCGCGGCGGG
>JBGPDH010000183.1:0-7960 GCA_041482195.1 Verrucomicrobiia bacterium
CCACGCAGATTTACCTGCTCAAACGCTGGCTCGAAGCCGAGGGGATCAAGGTCTATTTCAGTGAATGGAATTCCTCCGAGCTGGTGAAATCCGCCACCAGCAAGGGCAAAAAGCGCGAATTGCTGACGCCGACGACGTTCAGTCTCATTCATGCCACCGATTTTGCCGACCGTTACGAGCGCCATCTGCTGCCGCTGTTGCGCGCGGGCTACGTCGTGCTGTGCGACCGCTACATTTTTACCGCGTTTGCGCGCGACGTGACACGGGGCTGTCCGCCGGACTGGGTCCGCGGCATCTACAATTTCGCCGCGCTGCCGGACCTTGTGTTCTTTTTCAAAGCCGACCTGGAAGTCTCACTCAACCGGATTCTGGAAGGCCGCCCGAAGCTGAAATTTTTCGAAGCGGGCATGGATTTGCGGCTTTCGGCCGATCCGTACGAAAGTTTTCGCATCTTCCAGGGCCGCATTCTGGAGCAATACATGGCCATGAGCGGTGAATTCAAATTCATGGTCATGGACGCCAACCTGAATGTCGAAAAGCAGCAGGCCGTTGTGCGCAAGATCGTGGCGGAACGAATCAATCTGGCCCGGTTCCGTCGCCGTCGCCCTCTGCCGTTGCCGCCTCCCATTCAGCCGGAAAGCAAGGCGAAGGAAACCGAGGAGGACCTGGCGGCATGAAGAAGCCGACGAGCAATTCCGAAGGCGGCAAAAAAGGCCGCCGCTATTATGGGCACGGCATTCCCCGCTTCCCGGTGGAAGAACTGGAGGGCAAATTGATCGTGGTCGAGGGCGCCGACGGTTCGGGCCGTTCCACTCAGATTGCACGACTGGTGGACTGGTTGGAAACCTGCGGACACGCGACGGTGCAGGTGGGGTTGAAACACTCCACACTGGTCAGCTCCGAACTCGCCAAGGCCCAGGAAGGAAATATTTTAAGCCGGACAACCTTAAGCCTGTTTTACGCGACCGACTTTGCCGATCAGCTGGAAAACATGATTTTGCCCGCGCTCAAGGCCGGATTTATCGTCCTCTCGGACCGCTATATTTACACCCTCATGGCGCGCGACATGGTGCGCGGCATGGACGACACGTGGCTGAAAAACCTGTACGGCCTCGCGCTCGAACCCGACTCGGTGTTTTATCTTTCCGTCGAGCCCCAGGAACTGGTGCAGCGCAATCTGGCCAAGAATGCGGCGCTGGATTATTGGGAAAGTGGCATGGATCTCGGCCTGTCCCGGGACATGTTCGACAGCTTCCTGAAATATCAGACAGCGATGCAGGTGGCGTTCCGCCAACTGCGGAAGAATTACGGCTTCACCGTCGTGGACGGCAACCGCCCGGTCAGTTCCATCACCAAGGAATTGCGCAAAAAAATCCGCGCGCTCCTCGTGGAAAAATGAATCCGTCAAACACCCGGGGCCTCTGGCGGCGGGGTCGGGACATTGTTGGTGGCAGGGGGCGGAGCGGGTGGCGATTTAACGCGGGCTGGACCATGCGGCGTGAATTGGCGGACCAGGGCTTCAAACTCCTTCTGCTGTTCCGGGGTCAGTTCCGCCCGGATGCGTTGATGGACCTGTTCCATTTCCTGGCGCATTTTCGGGACGACGTTGGTCCAGATTTCGCGGTTTCGTTCCTGCCCTTCAGCGATGATTTTGGAAATTGCGGCCCGCTGCTCCGGTGTCAATTTGAGCGCTTCATCCAGATGCCCGAGGAAATCCTTCCGCCACATCTCCGGCGAACGCGGCCGGGACAAATCTCCCGGATGTGTCTGTCCCTTGCCATCCATTTGCGGGTGCGGGTTTCCCCGGTCAAATAAAATGCGGGCATGGTCGCGATGTTGATTGTCAACGTAATTGACCAGCAAACCCCCGGTCAAAACCCCCGCGCCAAAAATCACCACGGTGGCCAGGATAACTTTCCAGGAAATCATTGGGATTGGGTGCTTTGGTCCACTGCCGCCAACAGCGTGCTTTCAAAATTCTGCGAGAGATCTTCCCTGCCGGCGCCGGTGGCCGGATTGAAAAAGGCCCAGACGCCGAGCATCAGCGCAATCGCCAGGCACGAAACGGCGGCCCGCCAAAGCCCGTGCATCCATAAAACCAGATTGTCCATCGCCGGGCGCGCGGCCAGCAACGCCGTCACGCGCTTCTCGAACGCATACGGCACGCCTTGCCCCGGCGGGTTTGCCCGGGCAGCGGCGATCAGCTTTCGTTGCAGTTCTGTGAGACGCATACACGCCTGATTGGTTAGACGCCCTCTGGCAGGATCGGGTTACAGGTACTGGTCTTTGGGTAATCTGGCCAGAACTTTTCGCATTTCCCGGCGGGCCCGAAACGCACGCACTTTGACCAGTGGCACCGACCACCCGGTCAGTTCGGCGATTTCCTTGACCGACCGGTCCTCGATTTCCAGCAAGGTGATAATCAACTGCGCCGGGGGGGAAAGTCGTTCGAGAACACGCGTCACCAGCAGTCGCGCCGCGTCGGCATTTTCCGAAGCGGCTTCCGGTTGCGTCACAAAGCGCTCCAGCCAGTCGCGCTCGGGTTCGGTCAAATCCGAGAAGGTTGATTCCCGGTTGCGCTGGTGGCCGCGCAGAAAATCGTAGCACGTCCGTACCGTCAAGCGCATCAGCCAGTGCTCAAACGGTGCTTCGCCGCGAAAACTCCTGAGCCGGCCAAAGGCCTTGAGCCAGACTTCCTGGGCGATGTCCTCCACTTCGCTTTCACGCCGGGCATAGCGCCGCGCGGTGGCGAAAACCCGCGGAGAATATTTTTGGACCAGCGGCTCGAAGCTCTCGGCATCTCCGGCAAGCACCGCCGCGATCAGCTCCGCTTCGGTTCGTTCCATCGTACTTAAAATACCGCAAACCATTCCGCGGTTGAAGTCAAAAGCCGCCGGTCACGGGGCTCAGGGCCGCGTGATGTGGAGCGCGGTTTCGAAATCGGTCGAGAATTTTTTAATGGCGGCAGTGATTTTGGGCGGTTGCTCGAGCAGGCTGGCCAGCATCCGCTCGGCCGTTTCCGGCTTGCGGCGGAGCAGTTCGACGCTCGCCAGGATCAGGGCGACGTAATTATTGATGTCATGACGCGCATCGGCAAGTTGTCGGTTCAACTCGCGAATCTGTTCCATACTCAAGGTGACCGGTTCGGTTGGCAGTGGCATTCACGGAATGATCGCGCAAGGTCGGGTGAAAGCAAGCGACTTTCTCGGCCGCAGAGGACCGGAGACGGTTTTAACTGCCATTGACGTCATCGTGGGTGTTGCTCATTTTGACGGCAAGGATCCAACCATGACAGAAGCCAGGACATCACCGGTGGCCGGCCATGCCGGAGAGAGCTACTGGCTGACGCGGTTTATCATGCTGCGGCTGCTCGGTGGTGTCTATGCTGTCGCCTTTCTTGTCGCCGCGAACCAAATCCTGCCGCTCATCGGTTCACAGGGTCTCCTGCCGCTGGATTCGTTTCTGGCGAGAGTTCAGGAGACGTTGGGTTCTTCGGCGGCGGGTTTTATACGATTGCCGTCGATATTCTGGTTCGCCCATTCGGATACGTTTTTGCAGATCATGGCATGGGTTGGCTTTGCGCTCTCGTGTCTCGTCGTGGCTGGATACGCGAATGCCCTCGTCATGGCATCGCTGTGGCTGCTCTATCTGTCGTTCGTTCATGTCGGGCAGGACTGGTATGGCTACGGTTGGGAGATCCAGCTGCTCGAGACCGGCTTCCTGGCCATTTTCCTCTGCCCGCTGCTCGATGCCCGGCCATTTCCCAAACGCGCGCCCCCGGTGGTGATCCTGTGGCTCTTCCGCTGGCTCATCTTCCGCATCCTGATCGGCGCCGCGCTGATCAAACTCCGCGGTGACCCCTGCTGGCGCGATCTCACGGCGCTCTATTTTCATTTTGAAACCCAGCCAATTCCCGGTCCGTTGAGCCGATGGTTTGATTTCCTGCCGCACACGATTTTGAAAGCCGGTGTCCTGTTCAATTTTCTGGCGGAACTCATTGCTCCGTGGTTCGCGTTTTATCCGCGCCTGGCCCGGCACATCGCCGGTGTGATCATCATTTCATTCCAGTTCACACTCATTTTGAGTGGTAACCTTTCCTTCCTGAACTGGTTGACCATTGTCCCGGCGCTGGCGTGCTTCGATGATTCCTTCTGGTCCAGACTTTTGCCGGGCCTGGTGACACGCCGTGCGGTTGCGGCCACGGCGTCGGCGCGATCAGGTTTATCTATGCAGCGCATCGCCTGGGCGGTTGTGGTCTTGGTGGCTTTGTTGAGCGTACCGCCGGTGGCCAATCTGATTTCGCCCGGCCAGATTATGAACACATCGTTCGATCCACTCGATTTGGTCAATACCTATGGCGCGTTCGGCACGGTCGGCCGCGAACGGATGAACGTGTTATTTGAAGGCACAGATGCCGTCGTGCCCGACGACCGCGCTGTCTGGAAGGCTTATCCGTACCGCGCGCTGCCGGTCGCGCTGGACCGGCGTCCACCGCAAATCGCGCCTTACCAGCCGCGGCTGGACTGGCAGATGTGGTTCGCCGCCATGAGCACACCGGACCAGTATCCCTGGACGCTGCATCTGATCTGGAAACTGCTCCACAACGATCCCGGAGCCTTGAGCCTGTTCGGCGGCAATCCTTTTCCCGATAAACCACCGCGTTACGTCCGCGCCGTGCTTTATCGCTACCAATTCGCACCGCCCGGAAATCCCGACGGCAACTGGTGGAAACGGGAAGAACTGGGTCTCTGGCTGCCGCCCTTGTCGGCGGAGGACCCGCGTCTGATACAATTCCTTAAACAGGCCGGGTGGCTGGAAAACACGAACTCCATCAGCCCCTGAGAATCGTCAGAACAGCGCTCTTCGCGGGATATGATGAATTGGAGCGAGCGAAGGGATTCGAACCCTCGACATTCACGTTGGCAACGTGACGCTCTACCAGACTGAGCTACGCTCGCTTCCTGAAGCGGAAGGAGAGTTTAGGAGACTTTCCCGAAATGACAAGCCTGAATTCAGGCCGGTTTGGGTGAGTGACTGCTGAGCGTGGCGCGAATCACCTTGAGCAGATCGTCGTGGTTGATCGGTTTGTGGAAGAAGGCTACCGCGCCGCTGGCTATGGCGCGTTCCTTGTTTTTTACGTCTTCGCCCCCGGTGATGATAATGATGGGAATCTTCCGGGATTCATCCACGCGATGGAGCCATTCCATGATGCGGAACCCGTCCCACGGCACGCCGGCCACGTCCGGCGGAAAGGTGATGTCCAGCAGAATCAAATCCGGTTTTTCCATGCGCACTATCGACATCGCTTCCGCGCCGTCCTGGGCTGTCGCTACCTGGTAACCCGCCCCCTTCAATTTGAGGCAAATGGTCTTAACAATCACCTCGTTGTCATCCACGACCAGAATTTTTGCCGTCGTGCCCCCCACTTTCAAAGGAATGGGGGCATTGACGCTCAAGGATGACTGTGGCGTTGCTGGCGCTTTTTCCGCCAAGAACGGGATTTTAAATTTCACACGCGTGTTACAAGCAGGGTCTGTACCAAAAAAAGGCATAAAAGCAAAGGGAATTTATGGGTTTTGACTTCGGCCCGGGCCTGTCTGTTAAACTATGGTCGTGAGCAACGTCTTTTTTGCCCCGGGCGAACAGCGCGCCGCGAAGGTCAATGACCTGTTTGCCGCCATAGCCCGGCGTTATGACCTGCTCAATGACCTGCAAAGCTTTGGTTTGCACCGGCATTGGAAACATAGGGTTGTGGAACTTGCCACCGTTCGGCCCGGCCAACCTGCGCTCGATGTCTGTTGTGGCACGGGTGACATTGCCTTGGCCCTGGCCCGGGGCGGATCAGAAGTGACCGGCCTTGACTTCAGCCGGGCCATGCTCGAAATCGCGGAAAATCGCCGTCCGAAAAATACACAGTCCACCACCCCTAATCCGAAATTCATCCAGGGCGACGCGCAGCAACTACCTTTTCCGGACAATTCCTTCGATGCCGTCACCGTCGGGTACGGGTTGCGCAATTTGGCCGGTTGGGAAACCGGTTTGGGCGAGATGTTGCGCGTGGCCAAACCCGGCGGACGGCTGGTGGTGCTGGATTTCGGCAAGCCGTCGAATGTCCTGTGGCGCACAATTTATTTCGCGCACCTGAGGATGACCGTGCCGCTCTTGGGCTGGCTGTTCTGTGGCAATGCGGATGCCTACGCCTACATCCTTGAATCGTTGAAACATTATCCGGCGCAGGAAGGCGTCGCGGCCAGGATGCGGGAAATGAATTTATCCAACGTGCATGTCATCAATCTGCTCGGCGGCGCCATGGCTATCAACTACGGCGAAAAGCCGAATTGAGGTCGTATGCTTGTCGCGCTGAAGTGGAGCGAAAGCGGAAAGGATAAGAAGAAAATTTGCAGCCTATCCGAGTGTTAGGCTACTCGTTCGTGACTTCAAAATTGTGAAGAAACGCCTCAACCTGCTTCTGCTCCGCAATCCAGCCCTCATACTGCTTCAACTGTGCCGGATTTCCAAAACCGTTTGTGTTCGTGTCTATCAGCCAAGGATGCTGCTGCCGGTAACGAGCAACTCGCTCCAAAGTCTGGTCTAAAATCTTCCGGTCACGATCTTGCAGCGATGACCTATTGCGCATCGCAGCCAGTGTCTCCAACTCAAGCATGGCATCTAACTTCTCGACGACGTTTGTGGTATCGCCGCCGCGCAAACTTGTCAAAAGTGCGAGATCTATTCTCAGCGGATTCTGGTCGTAAACTGCCCGCGACTGACTTCTGCCATACCAAAATGCCGCGAAGCATAAAATCACGGTTACTACCAACCAAAGTATCATTCGTGTTTTCATGCGACGCGCCGAGCAGCCTAACAGATAATCGGCGGCTGGTAGTTCAGCCTATCCTTGTTCATAATTCGAACCTTATTACCCGCCCAGTCTAATGGTCATTCCTTCGCGGGCGGCGTCTACTTTTAATTTCGCCCGTTGCTGTGTCACGAGCTGGCGCGCGTGTTTAAGAAAGGCATCCACCTCTTTGTCGGTGCGTTCCGGGTCGTGATGAAACAGGCACAGCCGTTTCGCTTTGGCAGCCAGCGCCAATGCCACCGAGTCGTCCACGCAGCCGTGACCCCAGCCGGCGTGGCGTTCGTATTCCAGCGTGTCGTATTGCGAGTCGAGGATGAGCACGTTCACGCCGTCGAGAAATCTAATCATTTCCTGGTCCTCGCCGCCGGGCCGCGGTTCGCTGTCGGGAAAATAAGCTACCGAGCCGTGTGACGTGGAGAGGCGGTATCCGACGCACATGCCGGGATGATTCGCACGCAGCACCCGCACCCGCACCGGGCCGATTTTGAAGTCAAACTTTTTGAGTTCCTCGATTTCGATGTTGCTGGGCAGTTTGTCGAACGGCACCGGAAAGTAGGTGCTTTCCATCTGGCCGGTAAGCACGCTGACCAGGCCCTTGCGCGCGCCCTCGCAACCCAGGATCCGCAATCGGCAACGGGAATGATAAATCGGCCCGAAGAACGGCAGGCCTTGAATGTGGTCCCAATGCGTGTGGGTGAGGAGCAGGGTCAGCTTGAGCGGCTGATTTTTGAATTCCGCCAGCAGGGACTGGCCGAGCGTGCGCAAGCCCGTGCCCGCGTCGAGGATGATGATTTCGCGGCCGCTTCGGAATTCGACGCAGGAAGTGTTGCCTCCAATACGTACTGTTTTCGGTCCCGGTGTCGGAATCGAACCGCGCACACCCCAGAATTTCACGCACGTGGCGGTATTAATGAATACTATTTTACCCCAGATGCCCTGAATAATAAAAGGCAAAACGACAGATATTGCGGGAAAATCAATTCCTTAGGTTATGCGTTGATCGATTAAACCGAAAATCCTTGCGTGTATTGGCGGCTTTTCTAGCATGATATTCTTTGGAGGGTTGGTAGCTCAGTTGGTAGAGCAGTGCCCTTTTAAGGC
>JBGPDH010000184.1:0-7951 GCA_041482195.1 Verrucomicrobiia bacterium
CCTCGATAATGTACGTGTTGCCGCGGAACCGGCGCGTGACGGTAAAGCCCTTCCATTTGGCCGGAATCACCGGGTCCACTCGCAGTCCGTCGTATTCAGTGCGAATACCCAGAATCCATTGGGTCGCGGTAAAATAAGTCCAGGCCGCGGTGCCGGTCAGCCAGGAATTCTTGGCTTCGCCGTGCGTCGGCGCGTCCTTGCCCGCAATCATCTGCGCAAAAACATACGGTTCGCAGCGATGCAGCTCGCCGATGTTTTCCCGCGCCGACGGATTGATGCGGGTATAATAATCGAACGCGCGGTTGCCATTGCCCGCCATGGTCTCGGCGATGATGATCCATGGGTTATTGTGGCAGAAAATACCCGCGTTCTCCTTGTAGCCCGGCGGATACGAGGAGATCTCGCCCATGTCGATGTAATATTTAGAAAAAGCCGGCTGCTGCAGCACGATGCCGTGTTTGGTGGCCAGATGTTTGTTGACCGAATCCAGTGTGCGTTTGGCCTTCCCGTCCCTCAAGCCGATGCCCGCCATGATGCACATACCTTGTGATTCGATGAAAATCTTCCCTTCCTGGCACACCTTCGAGCCGATGGGTTGGCCAAAATCGTTGTAGGCGCGCACGAACCAGTCGCCGTCCCAGCCGTGCTTGAGAATGACCTTCTCCATTTTGGCGGCTTCCGCCAGACATCGGTCAGCATCCTTCTTCAAACCGCGTTTTGCCGCAATCTGTGCGAGCTCATTTGCCGCCAGGACAAACAAGCCAGCGATGAATACCGACTCGGCGACTTTGCCATCCTTGTTCGTCGTGGTTTGAAACGATTGACCGGGGGTGTTGGAAAAACAATTCAGGTTGAGGCAATCATTCCAGTCAGCGCGACCGATCAACGGCAGGCCGTGCGGGCCAAGTCGATCGAGTGTGTAATCAAAACTGCGCCGGAGATGCTCGTACAGTGGCTGTTCGGAACCGGACTCGTTCTCGAATTGCACGCGCTCATCCAAAATGCCCCAGTCACCGGTTTCCTTGATATACGCGCTGACCCCAATGATAAGCCAGTGTGGGTCGTCGTTGAAGTTTGACCCGAGATCATGATTCCCGCGTTTGGTCAATGGCTGGTACTGATGAAAGGCGCCCCCGGTTTTAAGCTGCGTCGCCGAAAGATCCAGAATTCGTTCGCGCGCGCGGCTCGGAACCATGTGAACGAATCCCAGCAAGTCCTGATTCGAATCGCGAAAGCCCAGTCCCCGGCCGATGCCGGATTCGTAGAACGACGCCGAGCGCGACATGTTGAACGTGGCCATGCACTGGTAGGCGTTCCAGATGTTGACCATGCGATTGACATGGACATCCGGCGATTGCACCCGATAAATGCCGAGCAGGTTGCCCCAGTACCGGTGCAGCTTTTCAAAAGCCTCCGTGACGTTTTGGTCATCGAGATATTTGGCAATGATCGGCTTCACGGTCTGCTTGTTGATGGTCTGTGAATCGGGCGGGTCGAATTTCCGTTCCACCGGGTTTTCGTGATAACCCAGCACAAAGATGATTTCCCTGGTTTCACCCGGCTTCAAATTGACCTTTACGTGATGCGAGCCATGCGGTGCCCAGCCATGCGCGATGGAATTGAATGATTTCCCCTGCTCCACCGCCGCCGGATTGTCCCAACTGCGGTAGGCGCCGAGGAACGTGTCTCGCTGGGTGTCGAAGCCGGCAAGCTTCTCCGAGCAGGCGAAGTACGCGAAATGATTGCGGCGCTCGCGGTATTCCGTCTTGTGATAGATGACCCCATCCTCGACCTCGACCTGACCGGTGCTGAAGTTACGCTGGAAATTGGTGCCGTCGTCCTGCGCGTCCCAGAGACAGAACTCAATGCTGGAAAAAACGGAGAGCCTGGCCGCTTTTTTCCGGCGATTGGTTACGGTGAATTTCCAGATTTCCAGCGTCTCGCCCAGCGGCACGAAATAACATGTCTGCGCTTCAATTTTCCGGTAGCGGGACCCGATGATGGTGTAGCCCATGCCGTGTCGGCATTCGTATTTGTCCAGGTTCGTGCGTGTGGGTTGCCAGGAAGGCGACCAGAACTCGCCGCCGTCGTTGTCGCGGAGGTAGAGGTAACGCCCGCCGACATCGAACGGCGCGTGGTTATAGCGATACCGCGTCAGGCGGCGCAGGCGCGCGTCGCGATAAAACGAATAACCGCCGGCCGTGTTGGAGATGATTCCGAAATAGGCTTCGCAACCAAGGTAATTGATCCAGGGTAACGGTGTGTTGGGTTGATGGATGACGTATTCCCGTTGGTCGTCGTCGAAATGTCCAAAACGCATAGTTGTTTTGCCAATCCAAAAAATTAACCGGCGGCGGGTTTGGTGGCACCCGATTGTTCCTGCGGTTCCGGCGCGGCATCGGGCGTCGGCGGAGGCAACCGGTCGTACCAGGTTTTCTTCAGGATAACACAGGTGATGACCAGGACGACCAGGGTGATGGCAGCATTTTGAAAATGGCGGGTCACCAGGAACATGGCGAGCACGATGAAACAGGTCTGCCAGATGGTGCCAATGATGATGTTAAACATGTCGCGGAAGAAATCCTTGTTCCGCTGAAAACCCGGATCTTCCTGCATGACCTTTTCCCGGATGGGCCCCCAAAAACCCCAGGGCCGCACCCGGCGATAAAACTCCTTCAGGACTTCTTCCTTGTCCGGAGGCGTCAGGAAGGTTCCCAGCAGGGCCGCCACCAGCGAGATAACCAGGATGATCGGGAACTTGTTGATATCGCTCACATGCGGGAGGACCTTGTTCGAGGCCATCACCACCGCGCCGGTAATCCCCACGGCCATTCCCCAGAAATAACCCCAACCGTTGAACCGCCACCAATACCACTTCAGCACGTTCGAGACAACGTACCCGCCCCATAAACCGGATACGATCCAGGTCACGATGGAATTGATGGACTGGGTAAAGATGCCAAAAGTGAGTCCGACCACCACCACGCCGAAGGAAGCCAGATAGCTGAGCATCACGTATCGTTTCTGCGGGGCATTCGGGTTGATGTACCGCTTGTAAATGTCGTTGACCAGATAGGCCGGCGCCGCGTTGACGGTAGCGGCAAAATTGGACATGAACGCTGCCAGCAACCCTGCCATAAGCAGACCGAGGATGCCGACCGGCACAAACTTCGCCAGCGCCAGCGGCAGTATTTTTTCGAGGTCCAGCTTGTCACCCATCGCCGCCAGGTCCGGCGTATAAAATGCCAGAGCCAATACCGTCAGCCCGGTAATCATCATATACCGCGGAAAGAACAGCACCACGTTGACCGTCGAACTCATGAGCGCCGATTCACGGGGCCCTTTTGTGGCCAGAACCCGTTGCATGTCATAGTTCGGCGCCGGACCGGCGGCGCTCACCAGGATCCCCTTGAACACCATCATCATGAAGAAAATGCCAAAGAGCGAGTAGCCGTCCGAGGCAAGCCGGTTGTTGATTTCAGGAATGGAGGTCCAGTTCAAATTGAGCTGCCAACCGAAGAACAGGTCATGCCAGCCAGCCGGTACCACCCGGTTCAACATGTCCGGCGAGACCTTGACCATGGCGATAATGCCGATCGCGATGGAGGCAACCGTCAGAACGCAAAATTGGACCACCTCGGTGAACACCACGCTGAACATGCCGCCCTTGACCACGTAGAACGTGGTGATGCCCATCAGGATCCAGGCGTAGGTATCGTCCGAGAGATGGCCCGGGAGGAATTCACCCGCAAACTTGCCGATACCCTTGGCCGCGTACGCCAGAAAGCCGATGACGCTGACCAACGCAAAGACCACGACGATGATGTGCGACGCCGTCGCGCCCGGTCCCTTTCCGAACCGCGTCTGGATCCACTCCGCGCCGGTCATCACATTGGAGCGGCGCATCCAGATGGACATATAGACCATCAAAAAAATCTGGTTGAAGACCGGCCAAAGCCAGGGCAGCCAGACACCTTTCAAGCCATAGGCCGCCGTCACGTAAACCAGCCACATGGTTCCGGAAATATCGAACATACCGGAGGCATTCGAAACGCCCAGCATATACCAGGGCAGCTTGTTGCCACCCAGGAAATAATGCTTCATGCTCTGGGACGCCCGTTTTGACACCCAGAAGCCCACGAAGATGGTGGCGACCAGGTACAGGACGATGATGCCTATGTCGATCCAGTGAAGTTGCATAGGGTGATGTGATCAGGGAGTTGTTTTTTGGGGTCTGTCTTCTGCCAGCGACATCCCGGAGTCGGGAGCGCTTCGCGAGGGGCAATTCATGGCCTTGAGCATATTTTGCCGACCCTGAGCGTCAAGAATGAACCACGGAAAAGCTTGTCAATTAAATTGGTGACACCACTCCGGCCGGTTGTCATTAAATCGGCGGTACGCCGACCCTCCCGCTTCTTCGTTACCTCCTGTTCAATTATTTTACATGAGCAAACTGGGAAAACAGAGGAGGCAAACCGCTAATCCACGCTAATGAACGCTAATGACTGGAGAATCTACTGTAGCGGCGTGTCTGCGTCCGCCGTCTTTTTTTTCTCCCACTCCGCGTCCCGCCGCTGTTTGCGGGATGGACAGAGGGCCGGAGTGACGTGCTGTCCGTAGCCGCCGTTGTGAAACGGCGGAAAACCCCGGGAGCGCCGGCACTTGTCGGGCCGTAGTCAAACGAAGGCTGATCCTGCCGGCCAGTCCCTCGCTTCGCTCGTTGAATGTTGAATGTTGAATGTTGAATGTTGAGCGTTGAATGTTGCCTGCTGAATACTCCCAACTCCCTTCTTCCGGTCCAACCCGGATGCCAGATCCAAGACCCCAGACCCTAAAGACAATCCAACGGGCTTTTCATCCCGCAACCACCTTGCCCCATGACGTGGGTATATATCATCGTCGTGGAGACATCCTCATGCCCCCGCGTAAAACCGCGTGGCCACATGGCGAAGTTTTACGTGGCTTTATGCGGTCACGCGGTTGTCGGTAATGGATGCTCTGCAAGATAATGCCGCAATTGACTCCTCAACAGCCCGCCGCCCGCCGCCGCTCTTGAGATACCGCTCCCGCCCCAACGCATCTTCCTCATCCAAATAAGCCTCGTAGTAAATCAAACGCCACGGCCCGCGATATGAAGTCGCAAATACCTTTCCTGCTTGATGCTCTTTCAACCGTCGCCGTAAATCGGTCGAGAAACCAATGTAGCACCCCTGGTCAGATTCAGATTGAAGAACGTAAACGTAGAACATATCCAACCATTCTTTATAAACCGCGTGGAGCGGAGCCGCGTTCAACGTTTTACGCGGCGAGGCGATTTACGCGGCCCTTAAATCTCAACTTTCAACCCTATTCAAATCGTGTTTGCCAAACCTCGATCCATTTCCAATCCTTGGCCCCGATGATTCAGCTCACCCACACCACGCCCGGACGGCTGTTGAGTCACCTGCACAAACTGGCGCGCCAGGGCGAATCGTTGCTCGCCCGTCCGCCTTTTCTCACGCCGCTGGATGAGGCACCCTGGGACGCGCGCGTTTGGAAATGTTTGGACAAGATCGCCGCTCCCAACGCCTTCGCTGGCGCCACCCAACTGGACAGCGCGAACACCGGCCCGATTGACCTTTTGGATTTCGATCAGCCCCGTCGGTCGGCCGCTGAAATGGACGAACTGTTGCGCCGCCGCATCCGTAGCCGGCTGGTGACCCTGGCCAGTGTCATGGAGAAGGTCGAAGCGCTGGCGGAATCACCTTCTCAACGTCCGGCTAAACCCTCCTGAGCGCCGCTCCGAGTTGCGCCCTTCACAAGTTGTCCAATGGGCTTTTGACCCCCAATCCAGGCCGCTTCATCACGTGGGTGTAGATCATCGTCGTCTCGACGCTCTTGTGGCCCAGCAACTCCTGCAACGTGCGGATGTCACACTTGCCGTCCACCAACTGGGTGGCAAACGAATGGCGCAGCACGTGCGGCGTCACCCGCTTGTTCAACCTGGCCTTGCCGCCCGCGGCTTTGATCCTCCGTTGAAATTCCCAGTCCGACAGATGATGGCGCCGAAACAGGCCGCTGCGCGGGTCCCGGCTCAAGTGATCCTCTGGCCAGAACCAGAACCACGGCCATTCTTCGCCCGCCTTGGGATACTTGCGCTCCAATCCGTCGGGCAGCCACACTCCAGCCACCCCATCCCGGCGATCCTGTTCATACAACCGCCGGACCCCCTCCAAATGCTTGTGCAAGTCTTCGACCATCACCTCCGCCAGCGGCACGAACCGGTCCTTGCCCCCTTTGCCCGCCCGAACCGTTATGATCCTCTCCTCCAGATCCACGTCTTTGACACGCAACCGCAGCAGTTCCATCAGGCGCAACCCGCCTCCGAAGGCCACGCCCGTCAGCAGCCTCCAACGAGGCTCCAACTCTTTCAGCAACCGCGTCGTCTCCTCGGCCGTCAACCAGGTCGGTGCGTGAGGCCGAACCTTCGCGCGGCGGTAATCGGAGAAGTCCCCCAACTCCTTGCCATAGACCTTGTGCAACAGGAACACAACCGCGTTCAACGCCTGCTTCTGGCTGCTGGCGCTCAAGTGCTCGTTCACGGCCAGTTCATCCAGAAACGCTTTGATGTCCTCCGGCCCCCGGCTCTGCAAATCTTCGCTGCCGCAAAAGCGGGCAAAGCGTTCCAGCCAGACCAGATAACTTCCCTCCGTCCGGTACGCGTAGTGCTCCCGACGCAGCACGGTCAGATAGGCCGCCTTCCAGGCCGGAATGTTCTCTCCCTCTCCGCGTCCCGCCGTCGTTTGCGGGATGGGGAGAGGGTCGGGGTGAGGTGCTTTGACAACTTGCTGCTTCCCCTCCCGGAAAAACCACCGGATCGCCTCTTTCCAGCTTTCCAATTGCCAAAGCTCAGGCTGCTTCTCTTTCTCGGCCCACTCGATGAAATCGCGCGCCGATTGGACCGTGACGGCCGCCCGTCCCCGGCGGCAGAAGTTCAGATACCAGCGCAGGGTGATGGCCCAGGACGCCTTTTGGCGTTCGGGCAGATGCGTTTGGGCCAACACCTCCGGCCACTGCCGAAACTGAATTTCGTTCATAACCAACCCGCCTTTCTTCCTGCTGTTCTGTCGGTTTTGCCCGGTCAATAAACGCCTGATAAACCGACAAAATCGTCGGTTTATCAGGAGTCAAAGCACGCCCATCATAAGGCAATGACGCTTTACAAACCCATGAACAGCAGATAACTAATACGTTGACACGTAAAGCGCAATCGAATTTATTGAACCGGGTGAACCGACGGTCGAAAACGTTAACGAAAACAACTTGATAAACCGACGATTTCGTCTTTTATTAATAATGTTAGGTGTCTCGATGCACATCGTGAAAACCAAGCTCATATGGTTTGCTTTGATTATCGGCCTGCTATTTATCGCGATGGCGATTCGTCAGAGCTTTGGCTCATCTATTTTTAGCACGTCGCGCGATTGGCAGTTCGTTCAGTCTGTCGGTGGTTTAGCCATCGGCACACCACACCGCGACGACCGGAAGCACGTTATTTTGCCCATTCGATGCGACATTTCCGGCACACAGACCATCACAGTTCATCCGACCACGGGCTATTCCGGACTCGCCTGTGATTTCCCCACGGTTCATGTTCATTCCACGAATGTTTTTATCACGGTTTGCACAGTTCTTCCCGGCAAGAGAGATGCAAGTTGTCCCCCGGCAGATTTGGGCAAGCTTGCAGGCGGGGATTATTCGGTGTTTTATTCCAGCCCGGATGGTAAGCGCGAGCCGCTGGGCAGTATCAAGGTTCCAAGTTTATGATTCTAGAAGCCCAGACACCTAACAACTGAAGGAATGTAGATAACCCGGAGCGCAGCGCGGAGGGTTATTTGCATTCCCGGGTTGAACGAAGCTGCGGGAAAGGGTTGAGCGGGTGACTAACTGCCCAGCGGGTCTCTTTGAGGAA